>JAFGLD010000089.1 GCA_016928235.1 Anaerolineae bacterium | reverse complement strand
GTTGAAACAGCCCAGGTCTGGGTAAGTGGTTCATCGATATTGCTCCAGCTACCTGTCGGAAGGTTTAATTATTTTCACATCCCTTAGGGAATAGCTGCCGCCAGCAATTGATGCACCTGGCATGCTCGCCGATATGCCAGTTCCAGGAAAGGCTCCATTTCTTTGGCCGATGAATGGGTCACTGCGACCTCGAACAATAATGGGTGGTCATAGTCAGCCTGCCGAAGCGCCTGGGTAAGCCCGGCCCAGTCGATGAACCCCTCTCCCGGCAGCACATGATCGACATAGGCCGCGATGCGATCAGACAGGTGGACGGCAAAAAGCCTCCTGCTGAAGCTCCCCAGTAGATCAAACGGGTTGGGCCCATCGATCTGATCGTGCGAAGAATCGTAGCAGAAGCCGAAACAGGCTGGATCGAGATGAGACACAGATGCCTGTGCCAACTCCGTTGCAGGGCCAGGCAAGACGTTCTCTACGGCAAATATGGTGCCTGTTTCGCGTGACACAGTCTCCAGACTTTGGCCGGTTTGGAGCACTACCCTCAAAAGGTTTTCTTGTTCAGAGGCTTCGATGGCAAACGGCCCAGCATGGACTACCACAACCGGAATATTCAGCTCGGCCGCCGCCCTTGCTACGGCAATCAGCCGCTCGGCACTATCGGGCAAGTCCATGCAGCAAGGGGCGTGAAGGGTGTCGATCTCCAATTCGTTCTGCCGCAGTAGATTTCTAAGATGCTCTCGGCCCGGCGCCGTCAGGTAGCCGGAATGATCCTCTTTTGCCCCAAGCGAAACATGCGAGAAGCCCGCTGCAGCAATCGCTGGGATCTGTTCTTCGATTGGGATATTGTAGTCAAAGGCCGTCGAGATTGAGAGTGCTGGGCGGTTCAAATCGTCTTCCATTTCGATGATTAGAGCTTAAGCTGCTGGGAAATAGCGCCCTACCGCTTGTCGTACTCTCCTCAGCCACTCCTGGCGCTGCTCCAGGGTGCTGGTAACCACCACTGTAAACGTCTCTCGGTAGAAAGTATCGACCCCACACAACCCAAAGATGCAATTCTTCCAGATCGTCTCAAGCGGATCGCCAAACGCGGCGATCTCCCGCTCAGGCTTCGTGTTGGCAGTGTTAAAGACCAGGACCGCCCGCGCCTTCAGCAGGCCGATGGGTACACCCTCACCCTGATCGCCCTCCTCGAACCGATAAGCTACCCCAGGTCGTATCACTCGATCTACCCACCCTTTCAGAATGGCGGGCGGCTGCCCCCACCAGTTGGGATGAACGATGATGATCCCATCGGCATCTGCGATCTCAGCACAGTGTGCAGCGATCGCTTCGGGCAAGGGGGCATAGTCGGGGATTTCGCCGGCCGGGAGAAGCGGATCGAAACCTTCCTGATGGAGATCGTGCAGGGTGACGGTATGTCCCCGCTGAGACAACTCAGCCGCCGCGGTCTGCGCGATGGCGTGGTTGAAGCTGCCGGCGTCAGGGTGCGCCAGAATGATCGAGATTTGCATGTTACAAAGTCTCCGCGGTAGTTATCTCAGAAATAGGATGGTGTTGACCAACACTTCCTACTCGTTGATTCTCGTTTTCTGGGATGCCCAGGATGGGTGCTTCATCTCATCCAGGCCCAAATTGTGGTTAGCTTTTTATGGCTTATCGTCACTTTCCGTCAAGCTCATTCCTGGGCATTCATGGGACCGCTGGTTGTGACTACGCCGGCAGGATCTACCGCGTCATTTGATCGAAATCGACGACTGTTGTCCATAACCGGCATCGACGCAACACCGTACCGATCGATCCGATGACACATCGGGTCGATCAAGTTCGTCGAACGATTAGCACATAATCTAAGTCGCCGCCATCCCACGAAAACTCTATATCGCCTCGTGAACAAGCATAAGAGATATCTCCGGACGGAAATATCTTATCTGGTGGCCCCAGAATTGTTTGGATATCTGCCGGCGTGCTGTCTGCATCAATCGCGACCGGTTCTCCATGGAAGTACCAGTCTCCAGAGAAGGCCACCATACTCCCCTCTGCCAGAAGCGTAATGTCGACTGTATCAAGGCACAGGGCTTCATCAATGAACAGTTGAACCCCATGGTGTTCATACACAAGAGCTTGTTCATGTCCTCGACCTTTGATGTGTTTGCCTGGCCCCAGATGCGCCAAACTGTCGATTGGGGACCCCAGATCCACCTTACAAAAGCGCCCGGAATCAAGATCGATACGGAGCGGAACCCCCGGATTGGCGATCCAATCAGACGTTAGATTTTTGGGCCCAAATATACGGTCAAGAAAGCTCACAATCGGCTCCTTTCAACACTTGGCAATATGCAAAGACTGGGCGCCCTTGTAGGCGCCCAGCGCATCATAATACTTACCTGAACCGTATTATGGCTCAGATCTTCGCAGCCAGGGCAGCCAGATTGGTGAATGTGCCGGTCAGTGCCGGATAAAGCGCGCGATACTGCGGATAGTACTCCGCATATAGCGCCGCGCGTCGCGCATCCGGCGCAACGCGCCCGGTCACCTGGATGGTCTCGGCACAGGCTGCTTCGACGCTTGTCCAGCAGCCCGCGCCAACTCCCGCCAGCAGAGCCGCGCCATAAGCGGCGCCCTCAGTCGTGTTGACCGTCACCAGTTCCACATTGAAGACATCGGCCAGGATCTGTTTCCACAGCGCGCTCTTGGCGCCGCCGCCGGAAACGTGAACACGCCGAATGTCACCCAGCCCGGCCTCCTGGATCAGCGTAAAGCTATCCTTGAGACCAAAGGCTACACCCTCCAACACCGATCGGGTCAGGTGGGCACGAGTGTGGCGTGCCGTCAAGCCGATCCAGGCGCCGCGCGCCAGCGGATCGGGGTAAGGGGTACGCTCGCCGGTCAGATAGGGCAGAAACAGCAAACCCTCACTGCCGGGCGGAACGGTTTCTGCTTCAGTCGTCAGCGTGTCAAAGCTGACATCCGGTGCCAGCGTATCACGGTACCACTGGAAGCTACCGGCCGCGCTGAGCATGACTCCCATGAAGTGCCATCGATCCGGCACAGCATGGCAGAAGGCATGTAAACGCCCTTCCGGCTCGACCAGAGGGCCCGAAGTGGTCGCAAAGACCACACCGGACGTTCCCAGCACGACCGAAACCACCCCCGGCTCAACCGCGCCGACGCCAACCGCGCCGGCAGCCTGATCGCCGCCACCGGCAACTACCGGGGTGCCGGCAGCCAATCCGGTCGCGGCAGCTGCTTCGGCGCTCACCCGGCTGGTAATCGCCGGCCCTTCAAAGGTCGGCGGCATCCACTCTATTGGAATGCCCAGCTCCTTTAGAACTTCTGCTGACCACGTCCTCGTTTTGAGATCGAAGAGCAGCGTCCCGGAGCCACCGGCCCTGTCCATGCCATACTGGCCGGTGAGCCGATACCGGATGTAGTCCTTCGGTAGCAAGACGTGGCGGGCACGAGCGTAGATATCCGGCTCATTCTGCTGCACCCAGAGGATCTTGGGCGCTGTGAAGCCGGTTAGCGCATCGTTGCCGGTAATCCGGATCAGACGGTCTTTGCCCAGCCTCGTTCGGATCTCGTCGCACTGCGCGCCTGTGCGTTGATCGTTCCACAGGATGGCTGGGCGGAGCACCTCGCCATTCTCTTCGAGCATGACCAACCCGTGCATCTGGCCGGTCAGGCCAACAGCAACAATCGATTGAGCAGGCACTCCGCTGGCGCCGAGCACCTGCTGGATGCTCAGCACCATGCCTGCCCACCAATCGCGGGGATTCTGCTCTGACCACAGTGGGTGGGGCATCGATAGAGTCAGCGGCGAGGTCGCGCTGCCCACGACCTGGCCCTGCTCATCGATCAGCAGCGCCTTGGCTCCAGTTGTCGAAACATCAAGTCCCAGGAAGTAGCGACCACCGGTCATGTTTCTCTCCTCCTACCGGACACCCATCAGAAGTTCCAGGGTCAGCTGATCCAGTCTTTCATAGGCCAGACCACGCTCACCCATCGCGACGCGATCGAACTGCGTGCCTTTGAGTGCCGTAGCCCGTTCCGCACTGTAAGAACCCAGCAGCTGCTCTGAGCCCTGATCAGCATTGATCTCGGCCACCAGTGCCTGGATCTCGGGATCGGCATTCCACTCGGCTGCCTTTTGCTTGAGTACCAGGTATGTCCGCATACAACCCCGCGCGAAGTCCTTGACACCCTCGTAATCCTCGGTGCGATAGGCATGAGCATCATAGTGACGCATACCTTCGTATCCTACATCTTCCAGGAACTTGACCAGGAAAAAGGCACTCTTGAGATTGCTCGAACCGAAGCGCAGGTCTTGATCGTAACGGCCGGGCGCCTGATCGTTGAGATCGATGTGGAAGAGCTTACCGGCATCCCAGGCTTGGGCAACCGCGTGGGTGAAGTTCAGCCCGGCCATGTGCTCATGAGCCACTTCCGGGTTGACGCCGACCATCTCAGAGTTCTCCAGGGTGGCGATAAAGCCCAGCATCGCGCCGGTAGTCGGCAAATAGATGTCACTACGCGGCTCGTTGGGTTTGGCCTCTAATGCGAACTTCAGATCGTATCCCTGGTCTTTGACGTACTCGCACAGAAAGTCGAGCGCCTCGCGGAAACGCTTGAGCCCTTCGACCGGGTCCTTGCTGGCATCGGTCTCGACGCCTTCTCGACCGCCCCAAAAGACATACACCTTCGCGCCCAGCTCAACACCCAGGTCGATAGCGTTCATGGTCTTCTGAAGCGCATAGGCACGGACATTGGAGTCGTTAGACGTGAAAGCGCCATCCTTAAAGGCCGGATCGCCAAACAGGTTGGTAGTCGCCATGGGGACGACCAGCCCGGTCTCGCTCAGCGCCTGCTTGAAATCTCGGACGATCTGGTCACGCTCGGACGGAGTGGCATCGATGGGCACCAGGTCGTTATCGTGGAAGTTGACACCATAGGCGCCGACTTCGCTCAGCAGGTGGACAAGCTCGACGGGAGAAAGGGCCTGGCGGACCGGCGAGCCAAACGGATCGCGTCCGGTACTGCCGACCGTCCACAGGCCAAAAGTAAACTTATGCTCAGGTTGTGGTGTAAACATATGCTTCAAAGCTCCTTATGATTTAACTATCGACATACTAAAAAAGATTTTATCACTAATCTCAGTCACATTGCCCATGATCTCGACTGGGGCAGTGAACGGTAGGTCCTCTGACGATGTGCCAACCATAATCTGGACAGTGCCGGGTTCAACCACAAACTTCATCTCACGGTTGTAGAAGGCAAGCTGATCGGCATACAATGTGAATGTCACGGTCTTTGTCTCGCCCGCGGCCAGGTGGACGCGCCGAAATCCTTTTAACTCCTTGACCGGACGGGCAACCGTCGCGATCTCGTCGCGGATGTAGAGCTGGACAACCTCATCGCCATCCCGCGAGCCCACATTTGTGACATCGACCTGGATGGTAACGCTCTCGCCGGCCTGCATCTGGTCGCGACCCAGCCGGAAGTTCCTCAGCTCGAACTTCGTATAGCTCAGACCATAGCCGAAGGGATACAGAGGCTTGTTACTGAACGAGACATAAGGACCTTTCCAGTGCGAACGCCCACCTGAAGGCTTATGATAGTAAAAGGTTGGAATCTGTCCAACATGACGAGGGAAGGTAATCGGCAGTTTGCCTCCAGGGTTGACATCGCCGAACAGCACATCGGCAATCGCCTCGGCGCCTTCCTCACCGGGCTGCCACATCTCCAAAATGGCGGGGACGTGTTCATCCATCCAGGGCACACCAACCGGCCGACCTGTATTCAGCACAACCACGACAGGCGTCCCGGTTGCGTAGACGGCCTCCAGCAGCTCCTGCTGAACACCCGGCAGATCGATGCTGACCCGGTCGCGCGTCTCACCCGATGTGCAGGCATTGATCAGGCCGGACCTGTCGCCCAGGAACAGCAACGCGACCTGGGCCTGGCCGGCGGCCTTCACTGCCTCATCGAAGCCCACGCGGGAGTCGCTGTTGACTTCGCAGCCTTGGGCATAGTGGATCTGGGTTTTTGACGAAAGCCTGTCCCTCAGAACTTCGAGGATTGGACGTACCTCTATGCCAATGTCGTTGGTCTGGAGTAGCTTCGGATCGGGCAGCGCGTGATGGAGTGGATTGTCTTCCAACATCTCGATGAGTGTCTCGATGTGGCAGGGGAAAGCATAGTCACCCAATAAATGGCGAGCCGAATTGGCATTCGGCCCAATGACGGCAATCGATTCGATCTCCTGGCTGAGGGGAAGTAAATCCCCTTCGTTCTTGAGGAGAACAATCCCCTTACCGGCAATCTCGCGGGCCAGCGCCCGATGCTCAGGCATGTCGAGCGATGCCACAACCTGCCCGGCATCGACGTATGGGTTTTCGAACAGGCCAAGCTGGAATTTCATGCGCAGCAGGCGTCTCACGCTTTTATCGATCAGGGCTATATCGATCAACTCCTGCTCCAACGCCTCTCGAAGCGGATCGCCATAGCAGTCTGTGCCGGGCAGCTCGATGTCGATGCCTGCTTCGAGCGCCGCCACAGCGGCATCCGACTTGGTGTCCGCGACGTAATGCGGCACTCGAAGCTGCTCGATAGCGACATAATCCGATACCACGGTGCCGTCGAAGCCCCACTGCTCGCGCAAGATATCGGTTAGCAGCTCTTGAGAGGCAGAACAGGGAATGCCATCCAATTCGTGATAGGCAGGCATGACGGAAAGCGCACCGGCCTCCTTGACAGCTGCTTCAAAAGGCAGCAGGAAGACCTCACGCAATTCGCGCTCAGGCACGTGGACCGGGTTTTGATTCATGCCCCCATCCGGCATTCCATGAGCCGCGAAGTGTTTCAGGGTTGCCACAACACGATTATCCCAATCCTCTCCCTGGAGGCCTCTAACATAGGCAACACCCATCGCCGCGACCAACAGAGGATCTTCGCCAAATGTTTCCTCGGTACGACCCCAACGCGGATCGCGGGTTATATCAAGTACCGGAGATAGACCCTGATGCCCGCCGGCGGCGCGCATCTGCTCGCGGATCACCCCAGCCATTCGCCCGGCCAATTCCGGATCCCAGGTACTTGCCAGCGCAATGGCTTGTGGAAAGCATGTCGCGCCACGAGCCATGTAACCACTACAGCATTCTTCGTGAACGATAGCCGGAATGCCCAACCGTGTCTCTTCCAGCAGGTACCGCTGGATACGATTTGCCAATTCTGTCGCCTCGAGGGGAAGGAGATTGCTGGCACCACCAATGCGCGTAATATGCCCAATGCCGTGGCCTAAAATCTCGGAGGCCTTCTCTTCAAAAGGCATCACCTGGTAAACCCAGGCACTGCCAAGCTGAGCCAATTTCTCTTCCAAGGTCATCTGGGCCAGCAAATCCTCGACGCGCTGATCTATCGTCCGGCTGACATCACGATAGACAGAGCTATTATCTTTTGTCATGATATACATACACTTTCGTTTTGGTATAGAAATGGGTTCATAGCCCTTGAATCGCTGTCCGCTCATGCGCAAACACGTATTCAGGATAGCTTTTAGTCTCGGTATGGAAGAAATACTGCCGGGATGTCTTGATCTGAACTTGCAACTCCGTGCTAATGTTGCCGGTATATTCCGCGAAAAGATGACGGTATTGCTTAGAGACCACAACAGTGGTCTCAGCAGGTTTCAGCGGGATATTTGTCGATGGGGAGGTAGAGAAAGAATGAAACCTGCCTAACAGGAGAACCACCATCCAGACAATCGGCACGAGCTTATGCATTGACATTCCACAGCTATCCCTTGAGCGCGCCTGCCGTCAAGCCGGAGACAATCTGCCGCTCAGCAAAGACGTAAAAGATCAGGGCCGGGACCATAGACAGGAACAGAAATGCCATCACCATGTTCTGTTCCGAGCCATATTGGCCGACAAACTGCATCGTGCCCAGCGGCAGCGTATACCATTTCTCGCTGTTGAGTATTGTCAGGGGCAAGAAATAACTGTTCCAGCTTCCCAACATTGCCAGCACCGCCACCGCGGACATCGCCGGGCGTGCCAGCGGCAGAAGAATGCGCCAAAAAAAGCCGAACGTGCTGCACCCGTCAATGTAAGCAGCGTCTTGCAATTCAGTTGGCACAGACATAAAAAAGCCCCGCAAGATCAGAATATTGACAGCCAGACCGAAGGCGATCTGCGGCAACATAATGCCCCACAGATTATCGGTCAGTTGCATCTCTTTAATGATGAGGTAGATTGGCAAAATGGCAACATTCATGGGGAACATGAGCCCTACAAGGGCAATGTTCATAAGCATGGTCTGCCCCCGGAATCGCATCCGCGCAAAAACGAAAGCAGCCAGGCTGGACACAACCAGCGTCCCTGCGACACTGACAACCATGACCACAATACTGTTGCGCAACATGACAAAGGTCGACGGTTGTGTGAGGATTCGCTCATAGTTTTCCCAGCGAGGAGGGTTGGGAAAAGTGTAGGGTGTTGATGCGAATTCACCGCGGGTCTTGAGTGAGCCAAATACGATCAGAACAATGGGAACAAGAATAATCAGAAGAAAAACCGATAAGACAAGGTATTGGAGGAATCTTCTCCCGAACTTTCCTGACCCCCGATGCTCTTGTTTCTTATGGACAGCTTCCATGTGTCAATCCTTCCTAAAAATCAATGAGATAACGACGATGACTTCGAATGGATGTCGTTTGTCTTCGTCAATGGAATGAGTTTTTGAGTAAAAAATGACTTCTGAAAAACTGGAAGCGTATGCTTTTACATCCCGCCAACATGTTCATGCCGGCCGGCAGCGAGTTGGTAAACCGTTGACAAAACCAGTGAGAGCACCAGTATGATAATGGCTACTGCCGAGCCATAGCCTAACGAAAACTTCAAAAAGGCAGCGCGATACATGTAAGTCGCCAATGTCTCACTGGCGCCTATCGGCCCACCTCTGGTCATGACCCAAACCAGGCCAAAAACCTGTATCGATCCCAGCAATGAAAGGAAGACGGATGTCCGGATGGCATTACCAATCATGGGCAAGGTAATGTTCCAGATCGTCTGGATCTCATTTGCGCCATCGATACGCGCAGCTTCCTCAAGCTCCTGAGGAACATTTTGGAGGCCGGCAATATAAAGCAACATGTGAAGCCCAAAGTATTGCCAGGAAAGGGCAACAAAGGCACAGGCCATTGCCTGATTTGGATCTCCTAGCCAGGGTTGAGCCTTCAAGCCGAATTGATCCAGGATAAGGTTGATGAAGCCATAATGGGCATCGGGCCTGAACATCTTGATCCAGATCTGGCCGATGATGACTTCAGATAAGACAAATGGCACAAACAGGATAGAACGAAAGATGGCCCGACCGGGCAGATCGCGTTCTATCAGGAGGGCCAGTATCAATGCCAATGGGAGTTGAATCGTCAGAGACCACACGACGATCAATGAGGTGTTTTGCAGTCCTTTCCAGAAACTCTTATCGGACCAGATATCCGTAAAATTTTTGAGCCCGACATAGGTTTCTAACGGGCCAAGGCCATTCCACTCCCAGACGCTGAAATAAGCAGACCGGATCATGGGGTAGATCTGAAAGATCGCAATAAAGATGAAAGCCGGTAGTAAAAAAAGCAGGATAGTCAGCCGATCCTGTGCCTTGCGGGTAATGCCACGCGATTTATACGGCATAAAAGTGTTCTCATGCCCTGAAATTGCACTCATGCACTGTTCTCCTTCATTTACAAATGGGGGCCGGCTGAACCGGCCCCCATGAGTCACACTTCATGCGGACGTTACTTACTTGCAGCTCTCTGCGGCAAACGAATCCTGAAGTTGCTGTGCAACTTCTTCAGGCGTTAGCATGTTGGCGAAGAGTCCCATGACAGCATCCTTGATGACTTCCCCTGTTGCCGGGGCCAGGTACTGGTCGTAGTACAACTGGAAGTAGACGGCTTTGTCTCGAGCTTCCTGAACCAGGAGCAGGTTGGGATCAGACACGCCTTTCTCACTTCCTACGACGACCGGTAAACCAACGTTGATCTCGGCCAGTGCAATCTGATTCTCTTGGGAGGTCAGGAATTTGACAAAGTCAACAGCCTCCGGAGGCGCATTCTTGCCAATGGCGAAACCATTGCCGCCGCCCATGCCGTCGGTCAACGCTCCAGCACCACCCTCAACAGCCGGGAACAGGAAGAATCCCAAATCATCCCCAATACCTTCACCAGATGCGCTGTTATCATTTTGTACGGCAGGAGCCCACTGGCCCATCAGTTCCATGGCGGCCTTGCTGTCACCAACCAGCCCGGCCTCGTCGCCATAGGTCGCACCCAGGAAGCCGTCCTGGAAGGGCTCAAGCGCGATCAACTCCTGGAGCTTGCGTCCAGCTTCAACATATGGGTCATCGGTAAAGGAACCTGGACACGTAGAAGCTTTGACAAATGCATCCTGTCCGCCGATACGGGTGGCCAGATATGTCCAATAAAAGTGAGCGGGCCACTTGTCACCACCAGCCACGGCAATGGGCGTAATGCCGGCGTCTTTCAGCTTTTGAACATCTTCCAGGAACTCTGCCCATGTCTCAGGGGGGGCATCGATACCGGCATCTGCAAACAGTTTCTTGTTGTACCAGAAACCGACCATGCCCATATCCCACGGCACACCGTAGTTCTTATCGCCATAGGCATAAACACCCAGAGGGCCGGCGCTAAAGGTGTTCCGCCATTCGCCGCCATTCTCATCAAGAGCCGCGGTGATGTCTTGGATCAGGCCAGCATCAGCATACTGATTCATGACTCCACCACCCCAGCTCTGGAAGACATCGGGCGGCTCACC
The DNA here is from genome assembly GCA_016928235.1 of Anaerolineae bacterium. Taxonomy (GTDB): domain Bacteria; phylum Chloroflexota; class Anaerolineae; order Aggregatilineales; family UBA3940; genus JAFGMS01. The sequence goes on along the minus strand of JAFGLD010000089.1, from coordinate 19,784 downwards.
GGACTGCATGACGGTGGTCAGCTTGGTCTTGAACGCCTCGTTCTCCAGCACGGTGATGTTGATGGTGACATTCGGGTGTTCGGCCACGTATGCATCAGCCATACCCTGCCACAGCGCCATGTGTTCCTCGGCGGTCGAGATGTGCCACCACTCAATTGTGACCGGATCGCCACTCGGTTCGACTGCCGGCGCATCCGTTGCCGGTGCATCCGTTGCCGGCGCGTCTGTTGCCGGCGCGTCTGTTGCCGGCGCGTCTGTTGCAACAGGTGTTGTTGTAGCTGTACAACCCACCAGCGCCACCAACAGGATCAGGGTGAGCGCCAACACGATGCTCTTTGCTTTCAACATAATCTTGCTCCTTGGTAATCTAGTTCTTAGAAATAACCAATAGGTCCCTTGAACGATGGGAACAAACTTACTGCCAATTTGCTTCCATCAGGGCACAGATTCTTACGTGAAGTCACTTCGAATCTATTTCTTCTTCTCCTTTGAACTACCTCCTTTCATCGCTGCTCGGCATGGCCGATCTCGAACGATAGAAAACACTGTCAACCGGCGAACATGCCGAATCGCGGACAATCAATTCCGTCGCAAGCTGGGTATAGCCAAGCGGCTCATCGAGGTCTTCCTCGATCCAGCGCAACAGCATCTGAGTCGCAATCCGTCCCATTTCCTGCAACGGCTGGCGAACCGTTGTCAAAGAGGGATGGACTTGCGCTGCCTGGGGAATATCATCGAAACCAACAACCGAAACATCCTCTGGCGTCCGGAGACCACGATTCCGTACAGCTTCATAGACTCCGAATGCTATCATATCATTAGATGCAAAGATCGCTGTGGGTGGGTTGTCTAGAGAAAGTAAGGAATTAGCCCCCTCAAAGCCCTTTGATTGATAAAAGTCGCCCTGAAAGACTAATTCTGCCTCAAACGCTATACCGCTGCCGGCAAGAGCCTGCTTGTATCCCATCAACCTTTCCTGGGCACTGTCGGCCACCATATCACCTGTTATGAAGCCGATACGCCGATGTCCTATCTTGGCCAGGTACAGGGTGGCATCATAGGCTCCTTGCTGATTTGCTGCGTTTACCGAAGGGACATCACTTGAGGTTGCCGCGTAATCGATCAACACAAATGGGAACCCCTGCTGGCCTAGTGTATCGAGATAGGCTTCGATGTCGCGAGGCAGCACCAACAACAAGCCGTCAGCAAGTCCCCGGGCAAGGCTGACCACAAAGGAAGATTCGCGTATTTTGCGCCGGTGGGTTGTGTAGAGCATCAGATCGTAATGAGCCTCGGCAACGGCCTCATCGATGCCCTGGATGATCTGACCAATATAAGAGCTATCAAAAGCATGGATGAGTAAGCCGATAACCTGGGAACGCCCGCCTACCAGGCTGCGTGCATGTTGATTAGCCACATACCCTAATCGCGTCATAGCATCCATAACGCGCTCTCTCGTTTCCGGCTTGATATGCTCAAAATTATTAATCACACGCGAGACCGTTGAATAAGACACACCTGATTCACGGGCAATGTCTTTAATAGTTGTATTGGGCGATCTACGCACTTTAGTGATCATAATCTATGCATTAGGAATATGCTAAATCAATTAAATCAAGAGTGGATTTTGGAATACTGTGTTATGTGTGTCCAAACAGCAAATAGGAGAAGCGACGCCGATCTTTGCAAACGTTTGTAATAACACATTACAATAGGTTTTCTCATCTGTCAAGCTTTTTGCAAACGTTTGTATAAAGAGTAGTCGAACTTGCGTTGAAATCTTTTGGTCATGCTTCGCTGGGCAGGACACCACTACAAAGAGATGAAGATACTTTTTGTCCCATCACTCGTCACGATTTTCAAGGGATGATTAGTGTGGAATACGGCGTCACTGTAACCGGGATTGTCTGAACGGAACTGTTGAAGCGTGGGCCCCTGAGCTTGTACAGTATATCCGGGAAAATTCAACAGACCTGGTAGCAGAGAAACCGGAAACAGATTCCCCCAAACATGACGGTTCTTGGGTGTCAACCCTAATCCCCATCTCCCAGTCCCTGTTTTGTCTTTGACTACCCTTTAGAGCACGAAGAGGTAAAATAGAAAGTAAGTTTATCGGAGTGCCATCAAGGTCGTAACACAATCTTCTATTAAATAAGCAAGAGACTCTATGTCTAACAATCCGGTTATTTCGATTGTCTCGCCGATTTATAATGAAGTCGGCAACATCCAGACGCTTTATGGCCGTATTCATGCTGTTATGGAGGCCACTGGCGAATCCTGGGAGCTGATACTAGTCAACGACGGCAGCACCGATGGCTCTACAGAAGCTCTCCAGGCTCTCTATGCTCAGGATCCCATTCATGTCCGGGTAATCCACTTCTCACGTAATTTTGGCCATGCGGTAGCCGTCACTGCCGGGATGGATTACTCAAGCGGGCATGCTGTCATCCTGATTGACGCCGATCTTCAGGATCCTCCGGAAATGCTTCCCGACATGATCCGGAAATGGCGAGAGGGATACGAAGTTGTTTACGCGGTACGCACCAAGCGCGAAGGAGAAAGCTGGTTCAAACTAGCCACTGCATCGCTGTTCTACCGCATCCTTTACCGCATCACAGATGTCGACATTCCACTCGATACGGGCGATTTCCGGCTGATGGCACGACAAGTGGTGGATGTGATCGATAATATGAATGAGAAGCATCGCTTCCTGCGTGGGATGGTCAGCTGGGTCGGTTTTCGGCAAACAGGCGTGGAGTATGTGCGTGATAAGCGCTACTCCGGCGAAACCAAGTATCCTTTCCGGAAAATGCTCCGCTTTGCCTGGGATGGCATCACCGGGTTTTCCTACCTTCCTCTGCAACTGGCAACCTATTTGGGTTTTGCCATCGCTGCATTAAGCGGGTTGGCGATTCTCCTGGTTGTCTATCTCCGTGCCTTTACCAACGCGGAGCCCTTAGAGGGGCAGGCCACAACCCTGGTAGTGGTTCTCTTTTTAGGAAGTGTCCAGTTGATCTCTCTTGGGATTATTGGTGAATACCTGGGGCGAATCTACAACGAGGTCAGAGGACGGCCTCTTTATATTGTCAGCAACGTATTGGGTATAGAGCGGGTTTCACACGCCGGAGCCTGCACAAATTCAACCAGTAAGAGGAGACAGGAGAAGAAAAATGAGTGAAGAGAATCAAGTCAACAGCGTGCTCGACCAACACAAAGCAGCTCTGAATAAGTATCGAGAGTGGGACGAGAAGGTCAAACAACTGCTCAAAGGACGCCGAACCCAAGATCTGAATCCCAAAGATATGGATGCCTATCGTGAGGCATCGACCAATCGAGATGCCGCCTATGATGAAATGCGACATCTCGAGCGACAACTTTTGGATGATATACCAGGCGCATCGACGGCAACTCTGCCGCGCGTACGGTTCCAGACGCCACAAAACACGAAAGAGAAAAAGTGAGCAACCCCCCCACCCGGCAGCGTTGCCGGGTGGGGGGTCTTAAAAATACAGGTAACCCATGGACACCCAACAGATCATCACCGGCCCGACTTTTGAAGAAATGCTGCATCCCGAGAAGATCGCCCCTGAAGTGCGGGCACAGGCGCTCCGTCTGATGAACGAAGATCCCCTCGATCCCATCAACCTGTTCAACATCACCTGGAAAGATAGTGACAATGCCATTTGCTACCATATCTTGCCCAGAGAACTGACAGGGGTTGACGCCAATATTGTCGTGCTGCACAGTGTCCATTTTCCCACCAGCAGCCATAAGGTCGGCGCGACCTATTCGGTGCTGATCGAAAAAGAGTTGTTTGGCGAAGTCGACCCTCGCATTCATACGCTGGTCTGGCCATCGACCGGCAACTATGGCATTGGTGGTGCTTTCGTCGGATGCCGGATGAACTTCAAAAGCATCGTCGTGCTGCCCGAGAACATGAGTCAAGAGCGATTCGACCGGATCAGAGGATATGGAGCCGAGATCATCGCCACGCCGGGCTCTGAGAGCAACGTCAAAGAAATTTACGATAAAACCTGGGAGCTGCGCCGCTCCGATCCCAACATCCGCATTCTCAACCAGTTCGAGGTGATGGGGAACTACCGGTTCCACTATCACGTTACCGGCAATACCATCGCGGAGCTGGCCGATGTTCTCAAGCAGCATGGCATCGGTCATGGGCATATATCCGCCTATGTATCGGCGATGGGCTCCGGTGGTACTATCGCTGCCGGTGATCGGCTCAAGCAGATGTGGCCCAATCTCAAGATCGTTGGGTTAGAGCCCATCCAGTGCCCGACGCTCTACAACAACGGCTACGGGGAGCACCGCATCGAGGGCATCGGCGACAAGCATGTTACCTGGATACACAACGTCTTGAACATGGACGCTGTCGTTTGTATCGACGATATATCCTGCGTCCGTGGGCTGGCGCTTCTTACCGATCCGATCGGGCAGCAAACTTTGAGCAAACGCTATGGCATTCCGGAAGCCGACATCGACACGATGAGCCGGATTTTTGGCATCTCAGGCGTTTGTAACGTCTTGGGCGCCATCAAAACGGCCAAATACTACAACCTGGGCGCAGACGATGTTGTTGTCACCATCTGCACTGACGCCATTGACCGTTACTACTCCGTCATGAGCTGGCTGGAACAGGCTGAGGGCAAGATGGACGAAGCGATGGCCGTTGGGCGCGTCGAAAGTACTTTCCGAGGACAAAAACTCGACTACATTCAAGAAGGTGATCGATTGGCGCGCGAGCGGTGGCACAATCTGAAATACTATACCTGGGTTGAACAGCAGGGGAAGACAGTCGACGAGCTGAATGCGCAGCGTGATCCCGATTGGTGGCGCCGGCATCAGGAGCTGGTGAAAGAGATCGATAAGCGCATTGTTGAGGCACGCCAATAGAAAGCTCGATGATGACACTATAGGTAAAAATCATGTACCCGGAAGATCGCGTCTTGGTTGGTGTAATGCCTGACCCGCAAGACTTTGAGCTTGCGCGAGATCGGCATTGGTACCGCGTGCCCGCTAAACACGCTCCCAAGGGTATTCATGCTGAGTACGTGGCGTTCTATTTCACCAGCAAATTTCCCGAAGACCTGCGCTGGGCCATCCACTTCTACGCCCGGCGGACCGGGCACGAAATGGCGCGCCGGATCGATCTCTTCCCTGACCAGCCCAACCACCCCCGCGCGCAAGAACGCTACTACAAGCTCCAGCTCGGCCCACTCAAGCAGAAACATCCTCCGATCCTCAGCCTGCGCTGGCGACGTATCACCTTCATCCAAACCACCTGGGAGCGGTTCACGGCAGCCCATGAGATCAACGATCTGTTCCGCAACGACAATGTTTTGGTGGAGCAGATCTACCATACGCTCAAAGGCATGCGCGTCTATGCTGAGCGCGCGGTAGAGGTACAGGAAGGCCAGGAGAAGTACATCATCGATCTGCTGGTGCCTTGCAAGCACGGCTCTGTCATGCTGTCGACTAACGCCAATCGCCCATCGAAGGCGCTCATGCTGTCAGGCGATCAATCACAAACCTTTGAGGCTATCCGGTCGGCCATCCGCGAGAACGGCGGCCCGCTGATGAGAACCGAAGAGACAAGCCGGTCCAGGTCAGAATAGAGGAAGCCATGGACAATTCTCTGCTGATTACCAATGGGACTATCGTATCCTGGGAACCTGACGCCGATCTGCTGGAAAACGGGGCCCTTTACGTTGAGGGTGGGCAAATTATCGACGTCGGACCGGGCGCGGAGCTTCAGACACGCTACCCTGATGTCGAGCATCTCGATGCCGGCGGCCAGTTGATCATGCCGGGAAATATCTGCGCCCACACCCATTTCTACGGTGCCTTCGCCCGCGGCATGGCCATCCCCCCACCCGCGCCGAGCGGCTTCCTGGACATACTGGGGCGATTGTGGTGGCCGCTTGACCAGGCTCTTGGGGAAGAAGACGTTCGATACAGTGCCCTGGTTTGTCTCATCGATGCCGTCAAGCACGGCACGACCACCCTCTTCGATCATCACGCCGGCCCCAATGCACTGCCGGGGTCGCTCGACATCATCGCCGATGCGGTCGAGCAGGCCGGGCTGCGCGCCGTGCTGTGCTACGAGACAACCGATCGCTATGGAGCACAAAGCACGCAGGCCGGGATCGATGAGAATGTCCGGTTCCTCCAAGCATCCCGCCGGCGTCCTAACATCGCTGCATCATTTGGGATTCATGCATCATTGACCGTCTCAGATAAGACACTGGCTGACTGCGTCGATGCTGCTCAAGGTCTCGACACAGGTTTCCATCTTCACATTGCCGAAGCTCAGGCCGATCAGCAAGACAGTCTGGATAAATATGGGATGCGGGTGGTCGAGCGGTTGCACAAGATGGGTATTCTGGGCGAGAAAACCATCGCCGCTCACTGCGTGCATGTCGATGCGCGGGAAGTCGACATCCTGCGTGACACCGGCACCTGGGTCACCCACCAGCCGCGCTCCAACATGAATAATGGGGTCGGGGTGGCAGACATCGATGGGATGCTGCGCACCGGGATGCGCATCGGCCTGGGGAATGACGGTTTCGGCAACGCCATGTGGGCCGAATGGAAGGCCGCCTACCTGCTTCACAAAGCCTGGCACCGCGATCCGCGCCGGGCAAACGGGGCAGACATCATCAAGATGGCTGTTCACAACAACGCCTCGCTCGCCAGGATATTCTTTCCCGATACGCCTCCCGGCCTGCTGCTGCCCGGCTCAGCCGCCGATATCATCCTGGTCGATTACCACCCCACCACGCCGCTTTCGGCAGGCAACCTCCCGTGGCACATTCTGTTCGGCTTTGAGCCGTCGATGGTCACCACCACCATCTGTGCCGGCCGGGTGCTGATGCGGGATCGTCGCTTGCTGACCCTCGATGATGCGGTCGTCACTGCGCGCTCACGCGAGCTGGCGAAAGCTGCCTGGGAGCGTTACAACAGCATCGTTTAAGGCGCCAATCAATGGCCCGGCTGCTATTCGATCTGGTCATCCTCTGTTGATCCTCCGCTGATCCCCTGGTGATCCTCTGCTCTTGCCGGAATGGGCATGGTCACCGCGTTTGTTGAGAATGGAAAAAACTACTTTGCAGAGAACGTGACCAAACGGGCTGTTTGTGGGTTAAAATAGGCAGCTTGAATGCGCGTTTCATGTCATCAATCTGAAGGTTAAACTCTGACGGCTGAATGCTTACACCAACACCAGGAGAATCACCATGACAGACAATGCAGCAAAAACTGAGACCCGTTGGGCCGAGAAGAAAGGCTCCTGGCTCACCTATCGACCCGACATCAAGGTGCTGGACTGTACCGTTCGAGATGGCGGATTGATGAACAATTCTCATTTTGAGGATGATTTTGTCAAGGCTGTCTACCAGGCTTGCGTCGATGCCGGCATCGATTACATGGAGATCGGCTACAAGGGCGACAAAAGCATCTATTTGCCCCAGGACTATGGCAAGTGGAAACACTGCACAGAGGAAGATGTGCGCCGGATTGTCGGCGATAACCCGACCGATTTGAAGATCTCGGCCATGGCCGACGCCGAGCGTACCGACTACCACGTCGATATCCTGCCCAAAGAGCAAAGTGTCTTCGACATGTACCGCGTGGCGACCTATATTCACCAGATCCCCACGGCAGTCGACATGATCAAGGACATCCACGACAAAGGGTATGAGGCCACCGTCAACCTGATGGCAATCTCGGTAGTGCAGGAACGTGAGCTGGATGAGGCTCTGGATATTTTGAGCAAGACGGAGGTCGAAGTCATTTACCTGGTCGATAGTTATGGCTCGCTCTACTCAGAGGATATACAACCCCTGACGCGAAAGTACCTTCAATATGCCGAAGCTACCGGGAAGAAGGTGGGCATCCACACCCACAATAATCAGCAGCTGGCCTACGCCAATACCATCGAGGCGCTCATCATGGGAGCCAGCTATCTCGATGCCACGCTTGGCGGCCTGGGCCGTGGCGCGGGCAACTGCCCGACCGAGCTACTGATCGGTTTCCTGAAGAACCCGAAATTCCGCCTGCGTCCTCTCTTGCAGTGCCTTCAGCAATATGTCATGCCTCTGCGCGAGAAGATCCTGTGGGGATATGACATCCCTTACATGTTGACCGGCCAACTCAACATGCACCCCCGCGCAGCCATGGCCTGCATGGACGGAGAACATCGCGCAGACTATGTCAAGTTTTACGATGAGATCATTGAGGAAGAATGATAGTGGGAGATCAGGAGCTTTAAACCCAGGAAGGGGAAGCACCATGTCTAATGCAAATCGATCATCGATACAGTTGGCGGTGATCGGCGGAACAGGCAAAGAGGGCAGCGGGCTCGCGCTGCGTTGGGCCAACGCCGGATACTCCGTCATCACCGGGTCACGTGACCGGGAGAAGGCGGAGCGCGTATCGACTGAGCTAAACCGGCTCCTCGGCACGGAGACGATCCGGGGTCTGTCTAATGAGCAGGCCGCTGCCCAGGCAACCATCGTCATTATCACTGTGCCTTATACTGCCCACCAGACCACGCTGGAAAGCATCCGCGAGGCCGTGCAAGGCAAGATCGTGGTCGATGTCACCGTGCCGATTGCGCCGCCGCGCGTCACCGAGGTCGTGCTGCCCAAGGGTCGAACTGCCGCGGAAGAAGCCCAGGCTATTTTGGGCGATGATGCGCGAGTGGTCTCTGCTTTCCAGAATGTGTCAGCCGTCCACCTGAAAGATCCGGCTTACACTGTTCAGTGCGATGTGCTGATCACGGGTGACGATGAAAATGCCCGGCGCGAGGTGATTGCGCTGGCAGAGGCTATCGGGCTGCGGGGCATCGATGCCGGGCCGCTGGCCAATGCCATCGTGGCCGAAAGCCTGACGCCGGTGCTGTTAGGGATCAACAGGCGATACGGTACCAAAGATGCCGGGCTGCACATCACCAACTTAAAAAGCAGGAAAGAGGTATGAGGCGTGATGGTGGGCGAGTCGAGTTAATCGGTGTACCGGGTATTCCACTTATCCAAACGGGCGACGATCTGGCAGAACTGATCGCGCAGGCACTCCAGGCTAACGATCTTACCCTGCTTGATGGCGATGTCATGGCGGTTACATCGAAGATTGTCTCCAAATCTGAGGGGCGCTGGGTCGATCTCGACAGCGTCATGCCGGACGACGAGGCCCTTCGGATTGCGGCACAGTGTGGCAAAGATCCACGCGAAGTCGCCATTATCCTCAGCGAAGCGGAAAGCGTGTCCCGCGTGCGACAGGGTGTCTTGATCGTTCGGCACCGGCTGGGGTTTGTGTGCGCCAATGCGGGCATCGATCACTCCAACACGCGCCCAGGCGGGCAGTGGCGGCTGCTGCTGCCGGTCGATCCGGATGCTTCGGCCCGCGGGCTGCGGCAGAACCTCGAACGACGTTTCGAGATCAAGATCGGCGTGGTAATCAGCGACAGCCATGGACGTCCCTTCCGGATGGGAACGGTCGGCGTGGCAGTTGGATCGGCGGGACTGCCTGCCCGGTGGGATTTGCGGGGAAAACCCGATTTATGTGGGGCACGATTGCAGATCACGGAAGTTGGCTTTGCCGATGAATTGGCGGCTGCTGCCGGGTTGGTGTCGGGGCAAAGCGACGAAGGCATTCCGGTCGTGATCATTAGAGGGCTGGCTTACCCGGTCGATGAATCTGCCGGTGCCGCCGATCTCGTCCGCCCGCCCGACCTCGACTTGTATCGATAAGCAGCTTTCGAGGCGGTCGACACTTTAGCCTCCGGATGTTTCAATATGGATACAAACCCTGATACCCAATGGTATATATCAGATCATATAATGAAGATAGACAGGTAAAACCATTTCGATGACGACTCTTCATGCTCATGTGGTATTGCTGGTGGGCGGTGTCGGTGGGGCGAAGCTTGCCGTGGGTTTGGCCAACGTCCTACCGCCCGGCGCGCTTTCGATCATCGTCAATACAGGCGATGACTTCGAGCATTTGGGGCTTCACATTTCTCCCGACCTGGATACCGTTCTCTACAGCTTATCTGATCTTGCCAACCCCCAAACAGGCTGGGGAATCGCCAACGATACATTCCATGCCATGGAAATGGTGGGCCAATATGGTGGTCCGACCTGGTTCCGGTTAGGCGATCGCGATCTGGCGACCAGCCTGGCGCGGACATCGATGCTGCGGGAGGGCAAATCCCTCACCGAGGTAACCCGGCATCTGGCCACCGCATTGGGCATCGAACATGCTGTCCTTCCCATGACCGATCAAAGCGTACAAACGCGTATCGAGACCGGCGATGGCTGCCTGGCTTTTCAGGAATATTTTGTGCGGGAACGCTGGCAGCCTATTGCGCAATCGATCCGTTTTGAAGATGTGGAAAATGCGCGCCCCAGCCAGGCCGTCCAACAGGCGTTAGGAGAAGCCACACTGATCATATTCGGCCCCTCCAACCCTTTTTTGAGTATCGACCCTATCCTGGCCATTCCAGGTATCCGGGACACAATAGCCGGTAGTCCCGTGCCCTGTATTGCCGTCAGCCCGATCATCGGCGGGCAGGCTGTCAAAGGTCCGGCAGCCAAATTGATGGCCGAGCTGGGACATGATGTGTCCTCGCTTGGCATCGCAACATACTACCAAGATTTGCTCGATGGGATTATACTCGACACGGTGGATGTCGAGATGTGTGAGGAGATCGAAAAGCTGCATATACGCGCAATAGCGCGGAATATCTTGATGACGACATTGGTAGAGAAAACCGAGTTAGCAGCATCGTTGCTTCAATGTATAGAGGAAATCTAACGTGAATATTTGGGCTATCGTTCCAGTCAAACCCCTCAATCGTTCAAAGAGCCGCCTGGCTCCTGTGTTAAGCGGTAAACAGCGTGAAACTCTCAGCCGCCAGATGTTGGAACAGACACTCGGCACACTTAACCGGGTGACAGGTATTGGCGGGATTCTCGTTATCAGCCGTGATAATGCCGTATTATCCCTGGCGCGCCAGTTTGATGTCCAAACCGTACAGGAAAGCGGCTCTCCTGAGTTGAATGACGCGCTGGGGCGTGCCACACAGCTCGTCACCACATGGGGAGCACAGGGCATCCTGATTGTGGCGTCTGATATGCCCCTGATGTTGGCTAAAGACATCGAGGGTATGCTGGCGCTTGCCAACCAACCCAGAATTGTGGTCATTGCCAGTGATCGGCATGGAGAAGGCACCAATGCGCTTCTGATCCAACCCCCTGGCCTGATATCTTACAGCTACGGCCCGAACAGCTTTCGCAGGCATGTCGCCTATGCTAAAGAGGCCGGTATTCCGGTCCGTGTTTATGGTTCACCAACAATGTCGCTCGATGTAGACATCCCGGAAGATCTGAAAATGTACCAGGACATTGTCAACCACCATGAGGCCGATGATAAAGAGCCTGTCTGGCTGACAAGTGTTTGATTGGATGGCAGGTTCTGTTGACATTTCCGTATATTTACGGTGCGGGTTTCAAGTACAAATGTCAACAGAACTTGGTTTACAATCGCCGGTTGTTGAGAGCAAAAAACTGATCGCCAGGCGGGGCCAATTTTTTAAGGCCATTCCAAAGAAATAAATGCCCTGCAATAGCTTCCATTCTACCGCGAGGGAAGTGGATTCCCGCTTTCGCGGGAATGACAGCATTGACGATGGTCTGAGTTAACGCCTATGAGGGCTAGGGCGGGAAAGCGACGATCTGCAATCGTCATTGCAATGTTCAATGTTCAATCACATTGGCCACGCGCCAGGTTAAGAGAGGCCACTCTCAACAAGAATTTCCCATCCCCTGGCCCCTGATTCCTGGAAAGAGGAGGTTACCATGCCGGGTCGTGTTGCGTTATACCTTCAAGATGCACATCCAATCTCCGATGGCATTCAATACGTCCGATACGCAGAAGAGAAAGGCTTTGAGGCCGTCTGGCAGGCCGAGTCCCGGCTGGTGCGTGATGCTATCGTCCCAATGGCGGCCTTCGCGGCGACAACTAACCGGATCAAGGTCGGCTCAGGGGTCATCAATAACTGGACGCGCAACGCCGCGCTGATCGCTGCAACCTATCTGACGCTGGATGATCTGGCCCCCGACCGCGTTATCCTGGGCATTGGAGCCTGGTGGGATCCGTTGGCCAAGAATGTTGGCATCGAGCGCCGCAAGCCGTTGGTTGCCATGCGGGAAACGGTAACTGTCGCGCGCAAGCTGCTGGCCGCCGAACGGGTCACCTTCCACGGAGAGTTTGTGAATGTCACCGATATCCAATTAGATGTTGTCCACGGTCGCAAAGGCCCCCGCAATGTCCCGATCTACATTGGCGCGACCGGGATGCAGATGATGGAGCTGACCGGCGAGATCGCCGATGGGGTTGTGCTGAATTATCTGGTCTCGCCCAAATACAACGCAGGAGCGTTGGAGCATCTCGAAGCAGGGGCTAAACGTGCCGGGCGCAAGTTGGAAGACATCGACCGGCCTCAGTTGGTTGTGTGCTCAATGGATACAGATCGAAAGAAAGCCCTTGACGGAGCACGGCGGCTGGTGACACAATATCTGGGACAGCAGCCGCACATCATGCGAGCCAGCGGGGTCAGTCAGGAGCTGCTTGACGAGATCAACAAAGTTCTGACCTGGCCCGCGACTGAAGAGGAAATCGAGCAGGCAATGACATTGGTGCCCGACGATGTGGTCCAGTTGATTACTGCATCAGGCACACCCGAAGAATGCCGCAGGAAGGTCGATGAGTATCTCCAGGCCGGGGCTACCTGCCCGATCCTCTACCCGTTGGGAGATGATGTGCGGATGATGATCGATGCATTTGCCGTCGAGTAAGTGAATGATGACTGTTGTTTTGCACTTTTGAACCGTGACACAACGATTGCATGAGGGCCATTGGATACCAAATATATTGACCGGGACACATCCTCTCTAATCAGGCAGCCCAATTCCCGTCACTGTTTCGTTTGCGGGCTCGAAAGCCCAGTTGGTCTCAAACTGCGCTTCGATGATAATGGCAACAATGAAGTTCGGGCGCTTTACAGTGTCGGTGCGGAATACCAGGGTTATCCGGGTGTGGTACACGGCGGAATCGTCGCCGCGATGCTCGATGAGATCGGCGGGCGAGTGCCTATGGCCGGCGCGCCTGACCGATTCATGGTGACGGCAAAGCTGGCGATTCGCTATCGCCGGCCGGTGCCGACCGAGACGCCGCTCACATTGGTAGGGCATTTACTCAAAGACCAGGGGCGGCTGGCGGTTGCTCACAGCGAAATTCGGCTGCCTGACGGAACTGTTGCGGCTGAGGCTGAAGTCACCCTGGCTCAGATACCCAAGGAATATGTACCCAACGCCGGCATCGACGAGTTAGGCTGGCGTGTCTATCCGGATTAGACGAAGAGAGATGTCGATAATCAACCTGCTGGTCATAGGGGAAGAAAACAGCTTTTGACTCGTCACTCATCACCCATCACTCATCACTGTTTTCAAGGGAAGAGCTGCCATGCCCGTTCTCTACAACTTGCGTGAATATCACCGGCCGGACGATCTGGACGAAGCAGTCCGTCTTTTGCAGCGCAAAGAGATCAGGACGATTCCGTTGGCCGGCGGGATCGGAGTTGTCGGCGAAGGCAGCTCAGAGATCGAGGCCGTAGTTGATCTGAGCGCGCTGAGCCTCGATTTCATCGAGTATGAAAACAACACCTTGTTTCTGGGAGCGATGGTACGCATCGAGGCATTGGTCGAAGAGCTTGGCTATCTGGCCGATGATTTATTGGCAGAGACAGCCCGCCACGTGGCAGGGCTCAATGTCCGTAACGTGGCCACGTTGGGTGGGCTGCTGGCATCAGGCAATATTCACTCCCCGCTGAGCGTGGCTCTGGCTGCCATGAAGGCCCGGGTCAAGCTCTACGGGCAGGCTGGTGAGATGTTATTCTGGTCCGATCTGGCCGGCGAAGTATGCCTCAATGGGTTAAGAGGCCGGTTGATCACGACTATCACAATTAAACTGCCCGATGGGCTCATCGGCGCGGGTTACCGGCAGGTTGCCCGTACCCCTGCCGACCAACCCATTGTATGCGCGGCATCGATTGCCTATCACACAGCCGAAGGCATGATCGAGACAAGCACTTGCATTGGTGGCTTGTTGGGTAACCGGTTGATCGTCATTGAGCATACATTCGATCATGACAATCTCGCTGCTGCTGCCGAAACCCCCTTCGGGCCCATTGTTCCGGAGCGCACAGCCGAGGCTCTTTACCTCTCCGACTTCCTAGGCAGCGCCGAATATCGACGCCATATTGCGCCCATCCTGGCTCAACGTGCCCGTAACCTGGCTCTCAGCAAGCTATAAGCAAACACTAAAGTAGGCTTCATCGATGGCATCTCGCGCAAAAAAGAAAAGAGTTCTCCTCTTCGTTGTCTGTTACAACGCCGAGGCGTTTATCGAAAGTGTCCTTGATCGCATCCCGGCAGACATCTGGCACACGCAAGCGTTTGACACCGAGGTCCTGATTATCGATGACGAGTCGGCCGATCAAACCTTCTACCGGGCCCTTGATTTCACCAGGCAACACAAAGACCTCAAAATCACGGTCCTACATAACCCGCGCAATCAGGGATATGGCGGCAACCAGAAGATTGGCTACCATTATGCTGTTCAGAATGGCTTCGACGTGGTTGTGCTTCTCCACGGCGACGGACAGTATCCGCCTGAGCAGATCGGCCAGATGGTGCAGCCGATCCTTGACGGTGATGCGGAAGCTGTCTTCGGCTCACGTATGATCAATAAGGCCGATGCCCTAAAGGGTAAAATGCCGCTCTACAAGTGGATCGGCAATCAGATCTTAACCGCCTTTCAAAACCGCATACTCCAGGCCCAACTGTCGGAATTCCACACCGGGTACCGGGCGTACAAAGTCTCCAGTCTGGCCGAGCTGCCGTTTGCCTACAACTCCGACTATTATGATTTCGACACGGATATCATCATTCAGTTCTTGCAGACCGGAAAACGGATCGTCGAGATACCAATACCCACTTTTTACGGCAAGGAGATTTCCCGTGTCAACGGTTTTGTTTATGGCGCGATGATCCTGGGCTCATCCCTTCGATCTCGCGTGGTTCAGATGGGAATCTTCTACCATCCCAAGTATGATTACATCAGCCGGGATGTATCGCCTTACTCTCGCAAACTCGGTTATCCCAGCTCGCACGAATTTGCCTTTCAGCGCATCAAGCCCGGTACCACCGTCCTGGACATTGGGCAAGGCAGCAGCTTCATGGCCGATGGGCTGAAAGAGCAGCAGGTGATGGTCATCACTATCGAGCAGGGTGTCTCGTCCGAGTTCAAGCGGCACGTCGCTCAGGACATCGAAGCCATCACAGAGAACTACAACTTCAAGGCTCATTCCGAACCGGTCAACACAATCCTTCTGTTGGACATCATCGAACACTTAAAATCGCCCGAAAAACTGTTATGCGCGCTCAGAGAGAGCCTCTCCCGCGACAACCCAACGGTGATCATCACCACGGCCAACGTTGCCTTCGCGCCGATTCGTTTCGGGCTGCTCATCGGCAACTTCAATTACAATAAACGCGGTATCCTCGACTTCGACCACTCGCGGCTGTTTACCTTCCGCTCTCTACGACAGATGCTAGGCTACATAGGATACGAAATCATCGAAGAGAAAGGCATTCCCGCGCCTTATCCCCTGGCTGTCGGTGACGGAAAACTGGCCCGTGTCTTGCTGGCCATCAACAGCTTCCTCATTCACATCTCCAAATCCCTGTTCTCGTACCAGATCGGCATGGTTGCCCGCCCCAAGCCGACACTCGGTCATCTCTTGAAAGACGCTCAAGAGTCAGGAAGAGAGAAGACGGAACAACTCTAACGTCAGTGATGAGTTCTGGGTGATGAGTGATGAGTCAGGTAAACTCACCCCTCATACTTCGCCAATGCTGTCATTCCCGTGAAAGCGGGGATGACTGTTACCGTATTCTGGCAAAGGTATTGATACAAACAGTTTTCAGTTCTCGGTGATTAGTTCACAGCCTAAGAGCATGTTTTAAAAGTCCAGATAGGTCTTGGCAAAGGTAGAAACAGTATTCCCGGCTTCATACCTTACAGTGGTTGTTGATGTCATTCCCGCCTAGCAGTTTGTCGGAAAAGCAACTTTGGGTAGTCGTCGGAGGAACGAACAAGGATTTCAACGCCTCAAAATCAGAGATTAGGCATGGCTTTGGGGCTCATTTCGGTAGAACAAAGCCGATTTCCCGACTTCTCCGACAAACTGCTAGGCGGGAATTCGTCAGCGCGGCAAGTGGATTCCCGCTTTCGCGGGAATGACAGGATGAGCGAAGGTAGTGATGTTGAATGCGCCTTTATGTCTGACTCATCACCCATCACTCATCACTCATAACTATGTGATGACCTCAACATCAAACTTTTAAAACACATTCTAAAGTCGCCGACCGGGAGAAATCGCCCATCACGGGGCCAAAGCTCAATGTCAACTATTAACTATCAACTATCAAATCGTCTAAGGCTGATCGCCCTCTTATTCATGGCGATTATCCTGCTGGTGGGCTATGCTTTGCGCGTCTATCACCTCGATGTCAAAGATATCTGGGTCGATGAAGCATATCTGTGGTCGTTTGCCCGGCTCCCGATGGCGGAAAGCGTGTTGTTGGGCTTCGCCACCGGACCGATCAACTCCAATGCCGATCCTCTCTGCAACATCCTGCTGCATGTCTGGATCGTTTTAACCGGTCACAGCCTGTTTGCCCTACGCTACTTCAGCGTGCTGGTTAACCTGATCGGCGCGGCTTACCTGGGGCGTGTGACGGCGCGTGTTTTCGGGGCACGGGCCGGAAAAGTGGCCCTGGCTGTTGGTATCATTGCGCCATTGTGGCTCTTCTACTCACAGGAGATTCGGCCCTACGCGCTCACACCTGCCCTGATGTTGATCATGATCGACGCGGTTTTACAGATCGGGCAAGGGAAGTATCGACGGGTTTGGCCTTGGGTATGGTTAATAATTGGCGAGGTGCTGGCGCTCTACACACATGGCTTCATGGCCTTCGGCGTTCTGGGGATCAACCTGTGGCTGGGCGCGTTGTGGCTGCGGCAGATGCGTCACCCTTGGCATTGGATTTGGCTTCGCAACTGGAGCGCCAGTCAGGTGGCCGCGCTGATGCTGCTCTC
Organism: Anaerolineae bacterium; assembly: GCA_016928235.1. GTDB lineage: Bacteria > Chloroflexota > Anaerolineae > Aggregatilineales > UBA3940 > JAFGMS01. Next base: position 2,543 of record JAFGLD010000089.1, on the reverse strand, counting down.
GCCCAGTATACCGGTCTACCTGGCCCGTACGGGAGGATTTTCCAATCCCTTCGTTCCGCCGGTCACCGGGCCGGCATTCGCCAACGAGCTGTGGGCTTATTTGATGGGTATCCCCCGCGAGCAGGCTACCGATTTCATCCCCATGCATATGCCGGTCATCATGGCATTGATCCTGGCCTGGGTTGGTCTATCGATCAGTCTTCGTCGACGGACTGCCCGCCCCCTGGCCGATCTGGTGTGGCTGGTTTTGGGCATTGCGAGCCTGGCCTTTGTCTATACGCTGCGCGATCCCTCAGTGCATCCGCGTTACCTGGTCTTCTTGACCGGGCCGCTTTTTATTGTTTTGGGTGTTGTAATCGCCGATGTCTGGGAGGCTGGCAGGTGGAAACGTTGGCCCGGCGTCTTACTGGCGACGATGCTTGCACTGACATCGGCTATTGGCGCCACGAACCTCTACGAGGGCCGTTATTCCGGCTACCGGCATGCCGCCTCCCGCGCAGTGACCGATACCCTCAAAGCGGAATTCGGCGCTCAGGACGGCATTATCATGGTCGACGCCCATGATTTCACGCTCGATTACTATGGGATTGGTGAGGCGCCACTGGGCTGGGCTCGGCTCGATGATGGAATCGATTCGATCGCGTCGGTTGTTGCGTTCATCGATGGTAAACAGCGGATTGCCCTGCTGCGGAACACCAACGAGATCAGCGACCGGCGCAAGATCGTCCCGTTTTACCTGGAGCGATTTGGCTCACTGGTAAGCAGGCAATATTTCTCAGGTTACGATCTGGCGACTTACCGGCTCGATGCCGGCGTTTCGCCGGAGCTGATGACCCTGGAGCCGGTCGATTTCAGTTGGGGATTTCTTGACTTAACGCGAAAGTCGGTTGCATCAGGTGATGCAGTAACTGTGGCGATCGAGTGGAAGGCCACCGCCGATTTCGTCCCCGGAACGCGCTATGCTGCATCGATCCGTCTGGTCGATCCGACAACCGAATGGATCATTGCCGGAGATGATGCCTTGTTGCTGGACAGCAACGGCTACCCAACCGATCACTGGCTGCCCGGCCAGCACACCGGACAGTATTTTGTCCTACCGTTGCAGCCTGGCACTCCACCCATCGACGCGGAGTTGATCGTCACTCTCTATAACACAGTCACTGGCCAGGCCATCAACCTTCAAGACGCGAACGGCGCCCCCATGGGGCAGCAGGCGATGATCGGTACGGTCACGCTTGGTCCTGCGCCTGCGCAATGGGCCTATGAGGAGCGTCGTTTCTGGCAGTTGTCACCGATAGAAGACTCAAACCTGCTGTCCGGTTATGCCCTCGCTAAGCCGGCCACCTCACCCGGCGGTACGCTGGGCGTGACGCTCAGTTGGCTGATATCGCCCAATGAGCTTCAGGACAAACAGGTCACATTGCAGTTGGTACAGGGCGATCAGATCGTCGCTGAGGACGATGGGTCCGCTTTACAGGGTCGTCGTCCGGCCGATGTCTCGGCAGGTCAGTCATGGCTCGACCGCCGGCTGCTTCACGTGAGCGGCGACGCGCAATCCGGCCCGGCTGACCTGGTGCTCCGGATCGACCGGGATCGCATCTTTTTGACCAGTCTGGAGATCGCCGGCTTTGAGCGCATCCTTCAGCTTCCAGACATCGAAGTTCCCTTAGAGGCTACCTTTGGCGATGCAATCAGGCTGCTTGGCTATCGGCTCGACATACCCGATCCGTTGACCAGCCAGGACACCCTCACTCTGACGCTCTATTGGCAAGCCCTGATGGATGGCGCGCCCGATGCCAACATCAAGGTCACTGCGCAAATGTTGGGCGCCAACGGGGGGGTAGTCGGCCAGCATGATGGTGTGCCCGTGTACGAGTCGCGCCCATTCAGCGGCTGGCTGGCAGGCGAGTACATCATCGATGAGCACCCGATGACATTCCACGAACCCTATACCGGCCCGATCCGGATACAGATCGGGCTGTACGACCCGATCACAGGCTTGCGGTTGCTGACCACAGAGGGGAGCGACGCAGTTGAGCTTCCGATCATTCTGACAGTTGAATAGGCTTCGACTACGTCAAGGGATCAATAAGTTGTTGGCAATAGCGCACAACTTGTTTTATGCGTACACTATCCACTGACACGATGGGTTCTGCGTCTTGCGGGGAAAGCTCCAGCAGATACTTTTCCAGCCTGTCCATGTTGGTGTAGAAAATGAGGGTGCGCCCAGCGGCGCACTCGAAGCGCACACATTCATCCGCGTTGACAAACTCGCGTCCCTGGGCGATGCCGACTTCCTGCCAGTAGCGGTAAAAGTCGTCTTGGGGAGAGGAACCCATCAGCCAGTGAACACAGCCATCGATGGTGTAGCCTTTACGCTTCCAGGCTGTGCACAGGCCGCCCGGTATGCTGTGCATTTCGAAGATCTGCGTGTGGTACCGTTCATCTGGGCATAAATGCCGGCCGCAAGCCCTGCGACCCCGGCCCCGATGATGGTGATGGAGTTGTCTTCCATGGGGGTCTTGTCCTTGTGTGTTATTGAT
>JAFGLD010000088.1 GCA_016928235.1 Anaerolineae bacterium | reverse complement strand
GTATTCTCGACCATTGTTCATCTGTTAGTTTGACGTTCATGAGGCTACAGTATGCCCTTATTTCAGCAAATGTCAACAGAACCTAGAGCTTTTAATGTGTCATAATGCTCGCACGTGTCATGACTTTCCTCATCATCAAGTGTTGTTTTTGGAGGATTTTGCTTATGTATACTGTTGAACAGATCATTCGTTTGTTAATTGCTCCGGTTCTTGGCTTAGTCGGTGAGATTCTGCGCCCATTGGGAACTTTGGGGGTGGGGATTGTGGTTGGCACAGTCCTGCGTCAATCTGTTGCACACAAGCAGCAGGGGAACTTTTATACTCCCCTGATCTTCTTGGGGGTCGTTGCGCTGTTTGGTTTGCTTGGCTATGCGCCTGTGAGCAGCCCTGGCTCATTGGCAATGGCCGGAATCGGTTTGTATGTTGGTTATATTATGTTGGGTCGTAAGGTTGCTGCTTCGGCAGGTTCTGTGGACAACGAAGAGACCGAAGAATGAAGTTGCTTCTTGCGCATGATTGTGTTAGTCTCGACCCTCAGCTCCAGATTGAAGAGCAGCCAAAAATCAGATGCATTGTCGCCTTATTCCCGGTGTGTTCATGAGGAACCGCGGTTGGCATGCAAGGAAAAACCGATCTCTAATGACTGAAAACCGATCACATGATTGGTATAAACCGAAAAACTTGCTCATCAAGTTTTAGATATTGTATATGAGGGTTATTGTTATGAACCTGCCACCTGGTGGCGACGACCCACCTGAGGTTTCTTTTGAGATAGATGAACCGCCAATCGATCCGGTGATGGACACGCGCCCGCTCAAGCCGCTGTATCCCAAGCCGAAATCGGTGGATAAGCAGCCTCCAGCAGCGACTGTCTTGCAAGAGGCCCGTCCGGGAGTTGATCGTAAGGCGTTGTCAAACATCGGAGGAGATACCAACCAGGTGCGGTTAGTTCCTAAACTGCCTAGTTTACCGTATTGGCGGGTTATCTTCCTGGTTGGAACAGCTCCTCCTCCAACTACTCTGGGGCTTGATGTGCGCCAAGAGCTTGTGATGGGCCGGGCTGATGCAGACGATCAGCCTTCTCCTGGGCTTGACCTGACGCCTTACCTGGCCGCTGATCAGGGAGTCTCTCGGCTGCATGCTGTTCTGATCCCAATGAACGAAGGGTTGTGTATCGCCGATCTGGGCAGCAAGAATGGAACATGGATCAATGGCCAATTCCTGGATCCTGGCAGACGCCATCAACTCGTTCCAGGCGATCGCGTGGAGTTGGGGTTGTTGCGTCTGGTGGTCCGCAGTATTACGCTGCAAACCCGCAACCAGGGTCGTGAGGGATAAGGTGTTGTCAGGCTGCCTGTGTTCCTCTCAGAACAAATAGGCACTCTCCTATGTTCTCTGATGCAAATATTCGCGCGGCTGCCGAGGCTATCAGCCGGGCGCAGTTGATAGCAGTCTCCAGTGGAGCGGGTATTTCTAAGGAAAGTGGTATCCCGACCTTTCGTGATGCACAAACTGGCCTGTGGGCTCAGTACGATCCGGAACAGTTGGCTACACCGGATGCATTCAAGCGCAATCCCGATCTCGTCTGGTCATGGTATGTATCCCGGCATGATTTGGTGGCTCAATGCCGGCCCAACCCGGGGCATCTGGCATTGGTTGAGATGGAAAAGCTGGTTCCTCAATTGGTGATTTTGACCCAAAATGTCGATGGCTTGCATTGTGCCGCAGGCAGTGCTGATGTTGTCGAGCTACATGGGAGTCTGGGACGCTTTAAATGTTCTGCTGATTGTCAGGGTTCTCCTACTCTCGTCGATCTGGAAACCATTCCTCACGATCATGAGCATGCTCCTCCTTGTCCTCACTGTGGGGCGCTGATCCGTCCGGATGTAGTCTGGTTTGGCGAGGTACTGTCTTCAATTGGTCTGGAACGGGCATTTGATGTTGCCGGTAACTGTCAAGTGATGCTGGTAGTAGGTACATCCGGCATGGTGCAACCGGCTGCTTCTTTTCCTATCGAGGCCCGGCGTGCTGGCGCGACTGTGATCGAGGTTAATCTCACGCCAAGTCAGCTTACGCCTGTCGTCGATATCTCTCTGCAGGGTCCATCAGGTCATATTTTGCCTCTTCTGGTTGATGCCCTGAAAGCGTGTAGGAATCGTAGTCTTGGCGAAGGGGATTGATATCACATTGCTGATAGAATTCAACACTATGAATGAAAAGGCAGGCCGGTTCAAGATGGTGCCCCGTTGGGCTCGTCCTGAACATCCCATATTCTGGCTGGAATCCTGGCGCCAGGTTCGTAACCGCGGATTGGTGGCGCTCCAGCGGGCTTTTGTTCCCGTCTTGTTTGCTGTGGCAAGTCTGGCGGTTCTGGTTGTCATGCTATTCTCGTTACTGATTGTTACAAGTGGCGGTTATTATGACCTGGATTCTTCCCTTGCGCTTGTTCTTGGATTTGTGATTGCGGTGCTGTTTTGCATCCAGATTGGCGCAGGAGGAATGGCCAATATTCTAACGGTACTTTTGGCAGCCCCTCTGATCAGTGGTGAGGTCGAGCTGCAGAGCTGGCAGCTGCTGCGTACGACGATGGTTTCTTTGCCGGAAATCATCCTGGCCAAGCTATCGGCGGTTTTGCATGAACTGCGCCTCGTACTGCGAAGCGTGGTTATTATCAGAGTGATCAGTACGGTTACCATTGTGCTTTTTTTTGCTCATGTTATGATACGACAAACATTCTATTCCATGAGTGCAGCGGATCTCAGGCGGTTCTTTTTTGATGGTTTAGGGGTGGCCTATATCATTCTGATAGCATCGATAGTTTCCTATAATCTCAGTCAGCCTGTGATCCAGGCTGTTCTGTGTGGGATGCTGGGAATGACAGCATCGGCTTATGCGAGAACACGCGCTCAGGCGATCTCTGGTGGGTTGGGCGCCCGGTTGTTTTGTTGGGTGAGTTCGACGCTACTACACTTTGGCCTGGCCTATGGGCTAGGATACCTGTTTAATAATTGGTCATACCCGGCTTATGCACAACTGGATATTTTCCGTAATGTGCCATCCCCTACCGAGACGCAGATCGCTTGGGCAGCTTGTCTGACAGTGAGTGGCTATTTGCTGGCCTCTATAATTGCTCAGGTGGGGCTTATTCTGATTCTGACGGGCTTGGTATTCCGACGGGCCCGCCGCCTGGGAGATTGATTAGCCATGTCGGGACAATCAGGCAGTGTTAAGGAGCCATCTCATCCTCAAGGAAAGCGAATGAGACCAGGATCGCTGCGGCGCAGGCGCCGATTGGTGCGGTTGGGCTGTCTTCCAATGACCTGTGCATTGACTGTCTGTCTGTTGTTGATGGTTGACCTGGTTGTGATATCTAAGGCTCCTCCATGGGTCATCAACCCGCGCGATTACTTGCTGGGGCAGCGAATTGTGAGTACGCTGAGTGTTTTGGCAGGCCTGAACCTGGTCAGCACATGGCTCTTGGGGTTGATCTCAGCAGCTATGGCTGCTCCAGCCGCGGCCGGGCAGGGTGGGTTGCTTCATCGGCGCCTGACTATTTTGCGTCGTAGAACAGATATGATGGCCTGGGCGGTATTTATGTTGCGTTTGGCATTCCTGATCGGCTTTGTTGTGGCTGTAATTCTGGCTTCGACTTATCTAACCGATGCGCAGTCCGCCCGTGAGATCAACAACACGATTGTGGCATTGAGACAATATGTTGTTTGGGTTGTGTTTGTTCTGAGTGTTGGGTTGGCGCATTTTCTCCTCGGTCCCTTTTTGCGCTTGCGCTATAGCATGGCACTTGGGACATTGGCTGCTACCTGGGCACGTCTGCGGGATGGACGTATCTGGCGGGCGATTATGGCGCGAACAGCGGCCAATCTGCTTGGGGTGGTGGTACTGTTGTGGGGTGGCTCGTTGGGGGCGATCATCTTTGCGACGATCCGGCGGCCATTTTCTCGCTCGGCTCTTATCGATTTCCATCGGGTGTTTTTTCCTGCTCTAACCGTATCCTGGGATGTGGGGCGTATGCTTTTATTCTCAATAGGCGTTGCGTTGGCGCTCTGCCTGTACATGATCGGGCAGTTGGTGCTGCCGCCCTTTTACCTCCGGCTGGCTCGTCGACGCCTGGCACATGGCTCGCAAGGGGCTAAGCAGTCGGGCCGTCGCTGGAATCCGAAGCAGATCGAAGGAACTTCATCCCAGTCTGCCTCAAAGGGATTGGCGGCTGACATATCATGATCGCCGAGCGCGATCGCGGTTCGTTGCTTTGTGTTGCAAAAGATATAATTCTCCTTCGAAACTGAGGCTTTCAGCCTGGCGCCTCTTGGAACTGAGCACTCTTCTTACGTGATATTGCGTTTCATAGTCAAGGTGGCAGGCTTTCGCGCTCTTGACCCGACACTTGTTGCTCAGTTCTCAGGGCAATTCTCATAGGACAGGTAATGTGCGTATCTTCATCACCGGACATAAAGGACAGTTAGGTAAGGCACTTCGGGCTAGCCTGGTGACAGAGGGCCATACACTCCTTGGCGGCGATCTGCCGGAGTGGGAGATGACGAATGCAGACCAGGTGATGGAAAGTCTGCGTGTTTTTTCTCCCGATATCGTGATCCATGCGGCGGCGCTGACTGACGTCGACTACTGCGCCGGGCACCCCGATGAGGCCGTTCAGGTCAACGGAGTAGGGACTTACAATGTTGCTCTGGCTTGTCGAGAAGTTAATGCCTTATTGGTATCGATCAGCACCAATGAGGTTTTCGATGGCCGCGCCAGGCAGCCTTACCAGGAATACGATCAGCGGAACCCGAGCAACCCTTACGGGTATTCCAAGTATGTCGCCGAGCAGGTTGTCGAACGCATCGCGCCTCGCTACATGATTGTGCGGACGGCCTGGCTGTATGCGTCCGGTGGGGTCAATTTTATCCACAAAATCATCGCGCGGGCGCGGAGCGGGAGCCGTTTACGGGTGGTCACCGATGAAATCAGCTCGCCGACCTGCGTGACCGATCTGGCAGTGGCCCTGATGGATCTGATCGAGATCGATCGGCCCGGTATCTATCACCTGGTCAATGCAGGCGAATGTTCCCGCTACCATTTTGCCTGTGAGATCCTCCGGTTGATCGGCTCAGATGCCTCCGTCGAGCCGATTCACCTGGAAGATTTTGAGCGTCCATCGATGCCTCCATCCTACGCGCCGCTGGCCAACGTTTTTGGGGCAGCCGCAGGCATTGAGCTGCGTCCCTGGCAAGAGGCACTGGCCGAATATGTCACACAATACGAGGCGCAGTAGTGACCGAAAAACCCCTCGTCTCGATCGTGATTCCCAACTGGAATGGGATCGCCCATCTGCCAACCTGCCTGGATGCCTTAGCCCGGCAGACTTATCACCCATTCGAGGTGATCGTCGCCGATAATGCGTCGAGTGACGGCTCACAGGATCTTTTGCGGGAAAGCTATAAACACGTTCAATTGGTGCAGCTCCCCGAGAATCGGGGCTTTACCGGCGCCTGCAATGCCGGGATGTCGGCTGCCCAGGGCGAGATCATCGTCCTCCTGAACAACGATACCGAGGTTGACCCTGCCTGGATTACCGAGGTCGTTGCGGTTTTCGATCACCACCCCGAAGCGGGGATCGTCGCCAGTAAAATGCTTCTTTTTGACCAGCGTGATACACTACACACGGCCGGCGACTTCTACCGCGTCGACGGCAGACCGGGCAACCGGGGAGTGTGGCAAAAGGATGGTGATTACAACAGGGAGGAGTACGTTTTCAGTGCCTGTGGCGGCTCGGCGGCCTATCGACGCGCCCTGCTTGATGAGATCGGCTTGCTGGACAATGATTTCTTCTTCTCCTGCGAGGACATCGATCTGGCCTGGCGGGCACAACTGAGAGGCTGGCGCTGCGTATATGCTCCACGGGCGGTGGTTTATCACCGGCTGGCAGCGACGGGAGGGGGGACGACGGCCAGTTTTTACGACGGCCGCAACTACCTGTGGCTGATCGCCAAGAACTATCCCAGTCCGCTGCTGCGCAAATACTGGCGCGAGGTGGTCGGGGCACAGATCGGGCTGGCCTATGACGCGATCAAGGCCTGGCGCGGCGAAGCGGCGCGCGCTCGATTAAAAGGTATGGTGAGTGGCTTGTTGACTCTGCCGGGCGCGCTGCGCAAACGCAAGGCTATTCAGAGCGGGCGCAAAGTATCGGTGGAATACATTGAGTCGATCTTGACCCCGGTAAGCGATCGGGAAGGTGAGTGATGCTGTTGGTTCTATTCTGTCAGGTGTGCCGATGTCGATAATCGGTGAGGGTGTGCTATTGTTGCTGGAGATGCCCGATGGCCGCGTCGCGGTGCAGTTGCGCGATGATGCCAAATATGGCGGCTACTGGGGACTGTTCGGTGGATGGATGGAGGATGGCGAGCAGCCCAAAGAGGCGGCTATCCGGGAAGCCCAAGAGGAACTCTCGATCACGCTCGACGCTGACAAGCTGCGACATCTGACGACCGAGGTGAGCGAGGCCGGCATCAGGGCCTACCTGTATCACTACCCGGTCGCCAACGAACTGGACCATGCGGAGTTGAAAGAGGGGGCTGCCTTTCAAATAATGACATCCCAGGAGTTGAAAGATCAGGAAAAAGTAATTTCATTTCATATCAAGCTTCTGGATTGGTATTGGTCGTCAAAACGCGCCAACGTGCTATCGTGAGGATTTCATGACCGAATCGCCTGAAGAGCCGCTGCTGTCGATCATCATCCCGGCTTACAACGAGGAAAATCGCCTGCCTGCAAGCCTGGAGCAGGTGGCGGCGTTTGTGGCGGCCCAGAGCTATGCCATCGAAGTCATTATTGTTGACAACAACTCCATTGATCGAACGGCAGAGATCGCCGGGCAGTTTGCTGCTGAGCATCCTTACGCGCGGGTACTCACCGAGCCTCGTAAGGGCAAGGGGATGGCCGTACGGACCGGTATCCTCGATGGGCGGGGTGAGTACCTGATCTTTTGTGATGCCGATTTTTCGATGCCGGTCGAGGAGATCGGTAAATTCGTCCCACCTGCTCTTAGCAACTACGATGTTGCCATTGCCAGCCGCGAGGCCCCCGGCGCGCAGCGAATCGGTGAGCCGGAGTACCGTCACCTGATGGGGCGTATCTTCAATCTCATTGTGCGCATCATAGCGATTCCTGGTATCCAGGATACGCAGTGCGGGTTCAAGGCGTTTCGCCGTGAAGTGGCACAGGTTGTTTTTCCTCTGCTCACTATTGGAGGGTGGGGATTTGACGTCGAGGTGTTGTTTGTATCCAAACAGTACGGGTACAAACTCATCGAGGTTCCCATCTCCTGGTATCACAAGTCGCAAAGCCGCGTCAGCCCGATGACCGATTCGGCAAAGATGGTGTGGGATGTGTTGCGTGTCCGGTGGAACGGGCTGCGTGGGGTATATCGCCGGGGAGAATCGTGACAAGATTGGCGCCTGATTTGCAGTACGAGTATTGCTTCCGTGACGACGGCCTGGAGATCATCGCCGGGTTGGACGAGGTCGGGCGGGGCGCCTGGGCCGGGCCGGTTGCTGCCGGAGCCGTGATCTTACCCTTGCAGCGCGTCGATCTGCCGGACGCGCTGGCCGGCGTTCGGGATAGCAAGCTGTGCTCGGCTCGTGAACGCGAGCGTCTCGATCAGGTCGTGCGCCAGGTTGCTGAGGGGGTTGGCATCGGCATGGCGTCTGTTGCGGAGATTGACAGCCTGGGCATTGCTCCGGCTACGCGCCTGGCCATGCGTCGCGCGTTGGACGCTCTGCCGTCCGCGCCACAGGCCCTCCTGATCGACTATGTGCGTCTGCGTGAGGTCGCGCTCCCGCAGCGTAGCCTGGTGAAGGGCGACCGGAAATCGTACAGCATTGCCGCGGCCGGCATCGTGGCCAAAGTCGCGCGTGACCGGTTGATGACGGAGCTCGATGCGGAGTACCCCGGTTACGGCCTGGCGGCACACAAAGGTTACGGGACGAAGTACCATCAGGCAGCCCTCGATGAGTTGGGCCCTTGCGTGCTGCATCGACGCAGTTTTAGGCCGATTCGCGAGCGTCTCTTTCCGGAAATTGCCAGGCCCCTGTTTTCCTTATCGACCGAATCAACCGGTGAGCGATGAGACTGCCGATGAAAATAGCTCTCGTTCATGATTGGTTGAACCAGCGCGGCGGCGCGGAAGATGTCTTGGAGGTGCTGGTCAGGATGTATCCCGGCGCGCCGGTTTACACATCGATCTATGCCCCTGGCCTGATGCCCGATTCGTACCGCTCGTGGGATATTCGTACCACCTGGATGGATCGCCTGCCGGGCATTCACCGTAATCATCAACCCTACCTGTTTCTATACCCCAAAGCTTTTGCCGATCTCGATCTGAGTAATTACGATCTGGTTCTTTCTAACAAGAGCGGATTCTGCCATGGTGTCCAAACAGGGAAGACGCCGCAAATCTGCTACTGCCTTGCGCCTACTCGCTATATCTGGCAGTTCGATGCTTACATCCGGCGCGAGCGCCTGGGGTTGGCGGCGGCATCGATCCTGCGACCGGTGGTTGCCATGCTGCGTCGATGGGATTACGAGGCTGCCCGACGTGTCGATTCTTTTATCGCCATTTCGTCGGATATTCAGCGGCGAATCGACAGGTTTTATGGGCGCGAATCGGTTATTATCTACCCGCCGGTCGGGACCGGCTGTTATGAGCCGGTTGCCAAACCCGACGATTATTTTCTGGTCGTTTCGCGCCTGATCCCCTACAAGCGGGTCGATCTGGCGGTACAGGCCTGTACCCGGCTGGGACTGCCGTTGTTGGTCGGCGGTGACGGTCGCGACCGGGCCCGGTTGGAGGCGATGGCCGGACCGACGGTGCGTTTCCTGGGGCGTGTCCCGGAGACCGACCTGCCCGACCTGATGGCGCGTTGCCGCGCATTCCTGTTCCCGGGCCTCGAGGATTTTGGCATCGCGCCGGTTCAGGCCCAGGCGGCCGGTCGCCCGGTGATCGCCTTTCGGGGTGGGGGGGCGCTCGATACTGTGATCGAGGGAGAGACCGGCCTGTTTTTCGACGAGCAGTCCATCGAGAGCCTGTGTGGTGCCCTGGAGCAGTTTGAGGATCTGTCGTTTCGTTCCACCCGTTGTCGAACCAACGCGGAGCGGTTCGATACAGCGATATTCGAGCGCGAGTTGGCAGCTTTTGTCCAGAAGCGGTACGATGGACGGTCTCAGGATACGACCCGCTAATGTCAATTAAGCGGTGTGTGCAACCTGTAGTCGAAGAGGAGCATTATGGAATTGAGGGCATTGTGGACAATCATCCGGCGGCGCTGGTGGTTGATCGTCTTACCGGCGCTGGTGGCGTTGGTCTACGCAGGCTATAGTTATCTGAAAGCGCCATCCGGAGGCGGTTTTTCGACCGGTGTGCGCTTCACGGCGGCGCAGTCGCCTGAGCGATGTTTTGCCGGCTACGAAGATTGTCGCTTCTATCCATGGCTGACATCGGAGTACATCGTTAGCGCGCTCTCAGATTGGGTCAGGACAAGTTCCTTTGCACAGGCCGTCAGCGATGAGCTTGCCGATCGGGGCGAGGACATCCCGGCTGGGGCAATCCAGGGTTCGATTTACGCGCAATACGAACGTAGTATCATGACACTATCGCTATCCTGGCCTGATGCTGCACAGCTCGAAGTTATTGCGGATGCGGCTGCGACTGTGTTGCAAGGACGCAGCAATGAGTTCTTTCCTCAGTTGGGTCGAGGTGGATTAGCCGTCGTGGCGCTCGATACACCTGCGATTGCGCCTGTGCCGCCGCCTCTCAGCGCCCGCCTGAATCCACTGATTCGCTTTGGCCTGGGGCTGGCCGCCGGTATCGCTCTGGCTTTCCTGGTCGAGTATCTTGACCCAACGCTGCATAGTCGCTCTGATATCGAGGCGTTGGGGGTAAAAGTGTTGGCAGAAGTACCGGATTATCGGGGATAGGGTATGGGGGATAGAGGTTAGAGCCTGGGATGTGAGCAGTACAGCGAAGAGTTGTCTAAGGTCAACGGGATCGCAAATTTCCAAACCCTGGCCCCAATCCCCCAATCTCCAACCCCATCTTTTAGGGGAGGTTCTATGCAATTGCAAGCTTATTGGAGAATCTTGAAACGCCGCGGCTGGATCATGTTGCTGCTGGCAGTCATTACAGCCGGAGCGGCCTTCGGGTTTAGTAAGATTATGGAGGAGCGTGCCCCGGTCTACAAATCGACCATCAACATTCTGGTGTCGCCTCTCCGCTCGGATTTTGGACAGGCCCAGGCGGCTAAGATCCTGTTGGACTCGTATGTTGCCTGGATGGACAGCAACTATCGGGCCAGGGAAGTGATCGACAAGCTTGACCTGGATATGGATCCGGGGACATTGCGTAGTGATGTCAAAATTGCCAGCGAGGCGCAGCGACTGGTGATTCAGATCGAGGTTGAACAGCCTGATGGTGATCTGGCTAATGATATTGCTCGAGAATGGGCCGAGCGGTTCATTTTGTGGCGTAACGAGGAAAACCAGAAAGTGCGCCGGGAGGATCGCATCGAGGCATCTATCCTCGATGATCCGACTTACGGCCTCGAATCGCCCAAGAAGTGGGTCAACACAGCCGCCGGAGGGGTTTTTGGCTTCCTGATTGGGCTGGCGGTGGTTTTTGTATTGGAGTACATTGAAGCGGGGATCGTTCGCTCGCCTGAAGATGTGGATCGCTTCCTGGATCTGCCAGTCCTGGGAGCTATTCCTCCAACTGATGACTGATAAGTGTGAACGAAACTGCAAACTGTGAACGCGAGGATACCATGACTCAAGTGAACCTGATAACCCTGACCAACCCACGCTCGCCTGCCAGCGAGGCTTATCGCGCGTTGCGGACGAATGTGAATTTTTCCGGCTTGAGCGAGCCGTTGCATACGCTTGTTGTTACCAGCCCGGCGCCGGAGGATGGCAAGAGCACAATGCTGGCCAACCTGGCGGTGACTTTTGCTCAGGGCGGCAAGAAAACCCTGCTGGTCGATTGCGACCTGCGGCGTCCCAGCCAGCACACAATCTGGGGCGTAGATCAACAGCCCGGACTGACCAGTATGATGCTGGATGGCTTGAAAAAGCCTCCCCTGGTCGATGTGGGTGTGGAGAATCTGAGCCTGCTGCCCAGCGGCCCGCTGCCGCCTAACCCGGCTGACTTGTTCGATTCGTCTCGCATGGATGCCATCATCAAGCAGTTAAAAGACGAAGCAGAAATTGTGTTGTTTGATGCGCCTCCAGTGATTGCGGTTACCGATGCGGCCCTGTTGGCTGCCAGGTTGGATGGCGTGTTGTTGGTATTCCGGTCCGGCACTACACGACGTGATCATGCTGAGAGCGCCAAAGAGTTGTTGGATCGGCTCAATATTCGACTGATTGGATCAGTGTTAACGAATGCTCAGGTAGATGTTCGGATGGGTGGGTATTACGCATAGGTGGTAACTTAAGGGATTGATTGGACGTTACCGGTTGTGTCTGGTTATTGGTGATCAGTTTTTTGTTCGCAACGACTGGCTAACTGAGTCTTGGATAGAGACTAAGAACTAACAGCTAATAGCCAATAGCTAACAGCCAACTATCACGCTTAAGTTAACGCCTATGGGGGTATTACGCCTGACCATTTGCCGAAGGGACAATTGTGCCATGCTTGTATCACAACCCGGACAGGAGAGGGATATGATGTCTTCGCTGTTGACGCATACGCGCTTTCACCGGCTGGATCACCTGTCGCTCAAGGGGCTGCGGGCGTTGGATCGGGATCACACGGTCGTTCTGCTACCGGTTGGGATGATCGAGGAGCATGGCGATCACCTTCCGCTGGGCACCGATAACTTTGCGGTGGATGGGGTGACGCTTTCCGCGGCAGCCTGGCTGATGGAGAACGATCGCGATCTGCATGTTTTGATGATGCCGGCGATCCCCTACGGCACCGATCCGGTCGACACACGCCGGAGCGATCTGTTTACCCAGGCCGGCAGTGTCTGGATCAGCCGCGAGACGCTCAAAAGCATCGTGGCTGATGTTGCCGGCCATATGGCGCGCTACGGGTTTCAGTATATTTTCCCGGTTAGTTTTCACGGTGGGCCTGAGCAGTGTGTCGTGCTGGAAGAAGTGTGCGCCGAAATGCGGGCAGCCAACCCCGGCCTGGTAATGTTCGAGCCCGCGGGCTACGTCATGGCCGGCGCTGAGCTCGATATGACACCCGGCGTGGCGACTTTGTTAGGACGCCCGCTGACGACCAAAGAGGAAGTCGCGCTCAGGGGCAGTATCCATGCCTCGATGTTCGAGACATCGATGATGCTGTCCCTGCGCCCCGACCTGGTCGATCCTTCTTATAAATCGTTGCGGACGATCGAGTGGAATCAGATGTACGAAATGCCCGATTGGCCCGGCTACGTCGGAGCGGGGCCGGCGCACGCTAACGCTGATGTTGGCGGGGCTGTTTTACGTTGGCGAGGTGTTCGGGCCGGGGCTTTGATCCGGCGGGCCATGACAGGTGAAGACCTTTCGGGGCTGTCACGCCATCCGAAGTGGCGTGATGAGCCGGACGAGGATATCGAGGATCTGGCTCGCGAGAGTGATCTGGCTCGTGTGAGTGAGCCATCCATCGATTCCAAGCCGGTGATGTTTATCTCTGCCGAAAAGCTTCGTGACCGGTATTCGGGTGAGCAGCCGTCTGCTTCTCTCAGTGAGCCGACTCCCCGCTCTTCGATGCTGGAAACAAGACCCATCCAGCCCAAGAATTCTGATGAGCAGGTGTAATCCGGAAACTGAGAGACGTCACACCTGCTATCTGCCATTGATCAAATCAGGGAGAAAATGTTTTGAAAGGACTGATCCTCTCCGGGGGTAAGGGCACACGCCTGTATCCCCTGACTTACACCCGCGCCAAGCAGTTGATCCCCGTTGCCAACAAGCCGGTGCTCTTCCGTGTCATCGAGGCGATTCACGATGCCGGTATCGATGAGATCGGTATCGTCACGGGCGATACTGCTCCGGAGATCCGGGAGGCGGTCGGTGATGGCAGCCGATGGAATGCTCGCATCACCTATATCCCTCAGGATGCGCCGCTTGGCCTGGCTCATGCCGTGAAGATTTCCCGCGACTTTCTGGGCGATGATCGCTTTGTCATGTTTCTGGGAGATAACGTCATTGAGGGTGGCATCAGCTCGCTGATCAAGCAGTTCGATTCCAGTCAGTGGAACAGTCAGATCGTTCTGACCGAGGTAGCCGACCCGGAGCATTTCGGTGTAGCTGAGCTTAACGGAGACGGGCAGATCAAGCAGTTGATCGAGAAGCCCAAGCAGCCCCCATCGAACCTGGCTCTGGTTGGCATCTACATGTTTGATGCCCACATCTTCGAGGCCGTCGATGCTATCCGGCCCTCCTGGCGAGGCGAGCTGGAGATCACCGACGCCATCCAGTGGCTGGTGACCAATCGACATAAAGTTTTTCCGTATATCCACAAAGGCTGGTGGATCGATACCGGCAAGCCCACTGACATGTTGGAAGCCAATGCCTGTGTCTTAGAAGAGCTAACACCCCACGTGACGGGCATGGTCGATGCTGATTCGGTGGTCGATGCCCGCGTGACGGTCGAAGCGGGAGCACAGATCATCAACAGCGTTATTCGGGGTCCGGCCATCATCGGCGAGAACACTCGCATTGAGAACAGCTATGTTGGGCCCTTCACCAGCATCTACCACGATGTTGTGATCGAGAACAGCGAGATCGAGCGGTGCATTGTGCTGGAAAATAGCCACATTGCCGATGTCCCTCTCCGCATTCAGGACAGCCTGATCGGGCGTAGTGTGACCGTCAAACACTCGACACGCAAGCCAAAATCCCTCAAGGTGAACCTGGGCGATCACAGCAGGATGTGGATACCCTGAGTGGTATGCCGGGCGATCTGACTTTCCTGTGATGCCCATGCAGGTTGGTTAATGTCTGGGTGAAATCTCTTGTTCTGCGCTGGTCATAAGCAACTCTGTTTTCAAGGGGTGAATCAATGCAGAATAGCCCATATATGATTCGATTTGCGCAGCCGGGCGACCTGGCTCTGCTGCCGGCCATCGAGCAAGCTGCCGCGTCACAATTTCGTGCTACGCCATATGCCGATTTTGTCGACTGTGAACTGGCATCCACGGGCATCAGCCTCGATCATGATGATGTGTGGGTCGTGGTCGACGATCACGATCGGCCGGTTGGTTTTGCGATCGTCCACCTCCTCGATACATCCGTCCATTTGCATGAGCTTGACGTGCATCCACAGCACGCCCGCCAGGGACTGGGGCGCCGTCTCATCGAGGCGATCACTGAGTGGGCACGTGTGCGGGGGGGCACTGCGCTTACCCTGACGACCTTTCGCGATGTCCCCTGGAATGGCCCCTATTATGCGCGTTTGGGCTTTCGAACCCTTGATGTGACGACACTAAGCCCGTCATTGCAACGGGTTCGACAGGAGGAGGCCGCGGCAGGCTTACCAATGGAACATCGAATTTGTATGCAGCTCGATCTTTGAGCAATGGACTTTCGGTATTGCAGAGAGATGACCGTCTATTCGGGTGTAGTTCTCCAGAAAGTTGGGTCAACGCAGAATTCCGGGGGAAAAAGGGGGGGGAAGGGGTAAAATACAGGCAAACTGAACACTGGAGACATACACAAAAAAT
>JAFGLD010000087.1 GCA_016928235.1 Anaerolineae bacterium | reverse complement strand
ATTTTTTGTGTATGTCTCCAGTGTTCAGTTTGCCTGTATTTTACCCCTTCCCCCCCTTTTTCCCCCGGAATTCTGCGTTGACCCACTAAAACTCGTCACTCATCACTCAAAACTGTCAAGCAGCCAGTACCAATAACTGACTAATCTGGGATGCCACGGTCCGAAGCATATGCGCTATAATCAGCAACTGTAAGGATACTCTCAATCAATGATACACATAGCATCGATACCAACAACGTTGTTCAGACGAGTGTCCGGCATACCACGAGAGCTTAAACTGTTTATTGGCGCATCGATGATGATGGGCATGGCCTACAGCATCATCGATGCCACGTTCAACAATTTCCTCAATACGCGGTTTGCTCTCACCGGCTTCGAGCGATCTTTCCTCGAGTTCCCACGCGAGATACCTGGTGTCCTGGTGGTTTTCGTCTCTGCGCTGCTCTGGTTCCTGTGCAGCAGGCGACTGGGAGCCGTTTCGCTGTTGCTGAGTGCTGTCGGCGCGCTGCTGATCGGCTTTATCTCTTCCAGCTATACCACCATGGTCATTTGGCTGTTTATCTACAGCATGGGCCAGCACCTGTTCATGCCAGTCGCATCTGCCATTGGGATGGAACTGGCCAGGGAGGGCAAAACCGGCCGGCGGTTAGGACAACTCAACTCAGTCCGCAATATGGCAGTTGTTGTGGGAAGTTTTGCGGTTTTCCTGGGTTTCAAGTATCTGAATTTCGATTTCCAACACACGTTCAGCCTGTCAGCCTTGATTTTTACCATAGCTGCCATGCTCATGTTTGCCATGAAGTCGCAGGATATTCGCACGCCAGCGACTTACCTGGAACTGCATCGAGAATATCGCCTCTACTATATCATGGCCGTGTTGAGCGGTTCGCGGAAGCAGATTTTCATTACCTTTGCTCCCTGGGTTTTGGTTACCATCTTCAACCAGCCCACACAGCTGCTGGCGAAACTCCTGACGATAGGAGGCATTGTCGGAATCGTCTTTCAGCCCGTTCTGGGCTGGATGATTGACCGGTTAGGCGAGCGCATTGTGCTGGCATCTGAGGCTGTGATGTTGGTATTCGTTTGCCTGGGATACGGGTTTTCCAGGTTTGTACTCCCGGAGGACATTGCATTTTTGGTTGTCTGCGCCTGTTACATTCTGGATCAGATGCTGTTCTCAGTTAGCATGGCCCGTTCGACCTACATGAAGAAGATCGCCCTGCAGCCTGCTCATATTCAACCGGCGCTGTCCGCATCCGTAACTATCGACCATATCTTTTCGATCTCGGTTGCCCTGATTGGTGGGGTATTATGGAATACCTTTGGTTTCCAGTCGGTCTTTTTGTTGGGGGTGGTCATCGCGCTGGGCACTCTGCTGGCAGCCCTGCAAGTCCGTCTTCCAAAGCACGATGCCCCCAGTGTTCCTGGTGCAGGGTAGGGAGCAGTTCTTGTTCGGGATAATATTGTTAGCAAAACAGATTCGGCGCTGCCGTCCGGGCGAGTCTGAGCCCCATAGGCATCAAGCCAAGAAAAAGACACTATTTGATGATGACCTCCTGCCCCAGGACGCCTTTGTGCCATACGAACTAACAACTTCTCAATATCCAGAAAACATCTCGATCTTTTTCTCGATGCGTCAAGTTAACTGTGATCCAGGGACTGTGGCATAATGCTAAAGGCCTATTGGCTTGAGCCCTGCTGCTGCTATCTGCCGACAAAGTGATCGGCGCCCGCGGTCTCTCTCCCCTGGCTTCCTCTGATAGCTTCTACTATCTTGTGGGCTCTCGACGGCGCATCGCCGATGTAATCAGAGGCATCCATCAATTGGCGGATCTTCTTGCCGGGCAGGAATTGCGCCATTTCCTCATCTCCAGCCAGTAAATCGACCAGCGGATTAGCTTTGCCCTGTCGAATCGCATCCCAGGCAGCCAGAGAGTGCTCGCGGATGCGCTCGTGCATGGCCTGCCGGTCGGCTCCCACGCGGCCGAGCGCCATCAGCACCCGCTCGCTGGCTGCAAATACGCCATAGCGGGTCAGGTTCATGTCGATGGCACGCTCGTCCAGTCGCAGCCCTGAGACGATCCGGTTGGCAGCGCCGATCATCTCGTCCACTGCCAGGAAGGCCTCCGGGATAATCACCCGCCGATTGGCCGAATCGTCGAGGGTGCGTTCCAGGAGCGAATGGGCAGCGTTGTCCCAGGCCACGCGCGGCAGCGCGGCGACCATCCGCCCCAGGCTGTCAATGTTTTCGGCGCTGATAGGATTGCGCTTGAACGGCATAGCCGACGAACCAACCTGCTTCGCGCCAAACGGCTCGGACCACTCTCCAAATGGCGGGCTTTGCAGCAGTCGCAGATCGAAGGCAAAGTGGTAGAGCGATCCGGCCAGCCCGGCCAGTGCCGACAGCACGATGTAATCCTGGCGTCGCGGGTAGGTCTGTGTCGCGATAGGAAAGGCAGGCAGCCCCAGAGTTGCCATGATGCGCGATTCGAGATCGGCGGGTGCCATCTCGGTGCCCAGCAGCAGTTCAGCATAGCTGGCCGCCGATCCTACAGCGCCTTTGATGCCCTTGCCGCGCAGTTCAGACCGTACGCGGCGCAGATCGGCTTGATCAGCCAGCAGATCTTGCGCATAGGTTGCCAGACGATAGCCAATAGTTGTCGGTTCAGCGGGCTGGAGGTGTGTCCAGCCCATGCAGGGTGTGTCGGCCCACTTCTCGATCTGCTCCGCAAAGGCCCCCAACAGTGTATCGAGTGCATTCAGAATCAGGTCGATCGCGTCGCGTATGCGCAGCACTTCAGCGTTATCGGAGATGTCCATGCTGGTCGCGCCCAGGTGGATGATCCCACCGCCGATCTTGCACTGCTCGGCGAACGTTCGCACCTCGGCCATCACATCGTGGCGGATCTCGGCCTCGATCTCGGAGGCACGCTCCAGGTCAACATCATCGACGTGTTTTCGCAGATCGGCGACTTGTTCAGCGGTAACCAGACCGGCTTGCGATTCGGCATCGGCCAGAGCTACCCAAATCTGCCGCCAACGACGCCGTTTTTCGACCTCGGACCACAACGCGCGCATGATCGGGCTGCCGTATCGCCAGGAGAAAGGAGATTCATAAGTCAGTGGAGAATCATACGATGCCATTGATATACACCCAAAGGTAAATATGTGAATATGTAAAAAGCTCTTTACATATGGACGCTCATGGGCATGGGAACACCCTTACATATCAAGCTATTTACTCATCCGGCATGACTACCTGTCAAAAATTTTCCGGGAAACTACAACGAGGGTCAACACATCGATACATCACAACATAATAAGGGCGGGTCTTGAACCCGCCCTCTTGTCTACCGAGAGAAGTCCTGCTATTGAATCGGCAGTGTCGAGATGGGAGCACTGGCTGAGATGTGTAGTGTCGTAGCCCACCCTTCGACGCCGTTGGCGACCACCTTGACCCAAGAGTTGTCAGCCGTACGTCCGATCAGGCTAATCAGCCGCCCCTGGTAAACAGTTGTCACCACATCGAAATCGGTGCCCGGCCCGGAGCGCACGTTGAGCAGTCCTGTCTTAACCACTGCCCAGGGTGGAGCCTGAGCAAGAACCGGCAGGCTGGAGAACAAAACCTCGGTCTCGACATACCGAGAACCGACCCACCCCATTGTTCCACTCCACGATACCTGGATGTATAGCCAGCCCATGTCGCCGGTCCGGCCCAACAGGTAAACGGTATCCCAATGGCTGACTGTCTCTACGATACCATAACCCGGCCCAGGCCCCGACCGTACATTCAAGCGGCCGGTTGTGATGGTGCCGGGAGGCCCGCTGGCCGGCACTGCCGGCACTGCTGTTGCGGTAGTATTGGGCTGCAACGGCGTTGCCGTTGGTACAGGCGTCGTGGGCAGCGTTAGAACCAGGGTCGGTGTGGGTAGTGGTGTTGCAAATGTGAAGGTAGGGATTGGCGTAGCCGTCTCGACCCAGGTCACTGGTAAATTGGATATTGGAGAGCCGGCCGCAAGGTAGTAGGTGCTGACCCATCCCTTAATACCGTCGGTCAGGATCTCGGCAAATGCCCTGTCAGCAGTGCGTCCGACCAGTGTGATGAGCTTGCCTTTGGAGATAGTCGTGATCACGCTGTGCGTAAACCCCGGCCCGGCACGTACATTCAACAAAGGTGCCGTCACGATCGCCCACGGATCGGCCACGGCCAGGGCCGGCAGCGTCGAGACTGGTATTTCCGCCTCGATATAGAGGGTCGATATCCATCCTTCGACTGTGCTGTCAGGCACGGCAATCTTCACCCAGCCATTGTTGGTCGTCCGCCCCAACAGGATGACTTTATCCCAATGAGACAGAATCCCCACGCTGGCATAACCAGGCCCCGGTCCGTTACGAACATTGAGCCGTCCAGTGGTAATCATCGCCACGGGTCCAGTAACAGAGGTTGAGCCATCTTGGGAGAATGTTTCGGCAGAAGCAACACCTGCCCCGGAGAGCAGCACAACCAACATAACAACAAGACCAACCAACATCATTGAGATATGACGACGATTGATTAGGGATAATGACCTTTTGTTCAAGGTTTCTCTCCTTCCCATGAAAAATGTCTCCAGCTATGTTTAGGCCAGGCACATGGTTGTCTGAGATTTGCCGATATTGTTGGAGGTGTCCTGCGCCGGCACCAGTATTATATGTTTTGGCAAATCCTCAACTCGATATCCCAATTGTGAATGTTCCAACACTACGTAGTATATGTCATGATTGAGGGTTGGTCAATTTTGCGACTTATTCACAAATGGTGACTACTCGGCTACGCCTGGCACGGAACGAAGAGATGGGTGATGAGTCTTATCGCGGTCCGGATAAGTTTTTACACCATTAAGAACAGGAGTTGGGGATTGGAGGATGGGGATTAGGATAGCACCCGGAAATGGCATGGCCAAGTCACATCAGGGTTAAGATTGACATTTGTCCCTGCAGGTTGGGTGGCAGCGCAATCGCGAATTGACTT
This sequence comes from Anaerolineae bacterium, assembly GCA_016928235.1. Lineage (GTDB taxonomy): Bacteria > Chloroflexota > Anaerolineae > Aggregatilineales > UBA3940 > JAFGMS01. The sequence goes on along the minus strand of JAFGLD010000087.1, from coordinate 386 downwards.
CAGAGGCAGGCTTTTGAACTACCAAATATCCGCCACCCAACATCTGATCGACCAAAACACGCTGTTATCGTGTGCTACCACGAATTGTCGCATGCACCAAACCGCCGAATTATTTCTCACCTTGGTCTTTGGCAATGCTCTTTTCTGTTTATCGCTGTGTATTCTGCCACTGAAAGTCGTGATTTGTCATTGGCATTTTGTCTAAAGTCCAATTAAGGATGTGCTGCGAAAAGTTGAGCATGAATAACCTATTTGCGTCCAACTGTACTGGATCGGATAACCAGTTAGCTGTTCAGATGTGTTTAGGAATGAGAATTTATTAACTTTCCCCTCCATGGTTCTTACTTTCAGGCTCAACTGGGAAAGTTGTTTAATTACCATTCCTT
>JAFGLD010000086.1 GCA_016928235.1 Anaerolineae bacterium | reverse complement strand
ATTTTTTGTGTATGTCTCCAGTGTTCAGTTTGCCTGTATTTTACCCCTTCCCCCCCTTTTTCCCCCGGAATTCTGCGTTGACCCACTTTTTTCCCACTCTGGATTGTCAGGAAAGAGATAGAACAGCACAAGAAAACGATGATCTTCCTGGCAACTGTGATTATAATGGTCAGTCTGCTGAGTGTCTTTGGTCAACAGCGGGCATGGTAAGGCAAAAGTAGCAGCGCGTTTAGAGGTAACACTCGTGAATGAAGCAATGGTTCTCTGGGCATCACTGTCAACTTAAGGCCCTTTGCCATTTAGCTTGATGGACAGTAGATTTGGCAAGCCGAGAAAAAGATCAGGATGTTTTTGAAAAAGATCGAGAAGTTTTCGAGAAAAGATCACGATCTTTTTTGAAAGAGATCAAGAAGTCTTTTGCTTAAGCTGGCACTTATGGTTCTCTGGGGATTGCCGCGATTCTGCCTCTACAAAATGGCGATTAATCACCATTCCGTAGTGACGACGGCGCGGCTCTGCGCCACTGATGTCACCCAAACCGTCCTTGTGATGTAACCGTCGGCAGACCGCGCATCTGGGCGTACAACCACATCACCACTGCCCCCACAACAAACCCGCCGATGTGGGCAAAGTAGGCAACGCCCCCTTCCCGTGACCCGATCGACAAGATACCCGGCAGCAACTGCAAGATAAACCAGAACCCCAGCAGCCACAACGCGGAAATCGAGACCACGCGGATAAACCGCAACAGAAACACCAGCGTCTGTACGCGGGCGTGGGGGAAGAGGACCAGGTAGGCCCCCAGCACCCCGGCGATGGCCCCGCTGGCTCCTAACGTTGGGATCGGGCTGGCGGGATCGATGGCGATTTGGGCCACGCTGGCAGCGATACCGCATCCCAAATAAAACACGATGTAAAGGAGTGGCCCCAACGTATCTTCAACGTTGTCGCCGAAGACCCACAGGTAAACCATGTTGCCGATCAGGTGCAGCCAGCCGCCGTGCATGAACATCGATGTGAGGAAATCCAGCGTCACTCCTGGGCTGGAGAAGCTCGTTACCTCGGCAGGGATCAGCGCGGCCTCATAAATGAATGTCTCGAGCTGCCCAATGCCGGCCAGGTACTGCTGGTAAAGGAAAACCAGCACGTTAATCACGATGAACATCACCGTGATGATCGGGAAGCGGCGGCTTGGCGTATCGTCACGAAGGGGAATCATAGGCAACCAACCTCTATCTTCTCAAGATGCTCCCATCCAATCGCTCCAGCGCGGCGCGCACCAACTTGATTGTATTCTGGTAGTCGCGCTTGTTCAACATCGCTGCCGGGCTGTGGATGTAGCGACAGGGTACCGAGACGGCTACGGTGGGGATACCTTCACGGGAGAGGTGAATTGCGCTCCCGTCGGTTCCGCCAATGCCAGGCTGCTTGATCTGGATCGATAGATTGAGCAGCTCCGCGGTCTCGGTCAGCCAGCGGTTGAGGCGGGCATCGTAAATGGTGCTTCGATCCATGATACTGAGGGCCGGACCTTTGCCAGGCTTGGTGACCGGCGAGACGTCATCCTCTTTGGGAAGATCGTCGGCGATTGTTCCTTCCAGCACAACCGCCAGATCAGGGTTGACCGTGTAGGCGGCAATTTTCGCACCACGCACGCCAACCTCCTCCTGCACGGTGAAGGCGCCGATCAGATCGAAGGGGAGGCGCTCGCTCTGCAAGACATGTACCAGCACGGCGCAGCCCACCCGATCATCGAAGGCCTTGCCGCGCGCCATTTTGCCGAGATCCGCATAGCGGGTATCGAAGGCGATGCGCGTACCCAATGGGGCCTTCTTCTCGGCAGATTTTTTGCTTTCCGCGCCGATATCCACCCGCAGAGCATCGATCTTCACCACACTCTCGAACTCATCATTATCCAACAGGTGTATGGGCTTGGCCCCGATCACACCCGGCAGCTTTTTGGGACCAACCAGCACCCGCTTGCCCAGCAGGATGCGGTCATCGATGCCGCCAATGGCCGCCACGCGCAGCATCCCATTGCTGTCATGGCCGATAACCATCAACCCTACCTCGTCCATGTGGGCATCGAGCATGACCTTCAACTTGCTCTCGCCCGTGCCCTTCCTGGTCGCGATGATGTTGCCGATGGTATCGGTCTTGATGTCATCGATATGCGGCTTGATCAGCTTGAGGATCAGATCGCGGACTTCGACTTCTGCCCCGCTAACCCCAATCGATTCAGAGAGTTGTTTGAGAATTTTCATAAGAACAATGTCCAGCTCGCAGTGATTATCCGTCAGTTTCCGGATCTGTGGGCATCTGCCGGGTTATTGGCCGGGAGGTGATTGTTACCCATTGTCCGGTAGAGCCCATCTGGTGATCCCCGACTGTTACGGGTTGCCCGGCAATCGCCACCTGCCGGCCCAAGTTTGCTACCTGTTGTCCGGCGGTTGCTATCTGTTGACCAACAATGACGACCTGCCGGCCAACGACTGCTACCCGTTGGCCGGCGACTGCTCCTTGCTGACCAATGAGTGCTACTCGCTGCCCAACGATTGCCGCTCGCTGACCAACAATTGCTACCTGTTGCCCAACGATTGCTGTCTGTTGTCCAACGATTGCTACCCGTTGCTCGATGATTTTTCCCTGTCGAACCGTATTCCCCGACCGTTCATGAGACGCCAAGACACTATTCCTTTATCGTGATTATTCAGCGGTTAGCGGTTAGCAATTAGCTGTTAGCCGTAACTCGATGATCAAGTTTTCGGTCTGTGTCATCGGGTGATCACACGTCAATGTTAAAAACTTGATCATCAAGTGTAATCTAAAACTCATCACTCAAAACTGTCAAGCAGCCGGCACCAATAATTGAATTGTTTACCCTTATCTTAGATACACAGAATGCGACTCGAAGGGCCATAGACCAAACACCTGCTTGCCAACCTCAACCCGGATCACCCAATCGAAGCTACCGGGGAGCGCGTGTTGAGACGAAGAGATCACCGACACATTGGGCCCATCGACCGACACTTCGAGGCCGTAAAACAACCCACCCATCTCGCCGTCCGGCTGTACCAACCTGACCGTCCCTATCCAGGCTCCATTGTCGAACCTGGCGGCAACACGGGCATCGATACCGATGTCTTGAATAGGCTGTCCCGTCTGAGCATCACGATCGGTATCGAGCAACCAGACATAAGCCAGGCCGTCGGGCGGCGGGCTGGGAATCGGCTGCAAGGCCTGGGCAGAGAACCGGACACTACCATCGCTGGTGGGCTGAACGTCGGCCATCAACAATGTGCGATAGTCGGTCACAGGCGCAGGGGTGGGCGTGATGGTCGGCAAGGGGGTGTGGGTTGGCGTGATCTGCGCAATAGCAGCCTGAGTCGCGGCAGCATCCAGCGACACTTGTGTAGCAGTAGCATTGAGCGCATCGGCGGTGGCCGTCATCCCACTGAAGACATTCTGGGTGGCAACAAATTCTTCATGAGCCGCGTGGGCAGTGCTCAGTATTGCCTGAGAGGTCGCAAACTGCTGATCGAGCGCCTGCTGTGTCAAGAGATTAGCAGCTTCCCGATCCGCCAGATAGATCTGTGTCAATTGCAGCTCGGCCCGCTCCTTATCACTCTGCATCGCAGCCAGCGTCGATACAATACTATCCTCAGAGAGGCCACGAGATCCTCCCATCAGATCGGGTAAATCGCTAATGAAGAACCCTACAATACCCAGAACCGTGCCAACAGCTCCCAGCCAGCCAATAATGGCTCCTGCACTGGGCACCTTCTTTTTCGTCATCGAATATCCTTCCTTACTTACGGGCCGGCGGCCAGTGCCAGACGATCGAGACTCTCATCGTCCAGGCCACAGACAAACTCCGATATCAGCCGCGCTGCTCGCTCAATATCTTTGAGCGCGACGACTTCGACTGGTGTGTGCATATTGCGGATTGGGATGCCGATAATAGCCGTCGGGACACCCTGACGGCTAACCTGGATTGCCCAGCCGTCAGTACCTGAACTGCCGGCTGCCGGCTCCGGTGTAATCGGGATTTCCAGCTGGGCTGCCTTCTTCCGGAGCAGGTCGAAGAGTTTTGGATGCGCATTGGGGCCAATGACGAGCGTTAGCCCTTCGCCGATGGGAAACCCTTTGTCCTCGCTGACCCCTACACCAGTTCCCCAGGTTGTGTCGATGACAATTGCCAGATCAGGACGGGTATGCCAGGCTGCCACTGTGCCGCCGCGCGTGCCGACCTCCTCCTGAGTGGTCGCAACCGCTGCTATATCCCAATCATGGCGGCGTCCCTGAAGATGTTCGAGCATCAGGGTCAGTGCCGCAATCGAGGCGCGGTTATCGAGCGCTTTACCGCCGAGCAGCCCATTGCCCATCGGAACAGCCTGCTGATCGAAGGTCACCACTGTGCCAACTGGGACGATCTGCTTCAGCTCGCGCTCCGTCAGGCCGGTATCGACAACCAGGTCATCGTAACCCGGATACCTCTTTTTCTCAGAGACAGATAGGATGTGCGGCGGACGGCTGCCGATTATCCCTGACAGCAGGCGCTTGCCATGGACGATCACCGGCTGCCCAAGCAGCACCCGCCGATCGATCCCCCCCACACGGGTGACTCGCAAAAAAGCACCATCGATGCTGGTGACCATCAGCCCGATCTCATCCATGTGAGCTGTGACCATGACACAGCGTCGCGGCTTGTCCCCCACGCCGTGCCGTAGTGCGCTCAGGCTCCCCAGCCCATCGATGTCAAATTGTTCGGCCAGGCTCTCCCAAGCCGCGCGGATCATCTCCCGGACAGGCGCCTCATAGCCGGACATTCCCGGCGCGTTAGAGAGATCGATAAGGTGTTTTTCTAGCTCCATCAATCGCTCCCACTCAAGGCGTGATTTCGACTGTCGGCTCTACTGTTGGCTCTTCAGTCGGCTCTTCAGTCGGCTCTACTGTCGGCTCCTCAGTCGGCTCCTCAGTAGCCGGTGTTTTCGCTATTGCCGTCTCAGTGAGCGACATCGCGCCCTGGGTGAGCAGCAAGGAAATCTGAGCTGTACCTGTCAAATCCGGCGAGACGGTCAGGGTTGGTGTCAACGTATTGGTGGGTGTGGGAGTATTGGTAGGCGTCGGCGTCTTTGTCGGTGGAATGATCTGTGTTGGCGTAAATGGCAGCGTAACCGTCGGGCCGCCGGGCGTATAGGTGACGGTATTTGTCAACGTTATCGTGGGCGTGGTCGACGCGGGAGGCGTCAATGTTGCGCCGGCAGTCTGGGTCAGGTCGATACGGGCCGAATCCCCGGACGAAAACCCGATCAACAGAACGATGCCACAAAAGTAACAGGGCAGCGTCGCCACGATGATCCAGACCAATATTTTATGGGTGCGACGTCGCTGTTCAAGCTTCAGGTTTGCCACTCGACTCATACTGTGTGTCCCTCAAATCATGAAAACATCCCGGCATAGACTAGAATGAGGGTCAGTCTAGCACGGCGCGGGTGTTGTGTCAACGCGTCATGGCACACAATACAGGCTTGTAGCCGCCAACGAGAAGTTGATACGTGGAATATTCCTCATCAAACCGGGTATTGAATGCCTGGACATATAGGTGTCCGGATAAGTTTTTGCCTTGCGTGACCGAGGGACAGGCAAGTACGCCAGCGCCGTCCCCACCGATCCGATCACTGCCAGTGTCACAACAATCAGCGCACCCAGGTATCCGCGTTTCATGAGACTCTCCTCTTTCGATACACCCACACCCCAACTCCCGCCCCGCCGATCATCGCCGCCCCAACGGTTGCCCACAGGGTGATCGGTGAGGTGGTGTTGGTCGATGGAGTGGGGATGGGTGTTGGGGAAGCAAACGTTGTCGGTGTCGATGTGGGGTGAAAGTAGGATGTCCGGGTCGGTCCAGGCGTCCAGGTCATGAAGGGTTTTCCAGGTGATCCAGGCGTTTGGGTGAGCGTAGGAGTAGCAGTTACCCGGTTCGGGCCGCGAGTAGGTAGCCATGTGGCATCAGGTATCGTGGTTGCCACCCAGTCCAGGTAACCATAGTAGAAATCTTGTAGTTCAAGCAGGCGCTCATTGTCGGGATCCAGTTCCAGTGCGCTCTCCAGGAGCGGCACAAACTGTTCTGGTACTGGTTCGCCAGGAATAGGGATATTCAGCAGAAGCCCAAGGTACCCACTGTATATATCCACATTACCAGGATCTAATTCGAGTGCACGTTGGTAAGCCTGCTCGGCTGCTTGAACCAGACTGTCGTAACCGCACCCTTTACTACAGTTCACCGCACTCATCAGGGCGTCTGCCAGCTCCAATTGAGCATCCACCGAACCAGGATTAGCTTCTGCCCGTGTCTGTGCCTCATCAATCGTTCTCCACAGGGACGGGAGAAGCACAGTGAGATGGACATTGTCTTCCTCAGCAGGTTCAAGATCGCTGAAGTGCCAGGTGACATCCGGGCCGGAAAAGGTGTAATAGTCTGGATGGGGGGAAGTGCCAGGATAGAACACGGTATTCATCTCGTTGACGTCATAAGGCAATCGAAAGGTGATCGTCCCCTCGCCGATGGGGCCATACCAGCCTGCCCCTGTCTCCAGGATATAGGTGAAAGTCCCCACAAGGGCCCATCCTGCCGGATGCACATCGTACTCGACGCCCAGATTCACAGTCTGTCCAGGGGGGAATACGACCTTCCAGGTAGCCCATGGGGACAGAACATCCGATGAACTTGAGGCTCCATCCGCCGACCATGTCTCTTTATCTTCAATTACTGTATGCTCCACAGTCTGGCCATCTACATAGGCAGTGAAGTTTTGGATTGGCTCGTCCGAAAAATAACCCAGCGGGAACCGGACATCAAGCGTCTCGGTAGCTGTCCCCTGGTTTCTCATTTCGAAGTAGGCCTGGACATGTCCAACCATCTGATTACTCACCAGATCGTCACAACCCGGACACCAATCGCCAAAAACGGATGGCCCATTGTAGTCGGTGATGGCCATCACCACACTCTCTGATATCATTTGTACATAGGTGGATGGCTCATCTGAATTGATTGATGCCCCTGGAGGCGGTTCGGGCGGCGCAGCATCGGCCAGCGCCGATCTCGCTATGGCCATAGCCATTATCATCATACCAGCCGACAAGATCAGATTTTTGCATTTCATAAGACTCGTCTCCTGTGATATATCCACACCCCGATCCCCACCCCGCCGATCACCGCCGCTCCAACGGTTACCCATATGCCAGTCAGTGGGGTGGTGGCGAACCACGAGGTGGGAGTAGATGTCGAAGTGGCAATCAACGTTGTTGTAGGAGTCGATGCCGGACGAGCAAAGGATGTCCGGGTTGGCTGCGGCGTCCGGGTGACAACAGAGGTAGACATTGGCTTAGAGGTAGACGTTGGCTTAGAGGTAGGCGTGTGGTTTGTTCCTGTGGCTGTAGGGAACCAACGTTTTTCAACCCGGCTTTGAATGTCCAGCAGTCGTGGATCGTCCGGTGCTATCTTCAATGCTTTCTCCAGCACAGCGTCGAACTGTTCCGGCTTGCTTTCCGGCTCGGGCGGAAACCACAGATTCAGCATGAATTCGAGATATTCGACATACATATCGGCGCTGTTGGGTGCCAATCTGATGACCTGCTCATAGGCTGCCAAGGCTTCGTTTGCCAGGCTCCAGCAGCAGGTCAGCCCATGATGGAATTCCAGGCCTTCTCTCCAGGCATGAGCCAATCGCAATTGAGCATCCAGCGAGTCGGGATCTGTTTGCGCCGCCTTCCGTGCGCGTTGAATACCTCGCCAAACGGACGGCGCCAGCACAGTAAAGTGAATGTTATCCTCACGCGTAGGTTCGAGATCGCTGAAGTGCCACTTGATGTCTGTGCCTGAGATGTCACACGTTTTGGATGCGGACAACGCAGAAGAGTCCTCGCAGCTCGTTGCAACATTGAGACTGCTAACCTCGTGTGGCAGGCGAAACACAACCGTTCCTTCACCAATCGGTCCGTACCAGCCTGCGCCTGTTTCCAGGATATAGGTGAACGTGCCCCAGGCGGACCATCCTTCGGGTCGCACCTCATAATCCACACCCACATTTACGATTTGACCAGGAGGAAAAGTCACCTGCCAGGTCGCCCACGGAATCGGTGGTTCCGGCCAGTCGCTCAGTCGCAGAGGCTCATCTACCTGCTGCGTTGTTTGTACAAGCTTGCCATCAACATAGGCACTAAAATCCTCAATCGTATGCTCATTGCTGTAGCCATCATTGCCACCCAATGGGAACCGCACCTCAAGCGTTTCCGTCTCTGTCCCCTGATTCACCATTTTGAAATATGCCTGGACATGTCCAACCATCATATCAGCCGACACAGAAGACCCCTCTCTGTAGGGCACCCCGTTGTTGTCGGTGACAACCATCACAACGCTCTCGGATACCATCTGTACATAGGTGGATGGCTCGCTTGAGCTAATTGACGCGCCTGTGGGCGGACTCGGCGGAGCCATATCGGCCAGCACTGTTTGCGTCAGTATTCCTGACACTGTCAATACAACACCTACCATAAGCAGATTTTTATTTTTCATCAGATATACCTCTCTCCCATTACAGAAAATACGTGACTCTCAATACATAACGTAGAAGGGGTAGAAAAAGAGTCGTGGAGGAGGAAATCCGGTCCCAACAATCACGCCGGTCACCTGGTAGTATTCCCGGCGCCAATATCTCGATGACAGCCCTCTCGCGGCCCCGGCTGCCTCGGCTGATCTGCGGGAAGGGTGATGGTTTCTTATACTGCAAACGGCTGTTTTCTGGACTTTTTCTGAGCATACTCAAAAATCCAGTTTCCAACCGTTCGCGGTATATATCCTGCTATTCGATTACATTCCACACCACAATCGTCCCATCCATCGAGACCGATGCCAGCCGCTTCCCGTCCGGTGACCAGGCCAGACCGGCAACCGACCCGGTGTGTCCATAGAACACATCATAGACCTCGCCGGTCTCCATATCCAGAATGGTGATGGCACTTTCGTTTGTGGCGGTGACGCCGCTCTGCTTCCCCTGCCCGATTGCCAGCCACAGCCCATCCGACGAGAAGGCCAGCGCGCAGACGGCTGACTTTTTCGATGTCCACTTGTAGAGCGCGGCATGTGTATGGCTGTCGGTGATGTCGACAACGGCAGAAGACTGCCCATTCGCATCGACCGTCGATGTGGCAGACGCAGTCAATCGCTTGCGTTCGTTCAGCGCCGTCACCGTGTCCCAGCATCCCCATCCGCGCGGATCGGCCTCCCCTACCAACCAGCCGTCGATGGACTTGGGATCATCGAGGATTTCTACCGGCTGCGCGCTTTCGATGTCCCAAACAATCGTCGATTGGTCAGCTGAGACAGCCGCGATCTGCGTCTGAGCGGGCAAAGCACCAGCCGACCAGCCAATCTGCACCGGCGGAGGCGCGAATTGGTAGCTGTAGTGTGGAACGCCGGTCTCCGAATCCCAGATGACCAGGCTGCCATCCGGCGCGCTGCCGATGTAGGCCACCGGGCTGTAATCGGCCAGATCGGGCATCCGGAAACCCATCGACGCAGATTTTCCCGTCGCCGGATCCCATTGCACGATCTCGCCGCTGCGCTGGTCGGAGACGATCAATTTCCTGCCGTCCGCCGACCAGGTCAGCGTATCGAACCAGCTAAAGACTCCAAAATCCTGCGCTGGCGCGGTTATCGAGAGCAGCATCGCGCCATTGGTCATATCCCAGACGCGGGTTTGGATGTGCCCATAGGTGGTCGTTGCCAGATACTTCCCATCGTCCGACCATTTCAGGTCATAAACGAGGGCGTCATGACCCAGCCGGTAGACGATCTCTCCCGTCGAGACCTGCCGGATTTCGACCTGTGTATCGGCTTCCGTGTACACGGCCAGCCACTGTCCATCGGGGCTGAAGCGCGCGCGCAGCGGCTCGCCGCTGACATCTCCCTGGAAGGTTTTTTCGATAGACCCCCCGGCCGGGTCGATCAGTGCTATGCTGCGCTCGCCGACCGTCACAGCAACCGGGCCACCGGCGAACGCTTCGCCTGGAGACCAGTCGAGGCTGACTGGATGCTGCGGCTGATCGCCTTCGATGGGCAAGCTGTAGCTCTCGGTTCCCAAAACTGCCTCGACGATTTTCCGGCCTGTATCCACCTGCCAGATGACGACACCAAAAGCATAGCCGGTTGAGTCTGGCATAAAGAAACCGGCTGCCAGCTGCGTCCGATCAGGCGACCAGGCCATGCTGAGGATTTCGCCGCTGAATTCCAGGCTGCGGACATATTCGCCCGTCTTGCCGTTCCAGACCAGCACGTTCGGCCACTTGTAAAGCCGCGCGGCGATTCGCTTGCTGTCTGCCGTCCAGGCGATCTCCTCCACCGCCGTGTAGGTCGATTCGGACCATATCTGGCGCATGGTAGTGGCGTCGTACATATAGACACCCGTCGATGTGCCAATGGCCAGCATCGATCCGTCAGGCGACGGCGCGACCTGTTTGAGCTGGCCAATTCCCAGCCGGGCAACGGCCACGCCGGGCGCGTCACCGGTTCCATAGCGAGCCTCCAGCTCCAGCACCGATCCGGGTGTGGAGGCGATCAGCACCGAAGTCTGCGCGGGAGTCGGCTCGACCAGGCCACCCAAATTTTCCGGTGAGGATGCCTGCTCGACAACAGACAGCAGTCGAGGAACAAGGATCACCCCCGCCAGGATGGCGATCATCACTACTGCCATCCCGGTTGCATACACGCTGCCGAAGAGAAGGCCAAAATTCCATTTTCCCCCATCATCCGATCTCCGGGCGAACCATCGACGCCTCTGTGGACGTACCCGCAGACTGCTGATAGTCGGCTCGATGTCGGGCCGGGGGTGAGGAGCGGTGACCGGCTCGGGCAGGGAGCGCACGGCCGTTGTCAGTTGCAACAGTGGCTCGATCTCAGCGCGCTCATCGGTGGACAGGGTTGACAGCACACTCTCAAGAGGTCTCCCGGCATCCAATGCTGACAGGCAGGCCTCCAGGCGATCATCGAGAGAATCAGATAAGCTCATCATAGTCTACCTTCCAGTCCGCCAGGGTATGCCGCAGGGCGATCAGGCCGCGGCGCTGAAGTCCCTTGACGGCATCTTCGCTTTTCCCCAGCGATTGCGCCACCTCGCCGATTGGCATCTCGCCGATGATCCGCATAATGACGACATCGCGTTGGTCGGCATTCAGAGTCGAGAGGGCGCTTTGAAGCCGCGCATTGGTCAGGTTTTTCTCTACCCTGGAGGAGGGTTCCTCTTCCATATGGTTCTCCATCTCCGGGTCGAGGCTGACCGCCACCTGTTTGCCCGCCTTACGAAAGTGATCGACGGCCAGGTTTCGGGCGATCCGGAACAGCCACGCCTTGAACGGCACACCCGTCGAACGGTAGCGTGGTAGCGATTCGAGCATACGGGTGAAGACTTCAGCGGAGAGGTCCTCGGCCGCCTGCCGATCGCCAACCCGGTAGTACAGGTATCGGAAGATAGCGGGCCAGTGCTGGCTGTACAGCTCGCCAAGAGCCATACGGTCGCCAGCCTGGGCCTGCCGCATGAGAGAATGTTCAGTCATGCAAATCATGATACCCCAGCCAGGCTCGATCAGGCTAATGATAGGGGATCGGCAAATTGCCGGTTGCTGGTCAGCCTATAGGCCAGGCATTGGTAGCGCACCTCAAACGCCGCCGCTCGTCTATACAATGCATAACGCAGAAAGAGGGGAAAAAGAGTCGCGGGCTGTGTAGAAAGACGTACAAAGTCTGAAAGACTTGGGATGTGTGAACCTGCCTCGAAGCAGTGGTTAGTTCGCGCGCGGGGTCAGATCGAGTTTGCATGGAGGTCAGGTAACTGCGAAGTACATGTTGGGAGATCGGTGCAAATGGGCTGCGCGGCTAACTGAACATATGTTGGTGCTTTCTGCTCGGTTTCTGCACACCATCCCCATCATTTCTCCACAATGTTATGCCAGGATGAGCACATGCAGGGAAACGCAGGGTATTATCTCGTATTGGACTGAGAAAACAGGATACATTCATCATACAAGGAGAATCTCGTGGATCAACCAATGTCAGATCTTCACTTTTGGGGAATGACGCTGATCTTCAAGCTGAGGGACTGGTGGCGTCCCCGCGATCCCATTCTGAGAGAAACAGGCATCCGGCCTGATTCCATGGTATTGGATTTTGGCTGTGGGCCGGGAAGCTATACACTGTTGGCTGCGCGGGAGATGGTCACAGAAGGCAGAGTCTATGCGCTCGATATTCAGCCGATGGCTGTTCGCCACGTGCAAGCAGAAGCCGCCAGGCAAGGTCTATCCAATGTTGAGATGATTCAATCTGATTGTGCCACCGGCCTGCCGGATGCCAGTATAGATGTTATTTTGCTTTATGACATCTTTCACATGCTCAGCTTCTCCAACAAAATCCTGACCGAGCTGAAGCGCGTTCTGAAGCCTGACGGTGTTCTATCGGTAAATGACCACCACATGAGAGAAGATGACATTCTCGCTGGTCTGACACGCAATGGCTGCTTCAAATTGCTGCGCAAAGGCACAAACACCTACAGCTTCGTGAAGCAGTGATTGGTTTGTTCCGGCAACCAGGCTCAATATCTTCTCAATAACTTGGGGTAGTGATTAGTTCTTTCGCTTCTGTTGTTATTGAGTATAACTCCAATGGTCATACAAATAGCATAACGGGCAACGATCTGCTCAGTATTATCATGAGAGTCTATGCAGAATTAGGAAACAGCCCTCCCGTAGAGTGACTCATGCAGTCAAACACCCTTACTGGGCTGCACGCATCTCGCATATCTTACCAGTGCGACGGTCAAAACATGCGGGAAGATGGAGCCATCGCTTATTGTGAATAGACTCTAATGCTCTCCAAGACGACAAGTCTGAGGGCCACCTTGTGTGCTCCCGTCAACCTGCTCCCAAGATGGGATCCCGGGTGAGCAGGATTTAATCGCATGATGATGCTTCCTGTCCGGCGGGCATGGGGCTTTTCACAGTCAAGTAGCTGAAGATGAACAGCGCGCTCATACTGACCTGAGAAAAGAAAATGGGTAACGTTTGCTCCAGAGAACCCAATCCGGCGATGATGGCATAGACTTCGACCATGATATACCCCACAATCACCGGAAGAGTCAGCAGCAAAATGCCTTTGCGCTCCAGCGGCTTGCGGTCAGCCCAGAGCAGCAGCAGCGTCCAGCCGATCATCAAGGGGGCGCCGCTCAACAGCCCATAGCGAAGCCCAATGTCCGGCACCAGGTCGATACCATTGAAGCTCAGGTAGAGCTTTGGGAATAGCATTTGGACAGCCACAACGCCATCCGCTATAATGCCCCACCAATAGCATATTCTGAGCAAGATGATTTTATTTTTCATAACAGATTGCTCTCTTTCTGTTGGGCACTTAATTTCCTGGCATTGAGATAACCGGCCATAAACAGCACGATGAACATCACCTCGATGATCAGGCTGGGGACAACCCGGCCCAGCGATGCAAAATCGTTCAACAGGGCGTATCCCAAGTAGCCGATGTAACCGAGCATGACCGGGCAAATCGTGATCACCAGAACGCCGCTGCGCTCGACGGGCCTTCGGTCGGCCCAAACTAGCAACACCGTCCAGCCAATCATCAAAGCAGCACATCGCCTGATGCCCAGCTCGAAAATCGGGCTAGAGACAATATCCGGCCCCAAGAGGCGGCTGTCCCATTGTGGAACGAGCATGAATATTGCCACAACAGCATCAGCAACAATCCCCGCCCAGTAGGCCAATCTTATCCACACGAGTCGCTTATTCACTGCCTACCCCATCTTTGCAGACTGGGGTTTTCTGCGTTTGTAATGGTTCTGCATGCCATACATTTATGTAACTGAAGGCAAAAAGGAACATAGTTCCCAGTCGTGCCACCCACATCCCACTCCAGACAAAACCTTCCGTAATCACGGTGATAACATTTTTGACTACGACAATCAGGGTGGTAAACAGCATCACATCTTTTCGTTCCAAGGGTTTGCGATCTGCCCACACCAGCAATACCGTCCAGGCCAGCATCAATGAGAAATGCTCTCGGCAGGATTTGACATAATCCGGGTTGCCTGCCGGGTTAACGCCAAAGATGGGCCGCGCCAGGTATTCTGGTAAAAGTAGAGGAAGGCAGAAAAAGGTATCCTGGATGATGCCCCACCAGTAGCTTAGTCTAAGAGGCCATTTGAATATTCAGAAAATGCCTCCAAGTTAAGGCTAAATGCATCCCACATGAGTGCATCTATGACACTTGGTTTTT
>JAFGLD010000085.1 GCA_016928235.1 Anaerolineae bacterium | reverse complement strand
GTGGGGCACGGTGCTCGACACAGCGCGGCGGCCCGATGCGGATACACTCTACGACTACTTACAAGCTCTGCAAGTCAGAGATGATGGTGTGAATGACAACAACAATGAGGAGGAAGCCTCACGCGAGTGTCCCCTTGCCCAGTCGCCGGAGTGTTGAGCGCCGGTCGACAACGAAAATGAGGAGAAGGAGCCGTCGCGTGAGCATCCCTCTGCCTCAATTGGACAGGCGCACCCCGAAGGTATCATCGCCCAGGCGCAAAATCAGGCCCTCACGGAGTGGTCTGAGGCCGGATTGCTACAAGACCCGATCTGGTACTTCGATGGGCATACCATCGAATATACCGGCCGGGCACCAATCGGCAAAACACGGCACGGCACCAAACACACCAGCGTCAAAGCAGTCGATGAGTACTGCTTGTTCAATCATATATCTGCCCTGACGTGTTATTTTCCCACCAGCGTATCGTACGAACAAGCTCTACGTCAGATGATGGCGCAAGCTCAGGCTGCTTTGGCGCCCGACCGGCGTATCCGCAAACTGGCTTTCGATAAAGAAGGCTGGAACGCGAAGTTGCTCATAGATTTGATCGATCAAGACATCATCCCCCTAACGTGGGTCAAGGATACCACTACCAACCGCGCCCTGCTGGCCGATGTAGACGCCCAAGACTTTGTGGCTGTGGAAGAGGAAGTGACGGTGGGTAAGTCCGACCGGGAGCATCGCGTTGTGCAGGTGGCCGACGAGGATGTGCCCTTCCCTGATCTGGGTATACAACGGGTGGTCGTCTTGGAAACTGATGCCGGCGATCGACTGGGTATCCTGGCTGCCGCTCTGCGCCCTACTGATGCGTCGCTGGACGATGAACGGGTGATGACGACCCTGGCGGTGATGGATGCCATGAGCCACAAACAACGCATCGAGAACAGCTTCAAGGTGCGCCGTCATGAGATGGGCAGCGATGCCCTACCCTCTCATCAGGTTCATACAGTCACGCAGACTGAGCCCTATGATCCGGCCAAGGCTCAAGACCGCATGACACGTGCCATGCGGCGCCTGGAGGATTATCAAGCCAAACAAGTTGGTTATGACGCGCTGCTGGAGACCCACCAGATCGACCAGCATGAGCATAACATCTTGAAGACCCGCGTTGCTCGCTTGCAATCCGCGACCCAAAAGCTGCTCGATGACCTGCAAGAAGAGATGGCTTGCGTGACAACCGATGCTGCCACCGGAGACACCCTGATCGAGCGAACTGCAGAGGTACTGGATGTGCGCAAGCTGACGCTCCTCAATCTGTTCAAAGACCACGCCCTGGTGGGACTCCATCTCCTGGCTCATCTGTTAGGCCTGGATGGCGCGGGCCCGGAGCGCCTCCGCCGCGAATTCCTGGCCTATGGCGACCGCATCGAATTCGACCACGCGCAGGGGGTCATGACCGTGTATGCCAAGCCATTCCCGCGTCGGCGCACTCAACTCGCTTACGAGCAGCTGTGCGCCCGGTTGAATGAGCGGCCTGTCACTTTCACCCGCGACAGCCGCACCTATCGGGTTCTATTCAGTTGGTAAGACACACGACGTCGGAACACTATACCAACATAACTCGCCGCCCGTGACATAAACCCGAAGGGTCTATGACAATGAGTGTCGGCAGAAAGTTTCTGCCGATAAGAGGAACAGGTTGTGTGGCTTAAAGGGTATCTTCTCAATAATCAGGGGGACACCGATCCGGAAACCGGGTTTTTCGTTGTTGAACAGGCCATCCTGACTGCGAAAGTGGCATCAACCCTGTGCCCTTCTTGCGGAAGTAAAAACCCGGTTTCTCTTGCCGAGAGTTTTCCCCGCTTTTTTGAGAAGACACTTCTACTCTGTGATCTCTGCAGTGAAACAGCTTTTTCTACACACCGCGTCAAAGGCAAAATTGCTTTGGGGGAATTGTATTTGCGTGCAACAACACCTATCGTCATCCCTGTTCACCGGCTATGATTATACTGGACACGAAGTTTGAGACTGGAATATCTCGATGATACCCAAGCGCCTGGTACTATTTGACATAGATGGAACACTGCTGTGGCCTGACGGAGCCGGCAAAGCAGCGATGAAAGCGGCACTGGAGCATGTCTATGGAACGGCCGGGCCCATCGAGACATACCAGTTCGGCGGGTATACCGATCGCCGGACGGTCGGCGTGCTATTACGTGAAGCAGGGCTGCCACCTGATCGGATCTGGGATCGATTTGAGCAGGTTGGCCCGGCCATGGGAGCTACACTGTGTGAGGCACTCCAAAACAACCGTCATGCTATCCGCCCCTGCCCAGGCGCGATCGAACTGGTCGATGCCCTGGCTGCCCGCAAAGATATATTGCCAGGACTGGTGACCGGCAATTTTCGCCAGACTGCACCGGTCAAACTATCGGCCGCAGGGTTCGATCCGGCGGTGTTCCGGGTTGGGGCTTATGGTGATGAGGCTGAAGATCGCGCCGATCTCCCCCCACGAGCCATCGAGAGAGCCAGACAACTGACAGGGGGGAGCTTCAATGGATCGCAAGTCATCATCATTGGTGATACACCGGACGATGTGCTGTGTGGACGCAGTGTTGGAGCACAAAGCATCGCAGTGATGACCGGTTGGGTCGAGCGTCAGGCCCTGGAGATCCATCAACCCAATTACCTCTTCGATGATTTGAGCAACATCCAGAGGGTGCTTGATGCCATTATGGCTCCTGTGGTAGAAGATTGAGCAGGTAGATCAGCTCAATCTTGCATCGCGCCTGGCAGGCAGCCGGATCATGATACTGCCCAAATTGACTACCGCCCTCGCTCAGATCGACCTTGAGCATCCGCCCGCCTTCACAACCGTCTACATCTTCCGTCGATGCGACCGCTGTGGGACTACCAACATCGTCAAAGAGAAATTCTTTGTGTGTGGCGTCTGCGATGCTGCCCTGAGCAGGAGTTGGAACTTTGACAGTCATTCCAAATGAACTGTTATCGGGCCGATGCTGACCCGCCCATCGATTGTCAAGCCTGGCACCCAGGTCAATCGAGTTCTCCCTCACCTGTGGCTGACCTTCCTTAAGGACTGTCTCTGCAAACAGTCGGTTAAGGCGTAGCACTATGCGTCATTCGTGGGCCTGGTATAGACAACAACATACTGCTTTCTCACTTCGAACCCGCGATCGGGCCATGTCTGACCATACTTAATAAGAAGCTCCTTTCCCGGCTCGTTGTCAAGCCCGTTGACACGGCAGTCTGCGCTCACATCCCCCTCTTCGTTACGCAGTGCCAGGAGGCGGATGCCGAAAAAACCCTCGCTGGCTAAAAGATCCTTGAATGCTTCGAATGAATGTGTCAACATGCAGCACTGGCAGAAGGGATGGTCTTCCTCTATCTCGATCTCACGGGATGCCATATAAAACACAGGCCCCAACACGGCTCGCCGTATGCGCTGGTCTGGCGCGGGAAACTGCATATCCATGGCAGTGCATGCTTCCAAATGATTCGTAATAGCCTCCAGGAGCACCGGCAGATCGAGATCGGCCCAGTTCTTGAACCCCGAAGCCAGTGCCGTGTTCGTGTCATCTCCCGCGGCATGTTGATATTCAAACAAACCTTGTGGGGCATACTGCTCATGGGCAATGGATATGGTGGTAGTCGTGCTTACTCCACCGGCTTCGAGAGGCTGGACTGCCAGGATCTCAGGACGGAGGTAAAAGCCCTCGTTCAAAACGAGCCAGCCATTCTGGTGTTGAGTTGTAACTTCATGCTCTTGAAGCACTTTATTCAATATCTCGATCAGGTCAAAGCTCTCTTCCCAGGAATGTTCGCCATTTGAAAATCCGATCCGTCCATTGGTTCCCATCCCTTCGTGCCCTTCAGGCTTCACCGGCTCGTACTTACTCTTGTTGAACATAACTGGGTCAACGCAGAATTCCGGGGGAAAAAGGGGGGGAAGGGGTAAAATACAGGCAAACTGAACACTGGAGACATACACAAAAAAT
>JAFGLD010000084.1 GCA_016928235.1 Anaerolineae bacterium | reverse complement strand
TAGAAGCGGGAGCTTTCTGAGTTGATAAACGCCGCCAGGCCGTCGCTCTGGTGCCACCAGAAGGGCGAGTCTTTCAATAGACTCCGAGCTGGTTCGAGTATTTCTTGTGTATCCGGGGAACGTAACCCCTTAGCCTGTAAACGCTCCTCTGCCTTGCCAAGCAAATTCTTAAACCGAATAGTATCCTGTTCCGTGTCTCGCCCTCGCCGGTGCGCTGGCATAAATAGTGAGACACACCAGCTGGACTGTGCGCCTGCGATGCTTTTCAAGTCTTCCAGCGTGATAATATCCATGCAGCAAGCCTCCTGGTGTCGTATGTGAGGTATCTTCTCAATAAATAGGAGTAAAGCTACGTTTCTCAACGCTTCCACTCGCATTATCGAGAAGATACGTTGTGATTGTGCTATAGAATAGTTTTAGCGTGAAATAGATGGAGGGTCAAGTGGGCATAGGTGGTAACTCAGGGCAATCGCATCTAAAAATGGCCCAGAATTTCGCCGTCTTGTCGTTGTACTTCGGAGTTGAATCCAAGATGCAATTGCCCTGGTGTGGCAAGATCGAGGGACAGCACCAATAGAGGTTTTGACAACCTCCCGGCGCTGTGATAAGCTATTGCCAGTTTTCCAAGGAGAAGGCAGGCATGTTTGCTCCCCAGTTGTCTACCACAAATAGTCATCATATTCTTCCCATCACTACGTTGGGCAGCTTCTATTACAGCTATTTTGGGTATTATCAGGGATATACCAAGCAGAGCATCGCTCTTCCCGCCGGAAAGTGCAGCTAGTTACCAACATCTAACAAGTCAGCATATCAAGAGGGCGTAGAGCAGAAAGCTCCGCGCCCTCTTCTTTATTTGTCAACAAGAGAGAAGCTATGAACGAGCCACATAACACCTTTTCAACTCTTGTGTGTAGAGGAATACGAGGCGCAACCATTGCGCGAGAAAACACCCGTGATTCCATCCTGGTTGCAACCAGGAATCTACTGGAACAGATCATTGCTGCCAATCAGCTCGCTCCTGAAGATATCACCAGCGCCATTTTTACCCTCACACGTGATTTGAACGCGGAATACCCTGCAGTTGCCGCCCGTCAATTGGGATGGCATGATGTGCCCTTGATGTGCGCACAGGAAATCGAACATCCTCAATCACTGCCACGGACAATCCGGGTTCTCATCCACTGGAACACGACCCTGGCGCAACATGAGATTAAGCATATCTACACCAATGGAGCAGAGGCCTTGCGCCCCGATCGCTTCGCCGGTTCGAAGTGACGTCATGCTCCACGACAATGAGACTTACTGTGTATCGATAAGATGCTATCAGCTATGTGCTGAACAATTGCCAAGAAAGGATCACAAATCAAGATGATTATTGTTATGACCAAAGATGCTACCCAGGAGCAGATACAGGGGATCGTCAAATGGATTGAAGAGCGAGAATGCCGGGCACACCTTTCTCAGGGAGAAGAACGCACCATTGTGGGGATCATTGGCAACAACAGACCGCTCGAACAAGAGCCCATTGAGCGTCTTGACGGTGTCGAGCGCGTCGTGCCGATCCTGGCTCCCTACAAGCTTGCCAGCCGTGACATGCAGCCTGCTCCCACTCACATCCGGATCGGCGATATCACGGTAGGCGATCGGCAAATCATGGTCATTGCCGGGCCATGCGCAGTGGAGAGCCGCGAACAGATCATCGAAATTGCCCATGCTGTCAAAGAAGCAGGCGCGGTGGGACTGCGAGGCGGTGCCTTCAAGCCGCGCACATCGCCCTACAGCTTTCAGGGGATGGGGCTGGCAGGGCTTGAGCTATTGGCCGAGGCTCGGCAGGAAACCGGTCTGCCTGTCGTGACAGAGGTCATGGCTGTCGATCAGGTTTCCTTAGTTGCTCAGTATGCCGATGTCCTTCAGATCGGAGCGCGCAACATGCAGAATTTCAACCTGCTGTGTGCCGTCGGCAAGATCAATCGACCTGTGCTTCTCAAACGGGGTCTGATGAATACGATGGAAGAATTGCTCATGTCTGCCGAATATGTCCTCTCGTGCGGAAATCCAAATGTCATCCTCTGCGAGCGCGGGATCAGAACCTTCGAGACTTACACCCGCAACACCTTCGACGTCAATGCCATCCCGGCGCTGAAAGCGCGTACTCACCTGCCCATCATGGCCGATCCGTCCCATGCAACCGGTCATTGGGAGTACGTCGAGCCGACGGCGCTGGCAGCTGCGGCAGCAGGCGCAGATGGCCTGATGATTGAGGTGCATTCTCATCCGGAGAAAGCAGTATCGGATGGTACTCAATCGCTCAAGCCGGAACGCTTTGCCGAGCTAATGAAGCGTCTGCGCGCTGTGGCCGAAGCGGTCGATCGGACGCTGTAATGGACGACGACGGCTTTTCACTCAAACAGGCACGGGTGTGCATCGTTGGGTTGGGGCTGATGGGCGGCTCGATGGCATTGGCGCTGCGTCAGCATGTCGGCTGTCTGACTGCTCAAGATATCGATGCTACGGTGATCCGGAATGCGCTGGCCTCCGGCGTGATCGATGCCTCCGGAGATATTGCCGATGCGGACATCATCGTTCTGGCTACCCCGTCCGACCATATCATTCGATTGATCCCTACCTTGAAGCCCAGCCCTGGAGCAATGGTGATCGATCTGGGCAGCACCAAGCGCCGGATCTGCGATCAGCTTGACCTGTTGCCGGAGAATGTTATGGCAGTTGGCGGTCACCCGATGTGCGGATTGGCTGAGAACGGCTATGCCAACGCTGTCTCGACGCTATACCGGAATGCCCGTTTCGTTCTGTGCCGGACAGCCCGCACTACCGATACGGCTTGCGGATTGGCTGAGGCGCTGGTCAGCGCCTGTGGCGCGCATCCCCTGTGGCTGGATCGCGAGCGTCACGATTACCTGACGGCACTGACCAGCCACCTGCCGCACTTGCTCAATTTTGGCTTGATGCGGTTGGCCATGGAAGTGGCTGAGGAAGATGAGGCTCTCTTCCTACTGGCCTCCGGCGGCTTCGATGGGGCAACACGGCTGGCTCGAACCAACCAGATGATGGTTTCCGGCATCTTCGGAACCAATGCCGAGAACATTCGCAGCCTGACTACCCGGCTGCGCGAGCACCTGGACCACCTTGAAGCCATTCTGGAGAGTAACCCCGAGCTGGAGCAAGAACTTGATGAAATTGTTGCCGCGCGTCGCCGATATACTGCTGAATATGGCGAGCGGCCTATTGCTTGAGAGATGCTATTTCAACATATACAATGATGTGTGGCGGCTGTATTCCACACTCAGCGCCATAGAAACACCATCGAGCAGAGCAATCCGAGCATACTTTGCAAAATCAGACGAATGATGCAAAATACGCACAAAGCAGACTTGCCCATCGGGTGGCAATCTTGCTGGGTAAGTCAACAATCTATTGCCCTATACAGGGAAAAACTCGATGCAAACTCAACAGCCACCGACAGATAATCTGACAGGCACAATCCTGGTGGTCGATGATAGCCTGGATGCCATCACTACCCTCGCTGCGCAACTTGAACTGGAGGGATTCACAGCTATCCCCGTAGATAATGGCTCGGCTGCCCTGGATATTGTCCGCAGCAGTCCGCCCGATCTGGTCATTATGGATGTCATGATGCCTGGATTAACCGGTATGGAGGTCTTGCAATCCATTCGTGCAAACCCGCCAACGGCCGAGCTACCCGTTATCCTCTTGACTGCTCTCGATGCTCCCCAAGATGTCGTTCGTGGTCTGGAGTTGGGTGCCAGTGATTACGTAACCAAACCGCCTCAGTTTGAAGTATTGGTAGCGCGGGTGCGGACACAGATGAAGATCAAGCGGCTTCAGTCCGAGCAAAAGCGCGACCTACGCCAGCTACAGGAGTTAGATGTTCTCAGAAATAAGTTCATGCGGATCGCGGCACACGATCTAAAGAGCCCACTCAACAACATCACACTGGGCATTCAGATCCTGGAGCAGTATGGCGATGAGTTAAAACAAGTCGATCCGGATATCTTGCAGATCCTCGAGACAATTGACAGTGCTGCCTCGCTGATGCTCTCTATCATCAATGGCTTTTTGGATTTTCAGGCCATCCAGGCAGGAAAGCTTACACTAAATACACAGCTAACCCAACTCAATGATGTTATCGAGTCAGTATTACAACAGTTTAGACCTTACGCGAATAGAAAGGGAATCACGCTGCAGGCAGATCTGACAAAGAAGATGCCCAAGTGCATGGCCGATCCGGATCGTCTGATGCAGGTTGTCAACAATCTGCTAAGCAACGCTATCAAGTTCAGTCCAAAAAGAAGTTCGGTGATAGTCCGGACATCCGTGAATGGTGCCTATCTGCGGACTGAAATCGAGGACCATGGCCCTGGCATTCCAGCGGAGGATTTGCCGTTGCTATTCCAGGAATTTTCCAAGCTCAAGAAACGGGCCGACAACGCGGAGGCGGGTTCCGGTTTAGGGCTGTCTATTGCCCGCAACATGGTTGAGCTACACAGCGGACAGATCGGAGTCGAAAGCACAGTAGGAGATGGATCTACTTTCTGGTTTGAGTTACCGCATAAAGGAGCAACAACATGACACTCAATTTGCGTCTGACGTTGATAGCTGGTCTGATGTGGGGAGTAGTGGCATTGGTCGTGGGTCTGGCAGCCAACTTGATAGGCGGACTTGCGCCCTCGATAGAAGGATTGACGTTGGGAACATATGCGGTGATGTTCGCCGGAATACACTTCGTCGCCCGCAACAAAGGCAAGTTTGCGGAAGACCTGATCGGTGGGATCGTTGCCGGGATCATCGCGGCCCTGTTTCTGCTGCTGCTGGAGATGATCGGTGTGAACATCGCTGTAGAGGCGGGCGGACTGGCAAATGTTCTCATCCAGGGCGTTTTGGCCGGAGCAGCGGGCGCGCTGGGCATGGTGCTGATCAAGCACGTCAAATCGTAGTGTCATTTGGCTACGACAAGCTTCATCTTGGTGTCGACAACCAGATAGAACGCAGCAGGAACCCTACTCCGGTCATCCTGCCAATTGCTTACTCATTATCCGCAACAAGGAGAAAACCTATGTCCACCAAAAAATCTCAAAAATGGTTGATGTTGGTATTGTTTCTGGCCTTGATTGTGATGGCCTGTGGCAACCTTCCGACTGTTACCGAGGTTGCCTCACCGGTTGCCACAGAAGAACCAACCCGAGCAACGAAAGAACCCAAAGAGTCTGTGCCGACCTTCGAGCTTAGTGATAAGCTCTTCACTCACTCCAGCGGTGCCTTTGCGATTTACCTTCCCAAAGGCTGGGAGAGCGAAGAACGCGACGATGGTGTCTTTGCGGAAGATGCAGATAGCACTGCTGCGCTTGATGTCTCTTTTTCAAATCTCGGTGTGCAGTTAGATAAACGCGGCTTTGACACCTACATCGATGCCGTCGAAAACAACTGGTTCTCTTCCTTCGAGGACTACAGTCCGTCTAAGTCCGAGATACAGGACGATGGCAGCATCTTACGGCCAAAGACAGTAACACTCGACGGCACCAGTTGGATGATCCTCAGCTATTACTGGCAAGAAGATACCATTGCCTATCAACAAGATTTTTGGATGTTGGAGGATCGCTATGATGCCTATATCGACTCGCTGCTCGAAGTAGCCAACTCTATGCAGACAGATACGAATGCCGGCGCGCAGTCACATCTCTATGCATTCCGCTACGGCTTTACCGGGCCCGATAATCTCTTTACATTCCAGGTGCCTTATGGCTGGACATATACGCGCGAAGAAAATGACGAAGACGGCGTGAGAATCATTGGCGATACCTGGACATCTCCCGATGAGCAGATGACGGTTGAAAGTCTCTTGTATGACGAGGGTCAGGAAGTCTCTAAGAGCCTGGCAGGCGCATTTGCACTAGAGCTACTGAGGCAGTTCTACGCAAACGATCTCTTGATCATCGAGGACAAAGTGCAACCTGATGGGAGCGAGCGTCTGATGTGGAGCTCTGCTGTCAACCACTATAAAGGTACTTCTTTCTTTGAAACACGCGGAACAACCTTCCTTTTTTTGACCTGGTACGTCGATGACGATCATTATGATGTCTATGAGCCTGTCTGGATCGATCTGGTTGACAGCTACGATGTGCCATAGGTTGTAAGTCGCCTGTCACTCCTAAAGCGGGTCGGAAACTTAATAGCTTCCGACCCGCTTTAGCGTGGTAGCTGCAAAACGATTACTTCGAAGGTCCTACGCGCCGTCAAAACGGTTCCGAACCATGATCTCGCCAGGCTTCCCGTGATCTGGGATCCATTTGACTGCCAGTGCCACCCGGAAGTCCGCATTGAGAGCGTTCCAATAGGTATCCAGGATGGTCTGAGCATTGCCCAAACAGGGCAATAAAGGCGGCTCGCCTGCAAAGCTGGGCGGAGGATTGCCTTCACCCTGGTAGGTCGTCAGTCCCATCCCAAGTCCAGGAGGCAGTGGAGCCGGTCGATAAGTGAACCGGTCGGTCAGCTCCGGGTTGGCAGCGTGAGCCTTCAGGATATTCAAGGTAAGCGAGGCAGGAGACGTTTGCATATCGAGCATGCCGGTGATCCGAGGCGTATAGATGGGCGGATCGGGCTCTCGCTCCCAGTTCGCCAAAACATCGTCGAAGGCGCTGCCGGCCAGGAGACCTTCATACAGCGCCTGCACCTGTTTCCCGTTACCGACCAGGTGAACATGCGGGAGTTCCCGGATGGCTTCATAGATGATCAACTCCGGGTTAGACACCAACTGTGCATCAAGCGGTTCTGCCCGTAACATGTCCCCTTCGACGACAAACTGGCGGTTCTGGCTGTTAGGGCTCCGCCCCATAATCCAGTACACCATCACCCAGGCATCATCGCCTGCCATCCGCCCGATTACCAGCCCGCGTCCCGGATAGGGGTTTGTTCTGATGAGCCGATCAAAGTTCTGTTGCGCAATGTCATGAGCTTGCATGGTATTATGCCTTTCTATCTGATGATATATGTAGGCGGTCTATTTTTGATCGATCAGGAAACCGGCGATGGCTGCCGGACTGTCAAATAGAACATCGGCCCCGGCGGTTGTCAGTTCCTCAGCCGAGCCATAGCCATACGTCACACCCCCGGCCTTGACACCGTTCTGTTTAGCGCCTTCGATGTCGCTATTTCGATCGCCGATCATCATTGCGCGCTCCGGATCGATTGCTTCCCGGGTAAGGATCAAGGCAATCAAGTCGCCTTTGACACTCATCCGACCGTCGAGTTCACTGCCATAGACGCCATCGAAATAGTCTGCCAGATCAAAGTGCTCCAGGATGTCACGAGCATAAATTGCTGCCTTGGCTGTAGCAAGAAACAGTCTATAACCGCTCTGGCTGAGACGGCCCAGCATCTCGGCAACACCCGGATAGACTTTGTTCTCGTACTTGCCTATCGTCGAGAAACGTTCCCGGAAAAAAGTTATGGCCTGTTCCACCTGATCACCGTCCGTTGTGTCGAGCAGAATGGGGAAGTACGCGCGCAGCGGCGGCCCAATGCACCACTCCAACTCTCGGCTGTCCGGTATAGGCCGATCCATCTTGCTCAGGGCATATTGGATCGACTGGACCAGCCCCAACTTGGGATCGGTGAGCGTTCCATCGAGATCGAACAGCAGGGAAGAGTAGCGAGCTAAAGACAATTCACCTCCATTGAGAGCACAAAGTCACAGATCGAGGACAATCGAAAGATGTCTTTGAAACAGACAAGGGGCTCAACGGGCCCCTTGTCAATATTGGACATGTCAATCTTATCTGTTGAGAACATCCTGGTTGACAACATTCTTGTAAATGCCATCCACCAGTGATGCAACGACCAACTGCGCCGCTTCGACACCCACTGCGACCTGGGCCTCTTTGGTGCTGGCGCCCAGGTGCGGCACATGCACAACTTCGGGCAAACCAACCAGCGGATAGCCGGCAGGAGGCGGTTCCGGGTCGTAGACATCGAGCGCCGCTCCAGCCACCTGACCGCTCTTAATCGCCGCGGCCAGATCGTCGGCCACGATCAACGCGCCGCGTGCCACATTGATCACTCGGACGCCCTTCTTCATTTTTGCGATGCTCGTCTGGTTGATGAGCCCACGTGTCTCGGCGCTGGTCACGGCGTGCAGGCTGATATAGTCGGCCTGTGTGTAGAGGGTATCCAGATCAACCAGTTCTACGCTTACTTCCTTCGCGGCTTGGGTGGCATCCGGCAAATAGGGATCATAAGCCAGGATGCGCATCTCAAGGGCGGCTGCGCGTCTGGCGACGGCCTGCCCAATCCGTCCAAAACCGACCAGCCCAAGTGTCTTGCCGCGCAGCTCGGTACCCATGAATGTCTTACGATCCCACCTGCCCTCGGCCATCGAACTGTGGGCCGCTGGGATATTCCGCGCCAGGGCCAACATCAGGCCAATCGCCAACTCCGCCGCAGCGACCGAGTTGCCGGCAGGCGTATTCATAACGGCGATGCCACGCTTGCTGGCCTCGGCCAGGTCGACGTTATCGACGCCAACACCGGCCCGCGCTATGACCTTGAGCCGGGTGGCGGCAGCCAGTATCTCGGCATCGACCTTTACACCACTGCGGATGATCATCCCATCGGCCGTGCCAACCGAAGCCAATACCTGGTCGCGCTCCATCTTGCCGGGAGCATCGAAGGTGATATCCTTGGCCTGACGCAGCACCTCAAGCGCGGATTCGGGAACTGGATCGGTTATCAAAATATGGTGAGCCATTGTTGTGCATCCTTTCATTTAGGAAAGTGGATATTGGGGCTCTTAGGAGATAAGAATGCCCTTCAGATTGGAAGAAATTGCCAATAATAAAGGAATAGTTATCTCGGTGAGCCCATAAGACTATCAGTGATGATCGTTCGCGGGGACATCACATGACTATCCCCTCGATTACACGGCTCACCTTCCCCCTCATCCTCATGATTTCCTCTATCGTGGAAGTGAGAATACTGGCCAGACACCCTCTACCCATTACCGGAAAAATGGGTCGAATACATGAACGGCCAACAGATGTGCCAATGTTGGCAATGATTGGTTTGCTCTACATCGCGCGAATGTTAAGGTCTTACCAGAAACGCTATTCAAATTGCCGGGGTTACAGTGTCTATGTAGATGTCAGACAAAACATGTGTAAACAACTGATCTAACAAGATTGCGCGTAAGTTTACCAGAGATCAGACAGAATGCCGATAGCAATCATCAACGAGTTTTATAAGCACGTCAGGCCGATGAGCTATTTCCACTCCTGCGAAAAAGGTAAACGATTAAAGCGACACAGTATATGATTCGGGTCAACGCAGAATTCCGGGGGAAAAAGGGGGGGAAGGGGTAAAATACAGGCAAACTGAACACTGGAGACATACACAAAAAAT
>JAFGLD010000004.1 GCA_016928235.1 Anaerolineae bacterium | reverse complement strand
GGTTGAAACAGCCCAGGTCTGGGTAAGTGGTTCATCGATATTGCTCCAGCTACCTGTCGGAAGGTTTAATTATTTTCACATCCCTAATCATAGTTGGATGCATTACTTTCTTCGGCCACTACCAACGCTTGCTCGAAGTCAGCCAGCGCGGCATCTTTGTCACCATTCAAAGTGTACACACCGGCTCTTTCCAGGTAGTTTTGGTAATTGTCCGGATCGAGCTCGATCACAGCGGTGTAGTCGGACAGTGCTGCCTGAGTATTGCCTAACGTCTGGTGAACCTGCGCTCTTGAGCGAAGAGCTTTGATATTGTCCGGCGCCAGCTCCAACGCATGGGTGTAGTCGTCCAAAGCACTTTGAGCATCTCCCCTGGCCCGGTAGACGGCACCTCGCACAAAGTAGGCTTCAGCCATATCAGGTTCTTGTTCCAGAGAGATCGACACTGCGTCAATAGCTTCTTCATATTGTGCCTGGTCAAGCAAGATCGAAGCTTTGAGGGTTAAAAGCACAGCATCATCCGGCTGTTGGGCCAACACAGCATCGATGGCCGATAGCGCCTTGGCGTAGTTGTTGACCGAACGATAAATTGCAGTCTGGTAAATGGCAACCAGAGTGGGATCGAGATTATTGGGGAGAGCATCGATGACCGTTTCCGCGTGATAGTAATCACCAGAGTGGTAGAGCATTATTGCCAAAAGCAGTTCAGCTAAGTCTTCGAGGTCAGACGTATCGTCCTGTTGGAGTGTCAGCGTGAATTGATCGGGCTCCAGCAAGCCGCCGGGCTGAAGGACTGAGCAGGTCACTGTATAAACATCTGATGAGTCATACGCTCCCCATAACACAAAGGCAGCGTGATAGTGCTGTCCCAGCTTTCGAGCTTCCTGATCGGAGAGAGGAATGTCTGCCAGGCGACCTATCCGCATAGAGGAGGCTTGATGCCCCCCGTTTCGGAAATCCAAAACAGACCCCTGTAATGTCTTGTCAATCTGTTCAGTTGGATCGGCGCCCGCGCTGCCATCCAGCTCTGCCACAAGTAGTAATACTTCACCCTGTTGGGCAACCGGAACCGGCCGCAATCCTACAGGCAGGATCGAGAAGGCAATTGGCCAGATGTAGAAGACGACCGCCAGCACGCTCAGTAGACATGGTATCAGAAACAGCAGGCAACCCAGCCCAATCAAACGGTTTGCCAATGTGTCACGCGGATGAAATGATGACATACCCGCGATTGTAACGGGCTTTGACAGAAGGGGCAAGATAATCACAGACAGGGGGTTCGGCGAGCAGGTGGGCGAAAAACAGCGCGAAAGCAACCGGCCACCTGGGGAATAACATCAGGTGGCCGGTAAGTGACTGCCGGGATGGCCCTGAACAGACAGAGCAACAAAGCCCTCTATTCTCTCACGTGATACTCGCCCTGAGCCACCCACTTATAGGTGGTCAGCTCACGTAAGCCCATCGGGCCGCGGACGTGCAGGCGCTGGGTCGAGATGGCCACTTCGGCGCCCAAGCCAAACTGCCCGCCGTCGTTGAAGCGCGTGCTGGCATTGACGAAAACAGCAGCCGAATCGACCTCATTCATAAAGCGCGCGGCATTGTCGGCATCTTCAGTCAGGATACCATCAGAGTGGAAGGTGCTGTGGGCATTGATATGAGCGATCACTTCATCCAGCCCATCGACAACCTTCAGGCCCAGCACAAGCGACACCCACTCGGTATCGAAATCGTCCGGGCCGGCGGGTTGGACAGAGGACGGCAGGGGATTGCCCAAGAAAGGAATGGTCGATGGATCGGCCCGGAAGGTGACGCCATCCCCGGCAAGAGCATCGACCACGCGCGGCAGGAAGTCTGCCGCCACCGCTCGATGCACCAAAATGGTATCGAGGGCGTTGCAGACGCTGGGCCGCTGGGTCTTGGCATTGTGAATGACCGGAAGCGAAGCGTCCAGATTGGCCGACTGATCGACATAGAGATGGCAAATGCCGAGCCCGCCGGTGATAACGGGTATCTGGCTATTCTCGCGGCAGAACTGGTGCAGTTGGGCCCCACCGCGCGGGATGATAATATCGACATACTCATGCAGCTTGAGCAGATCGAGGACCAGTGCCCGGTCAGGGCTGTCGATAAACTGCACAGTCTCGGCGGGCAGCCCACTGGCGACCAGCGCCTTTTGCACCAGCCCCACCAGGGCACGGTTGGAGGTGATCGTCTCGCTGCCGCCGCGCAGGATAGCGGCATTCCCCGTCTTGATTGACAACCCGGCGACGTCCATCGTCACGTTGGGGCGCGATTCGTAGATGACGCCCAGCACACCCAGCGGCACGCGCTGCTTGTGCAATCGCAGCCCATTGGGGAGAACGGTTTCATCGTAGTGCTCGCCAACAGGATCGGGCAGCTCGGCCAGGTGGCGCAGGTCGGCGGCCAGGGCATCGATGCGCTTATCGTTGAGCATCAACCGGTCGATCAGCGCATCGCTCAGCCCATTCTGGCGACCAGCTTCGACGTCTTTTCCGTTAGCTACCAGGACATCGGCGCGGGAATCGATGAGATAATCGGCCAGTGTAAGCAGCGTCTGATTTTTCTTCTCGGTGGAGGCCAGGGCAAGTTGCCTGGACGCAGATTGGGCGCGGCGCCCCATGTCAGTCAGCATAAGAAACTCCAGTCGTGAGCAATTGATTGTTCGTTGCCAGTAAGCAGGTAGTCAACCCTGGTACTCAATGGTAACCAGTGAACCCAATACTATAAACGCAATAGCGCAAAACTTGCTATGAGTACGCAGTCCGTGTCATTGTCATTCCTGCGAAAGCGGGAATCCACTTCCACGTCTTTGGATTCTCTCTTGCACGAGCAAGACATAGACCTACCTCACGAAAATAGGAGTGAGGTTACATTGATCTGTACGGTTACCGGATTAGTTTGTTCGCCGGGTTGATAACCGTCTGTGCACGAGTGGATTCCCGCTTTCGCGGGAATGACAGCGTTGATAAGGCGCTATTCACGCAAGAACCTGCAGGAACATAGCAAGTTTTGCGGTACTGCCTATAAACTCTTGCCCTTGGTAGGACTAGGGCACCTGCCAGATGTATGTCACACCATCATAACCACCTGATGCCAACATCGAGCCATCTGGGCTGAAGGCGACCACCTGCACCTCGGCCGTATGACCATCGAAGCGACGCAATTGCCTTCCTGTCTGGGCATCCCATAGGATTACCGGGCGGGGTGGTCTGGGGTAGTAAATAAAACCCAACTTGACCAAAGGAGAGTCTCCATAAGCAGCTGCAATTGTTTTTCCATCCGGCGACCATGACAATGATGAAATTGAGTTAGAGTCAAAATATCCCTCGATAGCAGTCTCATTGGGATAAAGATACGCGCCAAAAGATCGGCGCAACATCCCAGTGGAGCTATCATAGATGTCAATGCGCTGCTTCTCCGCAGACGCCGCAATCTCCGTGCCATCCGGTGACCACGCCAACGCGCTCATCCCCCCCCTTGGCCCGTCAACCACATTGGGCTCGATTGTGAGTATCACTTCTCTCGTCAATGCATTCACAATGTAGATGCGGCCATCGGCATCGACAACTGCCATCCTTGTGCCATTGGGTGACCATGCCAGGTTCGTGGGATTCTGTAACCTTGTCTGGTCCATGAAATGGGTGATGTCAATCTCGTGCTTGTCACCGCTAAGCATCTCGATCAAATAGATGGTCGATTCTCTTATCCCCCCCAGGAGATTCCCATCTGGAGAAAAAGCCAGATCGTCGGCGGCAATGTCCGGAATATTCATTTCGAGCGCCTGCCCTGTGTCACCATCCCATATCCTTATATGCTCTCGATTTGTCGTCACAATCTGCCCATCAGGTGACCAGGTCACAGCATATGTTCCTGAGGGCTCTGCGTGAGATAGATTGTAGAGTGGTTTATGGGAGGCAATATCCCAAACTGTAACCTTCGTTGTGCTGCGATTGGTGCCAGTTGCTGCGATTCTTGCCCCATCTGGTGACCATGCAAGGCTATCGATCCCCTGTGTCCCCTCAAGATCGCGGCCCAACAGTGCCAGCTGCCGGCCAGTGGCTGCATCGACCAGAGCCAGCTGGCCCGAATACAGATCCCGTCCAACAATCTGGCTTGATCTCTTCATGAAGCCTGTCAAAACATAGCCATCCACACGGGTTACTTCCCGCCCGGTGCGTGCTTCCCAAATGGTCGTGTGTGGAAAATTCTCGTAGTATCCGCCCACCGTTGCATAAGTCTGGCCATCAGGTGCCCAGGCGAGCCGAGATCCGGCTTGTTCGAGGATGTAGCTCTCATCATAGGTTTTCGTGTCCCATGCGATCAGAGCACCTCTCCAGTCAATACCGATCAAGAGCATACCATCTGGCGACCAGTAAAGACTGTATGTCTCATTCAACGTTTCCAACTCAGCGACAGGCTTCTGTGTGGTTACATCGAAGATTTGAACCTGGGAACTCTCCAATCCAACTGCCAGCCGGGAGGGATCAGCAGATGACCAAGCCATTTCGGATATACGACTATTTGTTTGCAACAATCCGGTTTGTTTACCGGTGTGGGTATTCCACAATGTGACCAGCGAGTCGGGTCCACCATAGTCGGCTGCGCCAAAGTAAAAGTACCCTGCAATCATCGTTCCATCCACATTGAACGCGACGGTGTGCTGCTTGTATTCGCTATCAGGTGTGTCAGAGGGTGTGCCATCATCGTAGATTCGAACCATCCGGCGAAGCATCTGCCCTGCCTGAGCATCCCAGAGAATCGCGGCTCCGTCGCACCCGCCAGTGATCAATTGCGTGCTGTCAGGCGACCAATCCAGAGAACCAGCAGGGCGACTATGCCCTTTGAGCTCATAAAGGATAGCCCCAGTCTGTGCATCGACGATCAGCGTATATGGGCTGTCATTTTCATCTGAGAGGACCGCAATGCTCTTTCCATCTGGCGACCACTCAAGTACACCAACCCGGTACTTTGTACGCGTTACCCAGGTAACTTCCAGTGGATTGAGGTTGTAGACAGTCACCCCCACCGATGTGCTCACTGCGACGCGCGTCTGATCTGGAGATTGCTGGATGGAACCAACGGTACCCAGGCCGAGCTGAGCCAATGCGCCATCGGGCAGAGGGCCTGAGTACACAGCAGGAAGCATTAACCGCGCCTGATCAGGGAGCGGCTTCGGAATAGTGGTCGGAGTTGGCAGAGCATCCGGAGTACCAATCACAACTGGAACCGGGGTCGACTGAGACGCGGCCTGACTGCCGCCGATCAGCGCAGCCACTTCAGGATAAGCAGCAAGATTGTAGATGTTGATACCACTCGATCCGCTAAGAGCCAACTGTGTGCTATCTGGTGACCACGCTATGGCACTGGTAAACTCCGGCTGACGCTCAGTATATAGAAGCTGGTGTGTGTCAGCGTCCCACAGGCGTAATGTATCACTCCAGTCAAGCGACGCTATTATGCGGCCATTAGGTGACCATTCAACACCGATTATGGGCCGCGTTCCCTGCTCCATCTCACCCGAGGTAGCAAGCTCACCGGTTTGAACATCCCACAGCTTGATCTGCTCACCCTGACTGTTGCCTTCGGTGCCCGTAGCTAAGAGAGTGCCGTCGGGGCTAAATGCCACCGAGAAAACACGGAACCGACACACATCGAGTGTATGAAGAAGATGGCCATCAGCAATGTTCCAGATATAAGCATGACCATTGCCGCCGGCCGCCAGCAGCAAGCCGTCGGGGCTAAATGTCACTGTCTCTATCCCATTGGCATCGTCCAGCACCAACCTTTGCTGTCCGGTGGCAACATCCCAAACCACCACTTTCCCCGAGGATACGGCTACCAGATCGCCATTGGGAGACCAAGCCACTCCGTTGACAGATGCACCTGATCCCAACAATCGGCGAACTAAAATACCCGTCTGAATATCCCAGATATGGATAACACCTTCATCATTTCCAGACAAGACATAACGGCTGTCTGGGCTGAATGTCACCTCCGGGTTGATCGAGCTTGACCCTAGTGTCGCCAGCCCTTCGAGAGTGTGAAGCACTTCTCCACTCCCAACATCATAGACCGTGACGATGCCACCTTCATCCACATCGGCAAGGTAGCGGCCATCAGGGGACCAGTCCAGGCCCTCGCGAAGAGAATGTTCATCGGAAAGGGTGATGCGTTTTTCCAGAGGCGTTGGCGAGGCCGTCGGGACTGGTGTTTGCTCAGCTTGTCGGCTAGATGATGTGGTAGCCGTAACGGCCGAAGTCGAAGCACAACCTGCTGCCAGAAGACTGGTGAGAAGCACGATCAGGGTTGGAAATAGACGAGAGGCCATTACAGTTAACCTTTCCTACACTACTCATCATTTGGATCGCGGGAAAGCGGATAGCTTATGAAGCTAACATCACTGACAACTGCTTACAGCAACACCAAATCGTTGTGATGGATAACCTCATCACCGTAATGATACCCCAAAATACCTTCGATTTCGTCCGATCGGCGGCGGAGGATCTGCTTTAAGTCGCGCCTGCCATAGTTGACAATCCCACGGCCGATTTCATTCCCAGCCGGATCGATCACCCGAACGGTGTCACCGCGCTCGAATTTCCCATTAACTTCCGTCACGCCGACGGCCAGCAGGCTGCCGCCCCGTCGCAGCGCGTCGACGGCTCCCCCGTCGATGGTCACCACGCCCGGCGCGCGGCGCGCCGACAGGATGTAGCGTTTGCGGCTTTCTACCGCGGAAGCCACCGCCTCGAAGCGCGTGCCCAGCCGTTCTCCATCGACCAGACGAAGCAAGACATTCGGCTCTTTACCTGACGCGATGATACAGGCTGTCCCCGAACGGCGGGCCAGATCGGCGGCCTGAATCTTGGTGAGCATACCACCTACCGCCAGCTTCGATCCGCGCCCTCCGGCCGACTTCCAGATCGCCTCAGGGATTTCAGGCCCGGTGACGGTTTCCACCAGTCTGGCATCCGGATTGGTACGCGGATCGGCAGTCAACAAGCCCGGCTGATCGGTGAGCAGGATCAGCCAATCGGCATCGATCAGGTTGGCGACCAGGGCCGAGAGGTTATCGTTGTCACCCACGCGGATTTCCTCGGTGGCGACAGTATCATTCTCGTTGATGATCGGAATGACGTTATGTTCCAGCAAAGCGACCAACGTGTTGCGCGCGTTGAGGTAAGGGCGACGGCTGGCCAGATCGGCGCGGGTGAGCAGCACCTGGGCCACCGTCAGATCATATAGATCGAAGATCTGCTCATAGTGGGCCATCAGGCGCGGCTGCCCGATGGCAGACAGCATCTGCTTGGCCGGAATCACGCGAGGCAGCTGCGATAGCCCAAGCTTGCCGAGCCCAACTGCCATCGCGCCGGAAGAAACCAGCACAATCTGGTGCCCCTTCGATTGGAGCACACCGGTCTGCCTGGCCAGCTCGATCAGCACAGGCGAGCACAGATTCGAGGTGTTGTTGGTAAGGGTTGATGTTCCGAGTTTGACGACGAGACGCACGAAAACTCCCTAAGTAATGAGAACGTATTAATTTCCCCCGCCAAGAACTGCAAAAAGGTAGTGTCAGTTACATAAGTGTCAACTTAAGCTCAATCGTAGTGTGTGATTGGCTATTAGCTTTTGGCTATTAGCTTCTGCCGAGTGGCCACGAACCAGTCTCCGCGAGCAGAGAACTGAAAACTGATCACTGAAAACTGATCACCGAGCAGCGCCAGACCCTTAAGTTGACACCTATGGTGTCAGTTATAACACACCGCAACCGGAAATGCACTTCCACATAGTCATACTCTGGCTGCGCGATATGACACTTACACATGGAGATGTCAGTGTTGAGACTGCCAATTATGGTGTAAGATATCGAGCAGGCGTAGATGGGTATCTTCTCACTAATGCGGGGACAAGACTTCCGAAGTCTCCATCGCCGGC
Source organism: Anaerolineae bacterium (assembly GCA_016928235.1). Taxonomy (GTDB): domain Bacteria; phylum Chloroflexota; class Anaerolineae; order Aggregatilineales; family UBA3940; genus JAFGMS01. The sequence continues at coordinate 4,186 of JAFGLD010000004.1, read as the reverse complement.
TTCCTGATGAGGCGATCTTATCAAAGACTTCGGAAGTCTCTCAACTCTTGAAGATACGTAGATGGTTTATTCGGCTTTGTCTTCATTACTACCTGGAGGATATTGTGGTTACTAAGCAAGACCCATTCCACTCTCATGATAGATGGATTGCGGTTATCATGTGGATAGCTGTATTGGTCGCCCTTGTATATACCTCTGGCTATGCCACGTTTCTGGGTTTTGGGGGAAGCATCACCAGCTTCTTTCAACAGCTCGCCATGTTAGGGCAGGCACGTCAAAGTATCTCTAATCTGCCGTTACTGATTACGACGTTGCTGGCAATGCTGCTTCTTGTCAGCCAGATCATACTGGCCTGGCACAGGTTTGCCGCTTTTACAAACGATCTGATTGTCTCCTATGCCAGGACCGATCGAGTTGGTTCAATCAATGTGCCCTTCTTTGACTTGCTGATCTGGGACTTGCCCGAAAACGAAGATGCTATAGACAGCGAAGACCAAACCGGAATAGAGTTTGACCCTGAACAGGCGGATAGTACCTCAGTCAGCGATGTTCTCAAGGTTCTGGGTTTTGCATGGGTTATTATCTTGCTAACCCCTCCGGTGTTGAGCATCGTGGCCACGCTGTCCGTTCAGTAGCACCCGTTCGTTCCATCTGTATAGTTAAATCAGGAGATTTTAATTCACGAGGGCGCATTGTTATGCCCCCTCGTCGTATATTGTTACCCCTGCCCGATCACCCACAAGTGCCAGTAGTTGACTATCCAGATAAAAACCAACCCCATCAGCGTCGCCAGCGTGTAGAATAATCGCCCACTAAAGCGCCAATAGGCATTCTTCCAGGCCAGAACGCTGAGGATCACCATCCCCAGCGTCAGAAGGGCAGTCACCACCGGGATAATCATCATGATAGTCATCGCGGGCGGGATGCCGAACGGCGCGGCGGAGACTTGCGCAAACAGTATCGTTATGCCAACAACAGAGATGACGTTCAGCAGTCCCATGGCGATCCCCACCCAGCGCGCCAGGCGCGGCAGCAGCGGGCGATGCTCCCCGCTGATCTTGGCCTGACCACGCTCTTCCACCAGGCGTATCGACCAACCGATCGCCCCCACAAGGAAAAAGGCCAGGCAGAGCATCAACACCGGCATGTGCACTGACGGGCTGGCATACCAGGGCAGTTTGATGAATTTCTCAGTCGGGTCCCAATCGATCATGACAGCCGTGATTTGCCCATCTTCGCTTTCCGAGAACACGGCCCAACTTCCATCATCGACATTCTGGAACTTGAGCGGCTCAACCTCGACCAGCTGCATCTGGATCGGGCCGTAGCTGGCCAGCAGTGTGCCGTCCGGTGTTGGGCTGATGTTGAGCGACTGGAACAGTCCGATCACTTTCTCCGTTGAGGTGAAGTTGCTGCGTGACGATCCGTACGATCCGGCGAAGCGCCCGGCGCGGCTGAGGAAATCAGCCGGAGGAGCCGGGATCGGCGCGTCTTCGACGGGATAATAACGATCCAGGAAGACGCTGAGCAGGTCCCGCCGCGCGAGCATAGCGCCCATGCCGCCTTCGCCGCCGCTGTTGTAAGAGACGAACAGCCCCACGTTGTGCTCCGGGATCAGCCCCAGCAGGCTGTGGAAGTACATCGTGTCGCCCTCATGTCCAACGATGCGCGGATTGCTGGCGTGTATCTCGTAGAAACCAAGCCCGATGCCGGGTGTCCGCGGATCGTTGGCAAACTGCCGGGTGAACATCTCCTGAACGGTCTCTTCCTGGAGGATACGCGCATCGCCCACCTGTCCACCCTGTAAATAGGCGATCATGAACGTTGCCATGTCGGTGGCTGTTGACGATAAAGACCCTGCCGGGAAAGCCTGGACATATTCGGGCTCGCCCGCTTGGGACGCACCGTTCACATAGGTGTAACCGATCGAAACATCCTCTGCCAGACTCGATGGGAAATCTTGCTGACGGAAGGTGCTGCGCCGCATGTCGAGCGGCCGGAAGATGGTGTCCTCGACGTACTGCTCGAAGGGTACTCCCGACACTCGCTCGACGATATAGCCGGCCAAAGCCGTGCCGTAATTCGAATAGGCGGTTGTCTCACCGGGCGGATAGACACGAGCGGGCATGTTGCCGGTCAGAAATTCGCCCAGTGGAATCAGCTCAGCAGCGGTGGCGACAAACAAGCCAATCGATCGATCCTCGAAGCCCGGCGTGTGGGTCATCAGGTGCCGCAATGTGATCGGCTCGGGATAGGTGGCCGGGATCGTGAAATCAAGGTAGGTGTTGACGTCGGCATCCAGGTCGATCTCGCCTTGCTCGACAAGCTGCATGATGGCTGTCCAGGTGAACAGCTTAGAGACCGAGCCGGGGTGAAAGAGCGTCTGGTCGGCTTCTACCGGCTTGAGCGTCGACAGATCGGCATAGCCATAGCCCTTGGCAAATAATAGCTCACCGTCTTTGACCACTGCCACTGTGGCACCGGGAAAATGATAGGCCGTCAGTTGTGTCGCCATGATGCCATCGACAAAAGCATCCAGGTCACCTGGGTCGCAGAGATCGCATGATACCGATTCAGGTACGGGCAGCTGCGTATGCTCCGGTCCGGAAGCCAGTGCCTGAACCGGCGCGACAGCGCCGGCAATGAGTGCTATGCCAACCACCAGGCCGACCCAGACAGACAATCGGCGCAGGCTGAAAACAGGATCATTATTCATAACTTCACTCCCTCCATTTTGGGAAAAGGGATATCCATAAACCTGTTACGAATATCAGGATAAGAAAGTTTCCCGGTATTCATCACATCATTCGCGCCGTTACCCATTATCCTTTACTCGTCCACCTTATTGCGAATGGGCGAAAACTTTCCTGAAATGCCATACCAAATACAATTAACAACAAATGTCTGTTTTGAGTGATTTTATGCCATCTGAGCTAATCCTATGGGGGGAACCAAATGGAATATCGAAGCCTTGGACGTACAGGAGTCCCGGTCAGCGTTCTTTGTCTGGGCTGCATGAACTTCGGCGGCGTGACACCGGAGGACGAATCTCTGGATATCATCGACCGCGCGCTCGGCGCGGGGATTAACTTTGTCGATACGGCCAACGTCTACAGCCGTGGCCGCAGCGAAGAGGTTGTCGGCAAGGCGTTGCAGCGCAACGGCAAGCGTCACCAGATCGTGCTGGCGACCAAAGTGCATGGGGCGATGGATGACAACGATGTCCTGGCCGCCGGCAACAATCGTCGCCACATCATCGAGCAGTGCGAAGCATCGCTGCGTCGGTTGCAGACCGACTACATCGACCTTTACCAGATTCATCGACCGCAGTCCGGGATACCCATCGATGAGACACTGCGTGCTCTGGACGATCTGATCCGTGCCGGCAAAGTGCGTTACATCGGTACCAGTAGCTTCGCCGGCTGGCAGGTCATGGAATCTTTGTGGGCAGCCAAAGAACTCGGGCTCAACCGCTTCGTGACCGAGCAGCCGCCCTATCACCTGCTTGACCGCAGTATTGAGCGCGAGCTGATCCCCATGGCCCAGACCTATGGTCTGGCGATCCTGCCATGGTCGCCGTTGGCGCGCGGCTTTCTGACCGGGAAGTATCAGCGAGGCCAGGTTATCCCCAGCGGATCACGTCTTGAGAGCGATAGCCAGATACAATCAGAAGCGTTCCGCAAACGCACAGCACAACACTTCGGCGACCTGGCCTACAATGTAATGGATACCGTTACAATATTGGCAACCGAGAAGAATGTCACCTCGGCCCAGCTTGCTCTGGGCTGGGTGATACGCCAGCCAGGGGTTACCAGTCCGATTGTCGGGCCGAGGACAATGGCCCAGTTGGAAGAAAACCTGGGAGCGACCAATGTCGTCTTTGACGCCAATGACTTTGCACGCCTGGATGAGGTAGCAGCACCAGAACAGGCCATCGTATCTTACTATACCGGGCATATGATGGACTTCAAGCCCACGCAGCATAGGTGGTAAGGTCAGTTGTTGCGGTCAGACGCACATAAATGGTAGACCAATTACTTCACAAAGTCTGTGAAGCGCAGTTTTTCACGATGGCGCCGTGGATATTTCCTATTGCTTGTCTGTTTCCTGAAATGTATACAAACGTATGCATCTCGCCCCAACGATTTCCCCTGACCCCGATTGGGTCAGGATTGCGTTGGGCGTT
>JAFGLD010000083.1 GCA_016928235.1 Anaerolineae bacterium | reverse complement strand
GCGCCCTGGGGAGCGTATTCCCGTCGATGGCACTATCCTTTCCGGCACATCCGCCATCAACCAGGCCCCTATCACCGGAGAGAGCATCCCTGTCCAGAAAGCCGTAGGCGACGAAGTCTTCGCCGGGACGGTCAACGGCGAAGCGGCTATCGAGATAGAAGTCACTCACCTGTCTACCGATTCGACCGTCAGCCGCATCGTCCGACTGGTCGAGCAGGCCCAATCACAGCGTGCCCCCATCGAGCGTTTTGTCGACCGCTTCGCCCGCTGGTACACCCCTGGCGTCGTGCTGTTGGCCTTCTTGTTGGCCACCGTGCCGCCGATGCTCTTTGGCGCGCCTTTTCTGGATACTCCCGATGGCACACGCGGTTGGCTCTACCGGGCGCTGGCACTGCTGATCGTCGCCTGCCCCTGCGCGCTGGTGATCAGCACCCCGGTGACCATCGTCAGCACACTCTCGGCGCTGGCCCGGCGCGGCATCCTGGTCAAGGGTGGAGCCTATCTCGATGCGCTGGCACGCATCCGGCTGTTCGCCTTCGATAAGACCGGCACGCTGACCGAGGGCAAACCAACCGTTATCGAAACCCGCACCCTGGCCTGCCGGCCCGGTCAGACAACCTGCGATGCCTGTGATGATATGCTGGCGCTGGCAGGCGCCGTCGAGAGCCGCTCCGAGCATCCGCTGGCGCGGGCCGTTCTGGCCGAAGTCGATACCCGTGGGCTCGCCCATCGCTATGCTCCCGCGGAAGCTGTTCAGGCACTGGCCGGCCAGGGTGTTCAGGGCACCATCGCCGGCTCGATGGTCACTGTGGGCAGCCACACCCTGCTCCACCAGCCCATCGACGGCTGTCAGGGCCTGCATCCTCTGGTCGAGAAAGCCGAAGCAAGCGGGCAGACCGTGATGCTGATCCGCAAGGATGACAAGTTGATCGGCTTCGTGAGCGTCGCCGATACACCCCGCCCCGGCAGCCGCGAGGCGCTGCGAGCCCTCAAGCGCATCGACCCACGGGTGCGTACGGTCATGCTTACAGGCGACAACCCCACTGTGGCACAAGCCATCGCCGAGCGCATTGGGGAGATCGATGAAGTGCTGGCAGGGCTCATGCCTGAAGATAAGCTCGACGCCATTCGGGAGCTGCAAGCACGCCATGGGGCAACCGCTATGATCGGTGACGGAGTCAACGACGCGCCGGCACTGGCGGCAGCCACTGTTGGCATTGCCATGGGAGGAGCAGGCACCGCGCAGGCCATGGAAACCGCCGATGTGGTCCTGATGCAAGACGATCTGGCCCGGCTGCCGGAGGCCGTATCAGCCAGCCGCAGGGCCAGAGGGATCATTCAGCAGAATATCGCCTTCAGCCTGGGGCTCAAAGCGGCTTTCTTGCTGCTGACGCTCTTTGGAGCAGCCACCCTGTGGATGGCCGTCTTCGCCGATATGGGCGCATCGCTGTTGGTTACCTTGAACGGGATGCGAATGCTGCGCAGTAATCACAAAACAATTTAGGTACACCCCATAAACACTACATTCTCCCGATTGTAGCCCCAGGAAAAAGTGAAGTACACTTGCCTGGGGTTTTCGTTCTTATTAGCTCAGGAGCAATTCATGTCAAAAACCTCATCAATCTCAGCCTTACAGTTGACACCCATGTAGGTTGGGTGGCGGCGCAAATGCGAGATTTCTCAAGTGCCTACTCATGGTCCTACTCGATCCCCGCCACCCAACACATGGCAAGATCGGAACTTGTGCCATAATGAACCCTGTAGGTTGGGTGGCGGCATAGACATGAAGCTTTTCGTGAGAACACTCCTTTGCCTACTCGATCCCCGCCACCCAACATGTTGCACGCTTGAATATCGCACCGTGTAAGACACAGAGGATTATTTGATGCGATACCGACGCTCACTAACAGAAGGTGGAACATACTTCTTCACGGTTGTCACACATGACCGAAGGAAATTCCTCTGCTCGACTGAGAACGTCTCGCTCCTTCGAGAAGCATTTCGATTTGTGATGACATATCATCCTTTCAAAATCGATGCATTCGTCTTGCTGCCCGATCATCTGCATTGCATCTGGACACTGCCTGAAGGAGACAATGATTTCTCGACCCGCTGGCGGCTGATCAAGAACACCTTCACTCATACATGTGATCCGGTTCTACGAGGAAACACCAACATATCACGACAAAAGAAGGGTGAGCAGGCAATATGGCAGCGCCGCTTCTGGGAGCATCAAATCCGAGACAATGATGACCTCACCCGACATGTGGAATATATCCATTACAACCCCGTGAAGCATGGATTGGCCGATGCGCCAAGAGATTGGGAATATTCCAGTTTTCACCGTTATGTACATCAAGGTATCCACGATTTGGGGTGGGGAGCCAAGAACGTCGTGCCTTTCGAGGATGCTATAGGGTATGAGTGAAGCATGTTGGGTGGCGGGAATCGACAAAACCAATGAGCTTACTCTCAAGAAACATTATGCTTCAGCCACCACCCAACCTACGTGTGATGAATAGTCAGGCCAAATCCCGATGATCGTTTGGTACATTGCCGCCAGCCTACTCCTCCTCATCCTGAGCAGTTGGCTCTTGCGGAAGCTGTCCGGCATCCAGCACACAATCGCTCGATTGGTGCGGCTTTCTTCCGCAGGAGTCTTGCTGATCGTCCTTGGCTCGCTGATCGTCCCCCGCGCCCTCACCCTGGTATATGCTTATCGTCCCGCTCCTGGGCCTGCCCACCAGACACTGTTCGAAGGGATCACCTACATCCGCGATGTGCGCAGCCAGCCGCGCCCGCTGGTGATCCACATTATCCTGATCGATCTCGACGCTCCCGGCATCGGCTTCCTGGTCACGCCGCCCGATCCGCTTGATGGGCACCAGCTGCGAGCCCGTACCACCTCGCAGTTCCTCGCTGAACACGATCTCCAGCTTGCCATCAACGGCGATTTCTTCGAACCGTGGCGCGACAACAGCCCGCTCGATTACTACCCTCATCCCGGCGATCCGGTCGACGTGACAGGCTTCGCCGCCTCCAAAGGCATGATCTATTCGCAAGGGATGGTCAATCACCCAACCCTCTATCTCTCGGACGACAACATCGCCGGCTTCGGCGAGCCTGTGGGCGAGGTCTACAACGCCATTTCCGGTAATCGGCTATTCGTCAAAGACGGGCAGCCCTACCGAATGTCCCTGGAAGAGAGTTACCACCAGCATCGCCACCCGCGTACCGCCGTTGCGCTCGACAAGACAGGCAGCATCCTGATCCTCGTACTGGTCGATGGGCGGCAGTGGCGATACAGCGAGGGTGTCTCCATCCCGGAGCTGGCCCAGATCGTCATCGAGCACGGCGGGTACACCGCCCTCAATCTGGACGGTGGCGGCTCGACCGATCTGGTGATCGCCGATAGATCAGGAAAGCCCGTGATCCTCAATGCTCCCATCCACAACCATATCCCTTATAAGGAACGACCAGTCGGCAATCACCTCGGCATTTACGCATCGACAGAAGGGTGAGCTAAGCCGGGCAACCGAGCCCAACTTTATATCTGGACAACCCGCGGCGATGTGCGATAGGATATAGGCGTGAAAATGCAAGAGCATGGTGGGTTCCCATCTCTCAACGCGACCCACCTCTACGTGCTTTTGCGGTAGTTCCCATCGACCCATCTTGTACCAGGAGAGAGAACCGTCATGACCAAAAAACAACGCTCAAAGAGATCGCGTCGCAAGTCTACCAACGACGACATCAGAATACCTGTGAGTCCCCGGATACTCATCGCGATTGTGGCTGCGCTGGCTGTGGCCGGCATCATCTGGGCCATCGTCGCTTCGCAGAAAGCGCCGGAGGCACCTGTGCAAACCGGCAACAAGCAATACGCTTCCGAGCCCCCCATGCTGATCGACAAGAACAAGAAGTATACCGCCACCGTCACGATGGCCAAGGGCGGCGAATTCGTGATTGAGTTATACGCTGACAAAGCACCGAGAACCGTCAACAGCTTCGTCTTCCTGGCCCGCGAACACTACTTCGATGGCGTTACCTTCCACCGTGTGCTGGAGGGCTTCATGGCCCAGGGCGGTGATCCGACCGGTACCGGCATGAGTGGCCCCGGCTACGAGTTCATCAACGAAGACAGCGACCTGACCTTCGACAAGGCCGGTGTTGTCGCTATGGCCAACGCCGGGCGCGATACCAACGGCAGCCAGTTCTTCATCACTTTTGGCCCAACGCCTGACCTCAACGGCGGCTACACCATCTTCGGCCAGGTGACGAGCGGCATGGATGTGGTCAACGGGATCACCCGGCGCAACCCTGAGGAGAACCCGGCGTTTCCGGGCGACGCCATCGAGACCATTACCATTACAGAGGAATAAACTTCCTCTTCTTAATCTATCCCCCTCCCCATGCATGGGGAGGGGCAGGGGATGGGGTTTCTCGTGCAGGGAGAGAGTAAGTGACCAAAGACATACCCAAACAAGTTGCTCCAGCGTTGCGTGGTTGGGCAGGGAAGCTTGCAGTTCCAGAATTGTGGGAGAAACTCAAACCACTGGCCCGGCAGATGCGCCATGAACCAACTGTTTCCTGAAATGAATACAAACGTATGCATCTCGCCCCAGCGATTTCCCCTGACCCCGATTGGGTCAGGATTGCGTTGGGCGT
>JAFGLD010000082.1 GCA_016928235.1 Anaerolineae bacterium | reverse complement strand
GTTGCCCGGATAGGCTCGTTGATAACCATCTCAACATCTATTCCGGCCCCAATGCGCTGAACATCCGATCAATGGGCTCGGGCCCCTCTCATTGCCTGACATGCGCTATTCTGCTTTCTCCGCCAACTTTGCCTTCAACTCCGCCCGCTGGGCTTCCCACTCAAAACGGTTGAGTTTCCCTGCTTCGAATGATTCATCCAGAGCCGCAATCTGACCGATCAGCCCCTGATGCTCCGGGCCTAGAGATATAGCGAAGCGATCGGTATGTTTACCGCGTAGCTTACCATGCCCTCGAACGAACAGCCATCCGTAAAACAGACTGGCGATCGCCAGCAAGATGATTAGCCCCGCCAAAAAGAATCGCAGTGTGGATATCCATCCGCTAGCCGGCTCGATCTGCAAGTCGAGCGATTGCCCGGCAGTCAGATTGTATGCCTGGTATTTGAGAAAAGCCTGTCCCTGAATAACCTGAGAGCCACCATCAGTCAGCACCAGCGAAGTAACTTTGATCTCCTCTTCAGCCAGAACAGTCACCACATGGGTCGGATAGGTAATGGGAAATGATATCTGGCGAGTTTCGCTGAAGGGCAAAACATAGTTGGCTGTAATCATATGCGATTCCTCGCCTGGGAGCACCTGACGAGTGTCGTAGACATGGCCATCAGAGACGATAAAACGGCCGCCCAACTCTCCGCCGTCGAAGCTCAAACCATAGGCATCGCCGGGAACAGGGATCAGGATGCTGCCACGCCGACCACCGGCGATTGGTTGCGGGCTGACATATACCCTGTCGCTGGCATTACTCAACACCATCACTTCGGTTACCAACAAGGCATTGGGATGCTGGTTGAGAATCAGATACATGGCGTCTACATTGAGCACCGCGGGATCGGTGGTATGCTCGTAGATGACCGGTGACAGATCCAGAGCCGGCTTACCGGAATCGACGATAGCGCCATCCGCAAATTCGACACCGTCGTAGATCACTCGGACAATGTAAGCAGAGGAGGGAACATCGAAAGGAACATCCTCAAAGCGGAATGTGCCATCCTGAGCAATCTCGACCGTCCGCGAGAGAAATTCCTTGGCAGAGCCTGTCTCCTCCACCATCACCCCCCTCAACTCGATTTTTAGCCCGGACGGGATGGAGGCATCGTCTGTGCCGTTGCGTACTTTTCCGGCCACAACTCTCTCCGGATAAGGCAATGTTGGCAGAGATGGGACATCGGGGGATTGAGAAGACTCCAACGCAAGTTCATCAGTTATCTCGCCGGGAAGTGGGCCGATTTCAATAGGGCCTGCCGGGATCGGCTCGTCTGATAAAGAACAGCCGGTCACGGTCAGACCGACAACCACGATCAGCCAGAACCGCATAACGATAAGACTGCCGGACAGAGATCGATCCCTCATAGCAGTTCCTTACTTTTCCGAAGTCAGGCTGTCGCTACGGTGGTCGCAAACTGCATCACCGGCAATGGCCACGCATTCGGGGCATCGTAGCTCCTCTTTGGGCAGGGTGAATGCTGTGTGACTCCGGCGGAATGCCAGGATTGCCGCTTCGATGGGATCGGTGTCGGGCGTTTCGTCCGGCATGACCAGATCGTCGAGCGCCGCCATGATCCTGACACCTTCGGTCACCAACGCCTGGCGTCGAACAGTGTAATCATCATCAGCCACTTTGTTGGCCTGGTGCTCAGAATCCAGATCGCGCAGGGCGCGGTAGACCCGGTTGCGCGCTGCCAGTAGATCGGCACGCTTGCGCAGGGCCGAGACAGAGTAATACATTTCTGCTCGCTCTTGCTCATCTCCCTGAGGCGCCAGAAACGGCCGAACAATGAATGCCACAGCCAGGATTAAGATGACGATGAAGGCAAGGGTAGCCGGAATATCCATGATCCGCCTCGACGAAAAAACGGTATATAGAGTGCTTCGGAACAGTCTCTGCTCAAGCGATGATGGATGTGAGTTGTCGGTGCGTAGATAGAAAAATGGTCGATGAAGAGCGCCACACACATCCAATCCTGCTGATGGTTTGTCTTCCATTATACTCATACCGTCAACTTTTGGACTTGTTCAAACATAGCCGGTAGCGTCCGGAAATGGCGTGGTCGAGTTACATCAGGGTTAAAGATTGACAGTTTGGATTGGGTCGCTATGCAGACATGATTGCTCAGCCTTCAGAGGCATGCTGTTAAACAGTCGTTTCGCCTTTTATTGTGTGAGCGCATAGATTTACTGTTGTGGGTACCAGTCATGATCCTCCGGTGATCCTCCGGTGATCTTCCGATCATCCTCTGCTTGTGCCGCTGTTGCCGTGGGAGATTTCCGGGATTGTCAGGGGTGTTTGGGGCATTTGATGGGGAGGATGAGTGTCTGATCTCTCGGCCACGGGCAACCGCGCGGCTGCCCCTCTCAACACTTCATCCCTCTGTAGGGTTGTCATGGCCGAATATTCATACCATAGAATGGATGATAGCACCAACATGCCGATTCGTCAAGCACCAAAGAGCCGAATGACACAGAACAAGCGGAAAGCGCGTTCTGTTTTTTGGCGTCGACCGGTCTGCCAGTAGCGCGTCAGGCAGATCGATATCCCTGTCCGGCAGAACATCATCGAGACCCTCAATGGGCCATAACCAATCATCGAGGGTGCTCATGACATCTCATGTCGTTACCCATCATATGCCAATAGCTGAGTAGTTACAGCGAAGCATATCGACAACCCGACGTGTCTATCGGCCCAGGTCTTGCTATAATCGAACACACTGCAGGGCCCAAAACAGTCCGGGTACAAGAGTTATTTTTTGCTGGACGAGTTGGCATCATTTCACTGGCCGAAATTGCTCTGGCAATGACACTACGCCATTAGTGTCGGCCGTCGCCATGCGCAGGCCGACTGACCGCCTCAAACTGAGTTGACTATATCAGGGGTGTGTGCCAGGTGGCTGCGCCTCTTGTCCATCACGGTGACATATATGAACACAAAGTTTCGCCAGACCATACCTGATGCTCTAATCGCTTTCATTTTGCTGATCGTTCCAATGGTCTTTTTCTACCAGCAAACCATTGGTGGACAGACGCTCCTCCCGACCGAGAATCTCTTCCAATATGAGCCATACCACTCAATGGCCGCTGAGTATGGAGTCGAGCAGCCACACAATATGCTCTATTCCGATCTGATCCTCGAGAACATCGAGTGGCGGCAGTTCATCAGCCGTCAGGTTGCCGATGGACAGATCCCGCTGTGGCAGCCCAACATCCTGGTCGGGTCACCCTTCATCGCTGCTGGGCAGGGACTGACACTTTATCCTTTCAGTGTACTCTTCCTGATTCTGCCGCTGGTCTCGGCTTACGGCTGGTTCACCGTCTTACAATTATGGATGGCTGCCCTCAGCATGTACGTTTTTGCCCGTGTGCTGGGGATCGGCCGTCCCGGCGCGCTGATCGCCGCGCTGGCTTACCAGTTGAGCGGGTATTTCATGGGCAGTGTGGTCTTTCCGATGATCCTGGCCGGGGCCGCCTGGCTGCCGCTGTTGCTGGCGATGATCGAGCTGGTCATCCGGCAGGCGCCGGTGATGGGACGCCCATCGAGCCTGCCCTGGGCGATGATCGGCGCGGGGGCACTGGGGATGGTGGCGCTGGCTGGGCATGTCGAGGTGCTGTACTTCACCCTGCTGGTGATGGGCTTCTACGCGGCATGGCGACTGATCGCGGAGGCCATCGGGACGCAACATACCACATCTTGGCAGGAAAAAGCTCGATGGTTGGCAGTTCGTGCTGCATGGCTGCTGGCCCTGGTCGTGGTGGGCCTGGCGCTGGCTGCTGTACAGCTCATCCCCAGCTATGAGCTGGCCTCGCGCAGCTTCCGCGAGGGCGCGGTGACCTACGAGCAGGTCATCGACTGGGCCTATCCGTCCCGGCACGCGCTGGCCTTCCTGATGCCCAACTTTTACGGCAGTCCAACCCACCATAGCATCTTCGATGTCTTCAAGTGGGCCTGGGTCTCTGTATCGACCAACGCCAACGGTGACGCAATCGCCACCACCGAGTGGGGGATCAAGAACTATGTCGAGGGCTCGGCCTACCTGGGCAGCCTGCCGATGCTGCTGGCGCTGATAGCAACCGTCGATTGGGTGTGGTCGCGTATCTTCCGTCGGGGCACAAACTATCGTGCCCCCACCCTGACATCCCCCCTACCCTTTGCCGTGTTAGCGATCCTCTCCCTGTCATTCGTCTTCGGCACACCGGCCTACAAACTGCTCTACTACGGTCTGCCCTTCATCAATCAATCGCACTCACCCTTTCGATGGGTCTGGCCGATGACGCTGTGCGTGGCTGTGCTGGCGGGTTTTGGGGTGGACTATCTCACCCCTCGGAAGGATCAGCACATCGTGCCTCCCATTGCCCGGATAGCCCGATGGATCGGCTGGACGGGGATCGGCGCCGGAGGGCTGACGGTGATCGGCCTGATCGTCGCGCGCCTCTTTTACAGCCGCTTCGATGGGCTGATCGAGCGGGTTTTCACAGGTATAGCCAATGCTTCGAATGCCTTTCCAACTGCGCAGGTCTTCTTCTCATACCAGGCTGCCAATGCGCTACTCATGGCGATCATGCTGATCCTGTCTGGGGTGGTGCTTCTGTTGACGCGCACGGGGGCACGATATATCGTGCCCCTACGGAGACACATCTCGGTGTGGCAGCCGCTGGCCGTCCTGGTCATCATCGCCGACCTGCTCATCCCGGTCATCGGGCTGCACCCGGCTTCCGACGCGCGCCTGCTGGACATCGTGCCGCCCTCGATTGCCTGGCTGAAGGAGCGTCAGGCTGCCAATCCCCATGAGCCGTTCCGGGTGATGGCCTACCAGGCGCCTGGTACGACTAAGACGCTCAACGCCAACATCGCCTGGCTGCACGGGCTGGAAGATGCCGGCGGCTACGACAGCCTGATCCCTGGACAGTACGCCGATTACACGAAGGTCATCATGCCGCAGGGCATGCTGCCCTATAACCGCATTTCCCCGCTCGACGCCAATCACCCCGACGCGCTCGATTCGCCGCTGCTCGATCTGCTGGGCGTGCGCTACGTCATCAGCGAGGTGGCAATCGACAACCCGCGCTGGTCGCTAGCTTACCAGGATGACGCGGTGCAGATTTATGAGAACGCCGATGCTACACCGAGGGCATTCACGTTGCCTGCGACCAGCACCGTGATATCGGCTGCCGATAATCCATCCGAAGGGTTTGCCTTGTTGGCGCAACAGTACGACTACCGGCACTATGTCGTTGTCAACCATCAAAACACCCCTTTCGATTTCCCACCAGATGAGCCCGCTATACAGGGTACACCACAACCCGCAGCCATCACAGATTACACTGCCAATGAAATCAAGGTCAATGCGCAGGTCGAGGATACAAGCTGGTTAATCGTCACCAACTCCTACTTCCCCGGCTGGCGAGCCTGGGCGCGGCCCATCGGCACGGAAGAAGACCAGGAAAAGGAGGTGCCCGTCTACCTGGTCAACGGCAACTTCCAGGGTGTGCTGCTCGAGCCGGGCGATTGGACGGTGCGCCTCAAGTTCAGCTCCGACAGCTTCAAGTTCGGCGGACTGGCTTCGCTGCTGGTGGGCATGGCGATGCTCTTCGGGTTGGGCGTGTGGGGCTGGCGCTACCTCTACCGCGAGGGTGGCGAAGGCGATGGTATCGGTGTCAAGCGTGTCGCCAAGAATACCATCGCCCCCATTGTGCTCAACCTGTTCAACAAGGTCATCCTGTTCGTGCTGACCTTTGCCGGCAACCGAATCCTGGGCCCGGCAGGTGTCGGCGAGTACGCTTACGTGGTGGTCATCTGGAGCTGGTTCGATATCCTCACCAACTTCGGCCTGAATACTTTCCTGGTACGCGAGGTCGCCCGGCGTAAAGACGAGGCCAACAAATATGTGGTCAATACTACGCTGATGCGGCTTGGGCTGGCGGCCCTGGGCATCCCGATGATGATTGGCTTTGTCGCCGTCCGGCAGGCTTTTGTCAGCCCGCCAATGAGCAGCGCCGGTCTGTGGACATTGGGGCTACTTTACGCCGGGTTATTCTTCTCATCGATTGGCTACGGGCTGACCGCGCTGTTCTACGCCTACGAGAAAGCCGAAGTCCCTGCCGCGGTTCAGACCATCAGTGCCTTTCTGACCACTATGCTGGGCGTCGGAGCATTGTTCCTGGGGTGGGGGATCATCGGGCTGGCCACCGTCAGCCTGGTAGTCAACACCATCAGCCTGGCCATCCAGGGAACGCTGGCACTGCGGCTCTTCAGACCGCGCTGGGATTTCGACTGGTCGCTGATCAAAGCAGCACTGCGCGAATCGTTTCCACTGATGCTCAACAGTTTGCTAGCGACACTCTTCTTTAAGATCGCGCTGATCCTGTTGGAAGCCATCAAGGGAGTGGTGGTGGTGGGCTGGTACCGGGTGGTCTATACGTGGGTCGATATGATCGGCGTTGTCCCCTCGCTCTTTACACTCTCGCTCTTCCCCGTCATGAGCCGCCAGGGCGCCGATGATCAAGCGGGGCTCAAGAAAGCCTATATTCTGGCGCTCAAACTGATGACCATTCTCTCCATCCCGACGGCTATCTTCACGACGCTGCTGGCCCCCTTCCTGATCGATGTGTTGGCCGGGGCACGCTTCTTGCCGCACGGTGCCATCGCGCTGCAAATCTTCATCTGGGGCATGATCATCGGCTGGATGAACAGTGTCACTCAGTACGTCATCATCGCCGTCAACCGCCAGCGCAGGCTGATTGTCGCCTTCCTGGTCGTCACGATCTTCAACGTCGTCGCCAACCTGGTTACCATCCCGCGCTATTCCTACCCGGCAACCGCGGTGATCGCCATCTTGTCTGAGTTGGTGCTGTGGGCGATGTTCTACCTGATCATCCTGCGCGAGCTGGGGCCCATCAACTGGACCAAAATTCTCTGGCGATTGGCCACAGCGGGCCTGGTCACCAGCGTGGTGACATTCCTGCTGGCAAGTTGGAGCCGGTGGCCGGCGCTGGCGGTTGGTGTGTTGGTCTACGCGTCGATGCTGCTCCTGCTGCGCCCCTTCGACGCGAATGAGACGCGCGCACTGGCCGGTTTGCTGCCGGAGAAGGTGAGGGACAGATTGATACCCCAGGTGGCTGAAGGTTAAGGCATTGATGTGTTCCTGGCCAGACCATAAGTGTCAACTTAAGCTCAATCGTAGTGTGTGATTGGCTGTTAGCTGTTAGCTTTTGGCTATTAGTGCCAGGCGGCCGCGAACCAGTCTCCGCGAGCAGAGAGCTGAAAACAGATCACAGAGCAACGCCATACCCTTAAGTTGACACCTATGCTGGCCAGACAAAAAAACTCCAGATACTGAGAGATCTGGAGTTCGATATCAGATCAGTGTAACCGTCAGGGCTTAATAACCAACATGAGAAACAAGACACTGGCGATCAGCGTTCCAACAAAGATGATAGCCGGCGCCGGGTTATTCTGCTCAACCGATTCCTGGTGGATGGCTTCCAATGATTCGAAGCCCAACAACCGCATCACCACCCAGACGAAAATGCCGGCGATGATGGCGACAATCGGCCCCCAGAAGGCAACCATACTCAAAACGGTGCCCAGGCTGTTTGTGTATTGCTGCCAGGCAGAAGGGTTGGCAAAATATGAAATCGCCTGTCCCAAAGCAAGTGTCAGGACAAGGACGATGATAACCATGTACCGCTTCAAGAAATTGTTCATAAATATTCCTCCCGGTTAGAACTTTATATCAGTCTCTTCGATCTGAAAACCCTTCCACAGTGTATCTTGTCCACCACTACCACCGCTCTGGAAATCCTCGATCAATAAGGCCAGGTTATCATTTCCGGCGTGAATGAAGCGGCCAATGGCCCCGTTATGCAGGTGCAACCCTTCGCCATCCTCGAACTCGATGGCAAAGCGCCCAATGTCAACCATTGTCCATTGTTGGTTCTCAAACCGAAATGTGACTTTCGCGGTTTGATTTGACTGAGCGAACTGTCTGGCATAGGGAGCAAAGTCACGGTTGATGTCCATATCCGTCAAGGTGCGATGTGTTTCAAGCAAGTAAAAGCGGTCTTGCCAGCTCAACAGATAGGCAAATGGCTCCAAAGCAAAACCGGCAAAATAGTTGCCGGTCGGCGTCCAGGGCACGTCCGAACCATAGGATGCTTGCCACAACTCAGTATATAACAGACGACCGCGTACCCTGTAAGACATCTCGCCTGTCTGGGGATGGATCACTGTTACGTCTTTGCCGACTTCTAATGCGCCTAGTTTGATAGGCTCGGGAAGATCTAAGACCGGCTGAAGAATGGAACCGCAGAAAGAACAGTGTTTGGCATTGGGTTTGATATTGGCGCCGCAAGAGGGGCATTTGAGATCGGTAGGGATAGTTTCGGGCATGTTCCTCTCCGGAAGCTCCACGCGAGCTGTTGCTGCCGATGGGATAGACGGTTGTCGATACACATGTCTGGGGACTGTTGATGTTTCTTCTGGGGTGGTCCCTGCAACCGAGTTGCCGATTGAGAAGGCAACGAATGCTGCAACGAGATACAGCGGCGATGGTAAGAAGGCCAATCCGCACAGCATGAATACCAGTATCACACCACAAAGCGCCCAGCTGCCTTTAGTCGTCATCATCAATCACCAGCTTCCACTATCACCGCCGCCAGAATCCCAGCTTCCACTATCTCCGCCGCCAAAGTCCCAGCTTCCGCTGTCACTGTCATCGAAGTCCCAGCTTCCGCTATCACTATCGCCAAAATCCCAGTCATCATTATCACTGCTGCCAGAACCCCAGTCATCGTCAGAATCCCAGTCGCTGGAAGAGCCACCTCCGACAAACCATCCTGGGTCAGATGAGCCGGAACTTACCCCACTACCAGGCGATCTCATGGTATTGCTTACCATGAACAAGCACAAGAAAACGGCGGCTAAAATATACCAGGGCAAAGCGGCAGCAAGGTTCCGGTCAGTGTTCATTGTGATGTCCTCTACCTGTTCAACTCCCACTTATTTTATGATCAAAGCGTAGAAAGAGGCAAAAGAGCGTCGCGTGGATCGCTCAGCAAGAAACTGGGGCCGGAGACATGACGCTGATCGACTTGCAGAGAACCGGACACGGATGAACGCAGAAAAACGCGGATTTGGGATCGTTCACAAGTCTCGCAGTCACGCGGCTGCTATTTCTTCAGCGGCAATGATTGCCGTGTCCCCAGCGCCTGCCATTCGACCGGCTCACCGGCGGGAAGCTCAGGATGAGATCGCCGTGATTGGAGGCGATGGGCAACATTCGTGCCGACGGCTCCAATAGCCGCCCCACCCATACCCGGCAATAGCATCGAGGCTAAAAATCCTCCCCCTACGGGTGACCACACACTGGCGCCGGCCAGCATGAGTGGAATCAGAGAAGCCACCAGTGCCGTCCACAAGGCGGGTCTGGCGATAGAGTGGATATTCATTTGTTGAGGCTGATAATCGTCGATGATCCGCCGTTTGAGAACATTGTAATCGTCCTCATCGATCAACCTACGCCCCATCAACGAATTAAGATTGCTCAAATCCTGGTTGAGACGCCTTAACGAGCCATGTCGCTGCTGGATGATATAGCCGGCCAGCGCGACAATCCCGGCCAGTCCAAGTGCGGGAATCGAGGTAAACAGCAAAGCAAGAACAGCCGATCCTCCATCTACATTGCCGGCAATGAAAGCAAACAGACCCAGATCGGCGCCGATAATACCGCCTGCCAGGGCGCGTGGTGCCAGGGGTGGCTGTTCTGATACAACCGTGATGGCCTTATTCTCAGACATGTCCTTACCTCCAAAAATATGAAGATCGATCTCATCATTTTTTACGCGGCACAGGCTGGAAAGTTTCGATTGACGAAGGTATCGATACCGGCGTTTTTTCGGCAAATTGGGCTGATGGTGATACCCTAACCGTCCAGGTTAATCGTCGACTGTCGCCAGTTGGGTATTGGTAGCCGGTTGAGATGGTACCCACAAACTTCATCCACAAAGAGAAATGCGAATGAGCAATCCATCCCGGCGCACCGAGTTCTGGGCCGGCGTGCGAGACACCTTTCCATTGATTGTCGGGGCGATTCCCTTTGGCGTCATCTTTGGCGCACTTGGCGTCAATAGTGGCTTATCTCCTGCTACCACTATGTCGATGTCGTTGTTTGTCTTTGCCGGGTCAGCTCAGTTTATTGCCGCGGGATTGGTTGCTCAGGGTATCAGTCTACCCTTTATCATCCTTACCACCTTCGTCGTCAACCTGCGCCATGCGCTTTACGGCGCCACGCTGGCGCCCCACGTCAGGCATCTCTCGCAAAAGTGGCTGCTGCCCCTGGGCTTCTGGCTGACCGATGAGACCTTTGCTGTTGTCGTCGCTCGCTACAATCGCAGTGACGACAGCTCACTTTACAAGCACTGGTATCATCTCGGTTCATCGATTGCCATGTATGGCAACTGGCAGCTTTGCACACTGATTGGGCTGATTGCCGGCCAGTCACTTCAAGGCATTGAGAATTTAGGGCTGGATTTCGCGATGATCGTCACGTTCATTGGCCTGATCGTTCCGGTAGTGAAGACACGCCCAATCCTGGTATCGGTGATCGTGGCAGGCGCGGTATCGATACTGGCGTATCCTTTGGAAAACAAGATCGGGTTGATCATCGCTGCTCTGTGCGGGGTGATCGCTGGTGTGATCGCCGAAACCTATCTGCCACAGCCTAAAACGGTACTGGACCAGGAGCGTGCAGCATGAACGAGGTTATTTTGATCGTAGGGATGGTCGCCGCCACCTTTCTGGTCCGCTATCCGGTGCTGGCGCTGCTCGGCAAGGTGTCGATGCCCGAACCGGTGCTGCGAGCGCTTCGCTATGTTCCACCCGCTGTGCTCACAGCGATTATCGTGCCGGAGGTGCTGATGCCGGGCGGCCAAATCAAGATCGCCAATAATGCCTACCTCATCGCGGCGATTGTTGCCATGCTCATTTCCTGGCGTACCAAGAGCTTGCTGCTGACCATCATCCTGGGCATGGCGACACTGTGGCTGTGGTATGCAATTGTGGGGATATAGTCCCTATGATTTCCTCGACTTTATCTGAGGAGCGATCACGATTGTCTTGCGTGCGCGGTCGACAGTAAGCCAGCCTGTCTTGTTTTCAGGTGGCAAGAGCGTGTCCCAAACAATCTCGGCGCGGGAGTGGATCGACTTCCCGATCATAAGCCGGAACTGCCAATCTTCCTGATAGTCTGGACGGCGGCCAATGATGCCACCTATCCAGACTCGCCCGCCGATGTAAGGCTCATTTGCATCCAACGCGAACTGTTGTGGAACGAAGCCGTCGCACCACAGGCTTCGAATTTCCTTTTCTGTAAACGATGCAAGCTCATCGCAGACTCGATATTCCAAACTGTCCCAAAACTCAGCCTCATTCATCGATGAATCTTCTTTCTAGCGCCTCACAGCCAACTGTCCGCGAGACACTTGTAAATACCTATGTGATATCCACAGCTCCTGCCCATCGCACCAGCCTTGACCACAGACGGGCGATGATGAAGACCTGGGTGACCACGAAGACCAGCGGCCACCAATCCGGAGGTAGGCTCGGCAGCAAGATGCGAAAGGCGGCCTGGATCAGCAATAACATCAGCAAAGACAGGCCAAACAATCCCGCCAGGGCCAGCGGGCGGCGAAAGATCAGGATGAATGCTTTGCCAAAAGCCTTGAAGACGTTGCGTGTCTGATCGACAACGGCGAACAGATGCGTATAATCGCTAATCGCCAGCCATGGGACGATGATCAGCACGAGCAGCGACAAAGTGATCCAGTTGATCCAGGCACCAGCTGCTGATGCAGCCATCACAATGCCTACCAATAGTATCGACATGAGTAACAAGGTGGCGATTTCCAGCAATAGATTGATCAGCAGAAAAGCGCCGAACCAATGCCAGCACCCCCAGAAGAAACGTTGCCACGAGAATGGCTGAGGGGCTTCGACGTAGGCCAACAGGATACCGCCGCGAAGGAAGCTGGCTGTCAGCCATGCAAGCACAGGAACGGCCAGCAGGATGAAGAATACGACCAGAGAAGCTTGCTGAAGCCATGGTGGAGGTCCGGAGGCCGTTTCTTGCAGGATAGAATAGGTAGTTGTGGATCCCAATATCTCTTCGACCAGCCACATATCGATGCCATTGGCGGCATCCTGGATGGCTGTTCGGTGAGCCGGGTCGACCAGAGTCAGCGCCGGGATGACGGCCAGCAGCAAACCGGTTAGCAGGTTAAACAAGTAGGCGCATAGGATAACCTGCGGATACCGTATCGAGCGTGTAAGCCCGTTGCGGAATGCTTGCCAACTGGTGGTTTTGACAGGTGCTTCCATGTTACAGCCCTCCCTCTCCGAGTAGCATGTTTTGGATTTGGTAAAGGATCTGGCAATTGATTGCCAGCCACGACCAGACATCCATGCGGCGCAACAGACCGTTGTCAGACCACTGCAAGTCTACCAGGAGCTTATGGTCTGGGTCGATCTCTGCGCGCACCACTGCCGGGCGGTCGGAGTAGTCGAATGTTTTCTGTGCTTCGCTCCCATCCCAGGCTTCCAGAGCCTCGCTGCCATCCGCAAAGGTCACCTGTACCTCGGTGGGGATAATCAGGCTGCCCTGGCGTGTCACTGTGACACGATGTTCCTCCACAGAGCTGACAGAATAGTTCAATATCTCCTTGCCATAGACCAGCCCATCGAAAAACCAATCCAGATTCTGCCCGCTGACTTCCTCTGCCGTGGCGCGGAAGTCCTCCGTCGTTGGGTGCTTGAAACGGTAACGCTCGAAGAAGGTGCTCATCACCTTCAGCATCCGCTCTTCTCCAATCACCCCTTCGAGGGTCAGCAGCGAGATGACCGGCTTGGAATATGCTCCTACACCATAATCTGATGTACCGAAATCCCAGGCTTTGCCATACATGGGGGTCTCAGGCATCATCAGATATTCCATGCGGCGCGCTTCCAGGTAGCTCATCTTGATACTGCCCATATCGAGCATCTCGTGGGGGCCGTACTCTTTTTCCATCAGGCGTACAGTAGAATAATCGGTGATACCTTCATCGAGCCAGGGCTCCTCTGCCTCGTTGAAGGCCACTACTGCATACCACCATTCGTGCCCGATCTCATGGATGGTCACGATCTCAAGCATATGATCGTATTGGCCTTTCATCAGCCCCAGACCGGTCGGGTCTTCAAGCCCGGCTGTGACCAGCATGGGATATTCCATTCCCCCCGCGCCACTGGCCTCGTCGGGTACATCTAGGACGGTCAGGCGAGGATAGGGATACGCTCCATACCATGCTCCGAAATTGGTTACAGCCGCTTCGGTCGCATCGAGTGCCCGGTCGATGGTGAAGGCGTGCTCTGGAAGGTAGATGTACACCACTTCGAGCCCACCTACATCGCGAGTAGCTTGTTTGAAGTTCGGGGAGGCTGCCCAGGCAAAGTCGATGACTGCCTCGGCGTGATAACTGACAGTCTGGGTGCCATCGTTGTTAGCCTTAGTCGACGCCAGTAATCCCGTGGCACCGGTGACATAGTTATCGGGCAGGGTGATGGCCACATCGTAATTGCCAAAGTCGGCAAAGAACTCCGAGTTGGAATGGAACGGATAAGCGTTCCATCCGCCATCCTGCCAGACACCCAGTTTTGGGAACCACTGCCCTACCATGAAGAAGTCTTTGTAGAAGCCGGTACGGGCAAAGACCTTTGGCAGTGTCGACTGAAACTCAACTTCCAGATTAAGCGTCTCTCCGGGTGCGACAGGCTCAGGCAGTTCGGCTTTGGCCAGCGTTTCATCTTCGATTAGATCCAATTCCAGAGTGGTGCCATCAGCCAGGCGGATATCTGTTATTTCGATCCCGCCGGGATAGTCAGGATCGAATGAATAGCCACGAGAGAGGGAACCCGACTCCTGCATAAAAATGCTGCTGGTGCTGTCACGGAAAGCATTCAGATAAAGGTGGAAGACCACATCCGGGATTGGTGTATCAGTCGAGTTGGTATAAGTGATGGTCTCGTGTCCGCTCACCATCTTTGTGTCGATGTCAAGTGCCACTTGAATGTCGTATGAAGCGATAGGTGTGACATCCGGCCAGATAGGGACGAGCTGTGCTGTGTTGTCAGTTGCAGCGGACGACGCACGGGCAGGCAAAAATACGATCAGTGCCAGAACAAGAATAGCGAGGCGGCGCATAAGTTCCCTCCGATGAGCCTTTTGGCTCTATTGCTATAGGGCGAGGCAAGCCAGATACATAGAATTGTCGAGTCGCTTACGATGATAAAAGCTGGGCCACAATGCGCTCGACGTGAATTTGGGTTGTGTCCAGGAATGGGATGCCGATGTCCCTGGCATCGCGAAGGATCAAGGGCAGCTCTGTCCCGCCCAGGATCAGCCCCTCTATCCCCTCATCGACTTTCATCCGTTCGGCTATTTGCACCAGGTGCTCACGTGTCTCAGCCTGGATTATTCCATGGACCAGCTCGCCCATATATTTGTCATGGATGGTGGTCTGCTCGTCAGGCTCTGGTACAACCAGGGTGATCCCTTCTTTGGTAAAAACATTCGGGTAGAAGCGCCCTTGCATGGTAAAGCGTGTGCCAAACAATCCAACACGCTGCAATTTTGACGACTTAGCGGCCTCGCAGGCAGTCTCAACAATGCTGATCAACGGGATTGGTGATCGCTGCTTGAGATCGTCGAACACAACATGGGGGGTGTTGGAGGCCAGTGCCCCAAAATCAGCTCCCCCCTCAGCCAGTCTGTCTATTTCCTCAAGCAGATACTCGGTAACCGCCGCCAACTCATTTGCCCCGATCAACGCCAACATCTTCGTCATGTCGATGCTGTTGATCAGGATTGATGGATAACTGCCGTCTCGCCTCTGTTGGCGGTATGATGCGACGATCAGGCGATAGTATTCGATGGTTGACTCTGGCCCGATCCCGCCAATGATACCGGCAATCTTCATGTTGGATGCTCCTCTCAAAACAGTGATGGGTGACGAGTCTAATGCCTTTGTTCGTCAATCTTGTCATCCCCGCGAAAGCGTGAGACGGGAAACCACCGCTCGCGCGCCTATTGTGTGGCCTTGGCGCTGATCGCATTCACGAACAGCGCAAATCTGGCATCAACGTATCCAAATTCCTCCCCAATCTGACATAGGCACGGCATGCACACTGCTTGAGATGGGAACAATCTGGAAGTCGGGCGCCTCGGCTTTGTAGAGCCCGGCGTCGACCAGGCAGATGATGCGCCGACTGTCGGGTGCCCAGCTCAGATGCAGTTCAGTTGTGCTGGTGCCTGCTGAGACGAGGTGGCCGGGTTGCTTCATTGGCTCGCCGACCCAGACCGCCCCGCCCCTGCCGCTGCCTCCAGGGTAGTGCCATGCCCACCAAGAACCATCCGCGGAGACGGAAAACCGATACTCGTGGTCGAACTGCTTATACCAGCCGGCCTCCAAGGGCATCTCCGACAGTTTGCCCGCGGGCGTGATGGTGTACAAACGACGGCTATCGCCTGTCCCGAAGAACATGTCATGATCATCGGACCACCACACCCACTTGATATCGGCTTCCGGTATCTCTGTCCGTTCACCATATTGGTAGCGGAGCAGGGATGGTTCTGCTCCAGGTTCGGGTATCCGGGTCAGGAGCCACGTGTTGTACTCCGGCGCGTAGGCCGCCTGGTCAAACGGCTCGTCGATAGCCGGTGAAGTCGCGCCGGTGTCGACATTAGCCAACAGAGCATAGCTTGGGGAAGATCGTACATTTCTTAGAAACAGCTCTGTATTGTTGAGCCAAGCGACGACCTGCGTGTAATATCGACCCTCGATGTCTCTCCCAGCCGAGCCACTCAGCGATACCAGGCCGGTACCATCATATTTCGATGCCCATAAGCCTTCGGGTTGTGTACCTTCCGTATCAGAGATCGCCGTGCTCCTATATATGACAAATCGACCGTCAGGCGACCATTGTGGCGAGAGCGCATGGTACGGTTGGTTTGACAGCCGCCTGATGGCGCCTCCGTTGTAATCGTAGGTGTACAGATTAACCTGGGCATTGTCCTTCATGCCGACAAAAGCCAGCAGAGTTCCCCCCGGTGACCATACCAGACCACCCGCGCGTATCGCCTGAATCAGATGATGGACGTCAGACAGCTCAATAGGGAACCCCTCACCGACCAATGGCGTGATAGTCTTGACATCCCCATCAGGCAGCACCAGGAGCTTCAGATCGATGTTTGATACTCCCTGCTTCGAAGGGGTGACATAGGCGATGATCGTTTTTTGAAGCGTGCTGCGCGGATGAACGGCAAAGCTCAACACCGGCTCATCGACGAGACGAGCCGGCGATGTTCCGTCCTGGCTGACTGCCCATAAGTGCTCTTCTCCACCCGAATTTCCGGCCGCCTTGAATACCAGGACAGGCCCAACACTGGGCAGCCCGGTTTCAGGTGGAAGCGTAGGTGTCGATCGGGGGATTTCCGTGGCCGTCAGTGTCGGCTCGATGGTAGCGGTTGGTGTACCGGTAACCGGGATTGGAGAAGGCGATCTCGCCTTGGTAGGAAGGTCTGCCTCGATGGATGTCATAGCAATTCCATCGCCCGACGCGCAGCCGGCAAGCAGCAGGCATACCAGGCCTACGATGTTTCGATAGGAACGCCACCAACTCATATCAATCCACTTCCATGGATGTTTCCGGGTGTCAGCTCGCTTGTTCAAGGATAGCGGCCAACTCCTCATCGGTCAGGACGATGGGATTGGCCTTCATGCTGCTGGCTTTGCGCGCGGCAGCCACCACACCTGGGAACATCGACTGCTCCACACCGAGGCTGGACAGAGGCGGCACAGACAGATCGGCGCATAGAGCCTGTACCCATGCCACGCCATCTCCGGTTGTGGCTGACGGCTCCCCAGTCAACACCCGGGCAACAGCATCGAAGCGAGCGAGAACGGGCGAATCGGGCCGGCGCGATTGCAGGGCATGAACATTGGCAGCCATCACATGCGGCAGCAGGCAGGCACAGACCATGCCATGCGGCGCGCCGATCATCCCGCCAATCGGCGCGGCAAAGCCGTGAACAGCTCCAAGACCGGCATTGGCCAGCGCCAGCCCACCGAAGAGGCTGGCCAGCGCCATATCCTCACGGGCAGACGCATCATCGCCATTCTGATAGGACTTCCGAAGGGCACGCGCCACCCGGGCCATCCCCTCCCGGCACAGCGCATCGATCATCGGATTGGCTTTGTTGCAGACATAGGGCTCGATGAGCTGGGTCAGCGCGTCGAGGCCGGTGCTGGCCGTCAGGGCAGGTGGCATCGAATAAGTCAGGGTGGGATCGACCACTGCCAGACGCGGTAACATGAAGGGGCTGCGCAGGCTGACCTTGACACGCTGCTCCGGGGAGGCCAGCACCGCATTACGGGTCACCTCAGCGCCGGTGCCGGCTGTGGCCGGGATGGCGATATAGGGTGCTGAGGGCTGTGTCAATGGTTGCCCCCGGCCGATCACCTCCAGATAATCCAGCGGTTCACCGCCGTTGGTCAGCAGCGCGGCGATAGCCTTGCCGGTATCCAACACACTGCCGCCACCGAGCCCAATCACCACATCGCAGCCCGCCTGCCGCGCCAGTTGTACCCCTTGCGTGACAGTGGCGATAGCCGGCTCGCTCGATACCCTGTAGGTATCGACTGCCATTCCCTGTCCGGTGAGTTGATCGATCAGACAGGCCGCCGGATCCGGCAATGGTGTCGTGACGACCAGAGCATGCCGTCCCATCGCCGCAGCTTCCGGCGCGACTTCGCTCAGACTCCCCGCTCCAAAGATAATCCGCGTAGCTGTTGCAAACTCGAAGCGCATCACTCTACCCCCAACCGGCGTTATCAGGAAACAGATTGGTGTATTTGATGCTGGAGCGTGGCTCAGCCATCATGTCGGCCACCGCATCCCGCCAGACCTGATAATGACGGGTCTCTTTGTGTCTGGCCGCGTCTTCCGGACGGCGATAGACCTCCACCAACACGAAACGGGCCGGATCGTCGACCTGCTGGATGACATCGAATCGGGCAATGCCCGGCTCCTGGACACTGTGGTGAGCATTGACGAGCGTCGCGGTCTTGAATGCCTCGATTTGATCTGTTTTGACATGCACAAAGACATGAACGATGAGCATGTTTCTCCCCTTTCTGACTGGCAGGTAATTTCACTCCATTGTAACGATTTTTGGCGTTGGCGTGAAATTGACAAATTGACTTAACACTGCTATTTCCAATAAAGGTCTCATATTCCTGACCACCCACAACCAGCCATTGAACGGCAACCGTTCTCATCTGTTTGACGAAGTGCCGGCACACAGGGGCGAGCAGATGTAACAATCGCCGCGTGATGTGGCAAAATGCCGATCAGATGTGTATGCTTGAAGATCAAAATCGGCAACTATCAAGCCACGGCAGATCTTCTCATGCCACAATGAGGAGAGTGGGTACGAGTTGCCAGTCGATAATATGCGATTTTTATGGAGTTAACGCGCGGCAAACATGACAAGACGTTTTTTGTACGTCACGCGGGCCAGAGCCCGCCAGGCGATCGAACGCCTCCCGTTGGGGAGCAGGTGGGCGCTTGCTCTTCCGACCGACACGCAAAACAACCTGCGTTGGTTTTGGCTCGACGGATTATTCGCCGTTGCCTGTGACAACATCATCATTACCTATCTGACGGTATATATCCTGTCACTGGGCGGCACGCGAACCCAGATCGGAATATTGAGCTCGCTGTCCAGCCTGGCAGCCGCGCTCATGTTGATGCTCGGTGCTTTCCTGGCCGAACGGTTTGGGCACCGCAAGCAAATCACAGTGTTCAGCGGCGGCGGAATGGCCAGGCTGATGATCCTTTTGCTGGCTCTCACGCCGCTGGCCTGGAAATATCCGGCCATTGTCTGGATTGCCATTGCGTTGGCAGTGGCACGCGATGCTTTCAGCAATCTGGCCTTTCCCTCCTGGATCTCGCTCACGGCTGATATTGTCCCATTGGAGGGACGTGGGCGCTACTTTGGATCGCGCAATTTCGCATCGGGAATTGCTGCCATGGTGACGACCTTGCTGGTCGGTGAGATGATCACACGGACAGGAGAGCCAATCGGGTACCAGATGGCACTGATACTGGCTTTCGTGCTGGGCATCTCATCGACCTTCTGTTTCTCACACATCAACGACACACAAGAGGTCATCGCCCCACCCGGCAAAGACCCCCTATCTTTGCGATCACTGCTGAGCGGGCTGGGTCAACACCCCACTTTTGTCGCGCTGTGCGTGACAGCCGCGCTGTGGAATCTTTCCCTCAACATTGCCGGCCCATTTTTTAATGTCTACCTGGTCAAAAATCTGAACGCCACGCCAATCATGATCGGCATTGTCACCGTCGCGTCCAGCCTATCGAGCCTGATATTTCAGCACAAGCTGGGCGATCTGGCCGATCGATGGGGGCCGCGCCGGATACAGATGATCAGCATGTTGACAATTCCCATCATGCCTTTAGCCTGGTTGTTTGTCAATGCGGCCTGGCAGATCATCCCCATCAACCTTATATCGGGCGTGCTGTGGGGCGCGTTTAACCTGGCCTCTTTTAACTTCCTGCTGACACTCACCCCCGATGCCCAACGAGCACGCTACTCCGCGCTGTACCAGATTGTCGTCACAGTGGCGCTGGCAATCGGCGCGGCCATCGGAAGCGTGATTGTCACGAATGTGGGATACCATGCCGTCTTCATCATCTCAGGCATTGGCCGATTTGTGGCAGGCTTGCTGTTTGTCCGGTTGTTACGTACTCCCAAAACAACGGGCAACTCAGATATTTCGTCGACCTGAGATATAACCACAAAACCGTTGGTAGGCATCTCGCCAGGCGGCAGTATCTACAGGGTGATAATCGCTCAACTCATCCATCATACTGACGATTTGCCGTCCCTGGCCGATGTCCTCGATCTCTCCCAGCGCGATCAACTGGACAAGCGCGTTGCCAAGGACGGTGGCTTCGACCGGTCCGGCAACAACCGGTAGCCCGGTTGCATTGGCGGCAAATTGGTTCAAGAGCCGGTTCTGCGTGCCGCCTCCGACAATGTGCAAAGCGTCGATAGGCTGGCCGGATAGCTCCTTCAGTGTGTCCAGCACCATACGATACTTGAGCGCCAGGCTTTCCAATACCGCTCTGACCAAGTCGCCGGGCTGCTCCGGGCCGTTCTGCCCGGTACGGGCGCAAAAATCGGCAATGGCCTGGGGATAATCGCCCGGAGACAGGAATACCGGATCGTCCGGATCGATCAGGGCCTGAAACGGCGTGGCCTCCTCCGCCATTTGGGTCAATTCCGCGTAACTGTACTCTCGACCATGCTCCGCCCAGGTCTTGCGGCACTGCTGCACGATCCACAATCCGGTCGTGTTTTTCAGCAGTCTAAAGGTGCCAAAGGCACCTCCCTCGTTGGTGACGTTGGCGGCCAGGGCTGCGTTGTTGATGAGGGGGGAATCGACCTCCAGACCGATCAGGCTCCAGGTGCCGCTGCTGATGTAGGCAAAGCTGCGATTCCGGGCCGGTACAGCCGCCACCGCGCTGCCGGTATCGTGGCAGGCCGGCGCGATCACAGGGATGCCCTGATAGTGTCCCAGCCGTGTGCCCGGATCGACAACCTGGGGGAAGATCGTCGACGGGATGCCCAGCTTCTCCATCAAAGGGATGGCCCATGTTCGGGAGTTGGGATCAAGCATCTGGGTCGTGGTAGCATTGCTGAACTCGCAGACCTTTTCACCCGTCAGCCAATAGTTGAACAGATCGGGAGCGGTGAGAAAAGTCCGGGCGATCTCAAGCTGAGGAGAGCGGCGCTCGACCATGCTGTACAACTGGTACAGTGTATTGATCGGCATGAATTGGATGCCTGTCCGGGAGAATATCTCGGATTTGGGGACGATGTCAAAGACCTTTTCCGTCATCCCGTTGGTGCGACTGTCGCGGTAATAGACCGGGTTCCCGATCAGGCTGCCCTGAGCATCCAACAAGCCGAAATCCACCCCCCAGGTATCGATGCCGATGCCGGCCGGGTTAAGCGGTTTGCCTTTCTCGATGCCAGCCTGGATCTCCCGCCACAGGTACAGGAAATCCCAATAAAGCGTGCCGTTCACCATAACATTCGGGTTTGGGAAGCGGTGCAGATCCTCTACCCGGAGCGACTGGCCGTCGAAGTGGACGGCCATTACCCGGCCTGACTCGGCTCCCAGGTCGACCGCCAATACAGAGATTGCGCTCATAGCTCTTATCTTCCTTCTGCTTACCGTTTCGAAAGCACATTCTTCTCGTAAGCTTTGATCTGATCCATGAAGGCATAGCCCACTGCCACATCCTGTTGCCAGCAGTAGTGATCCCAGACGGCGCCAAAGGGCATTGCCTTCAGCTCTTCGAGCAGGGCCAGCCGGGCAGTGTAATCGCCCTCTGCTTCGAGCTGCCGCAGCCGCGCCGCGGGCTCCAGCAAGGCCATCAACAGGGCTTTGAGCGCGCTCCGCGTCCCGATCACCCAGGCAGCCACCCGGTTGATGCTGGCATCGAAGAAATCCAGCCCGATGTGCACGCGCTCCTGGTAACCACCGCGCACGATCTCCTGCATGATAGCTTGCAGCTCATCGGTCAGTGTCACGACATGATCGCTGTCCCAACGCACGCCACGGCTGACATGCAGCAGCAGTTCAGGAACATATATCAGTGCCGAGGATATTTTGTCGGAGATGACCTCAGTGGGGTGAAAGTGCCCGGCATCCAGGCAGAGCAGCTTTTGGCACGAGACGGCATAGCCCAGATAGAACTCATGTGAGCCGACCACGTAACTTTCTGAGCCGATGCCGAACAGCTTGGCCTCGACTGCGTCGAGGTTGTGCTGAGGATCGATCTCCTCGGCGAAGATTCGGTCCAGCGACTCCCGCAGGCGCAGCCGCGGGGAGGCACGGTCGACAGGGGTGTCTTTGTAGCCATCGGGTATCCAGATATTGGTGACCGCCGGTGTTCCCATCTCCCGGCCAAAATAGGCACCGATCTCCCGGCAGGCAATGCAGTGCTCGATCCAGAAATCCCGGATCCCGGCGTCCTGATGCGAGAGCGTGAAGCCCGATTCGGCCAGGGGGTGAGAGAACAGCGTCGGGTTGAAATCGAGACCCTGTATGCTGCCTTTAGCCCACTCTACCCAGCCGGCAAAATGCTCAGGACGAATCTCGTTGCGGGCAACCTGTCGATCGGTCTCCGGGTAAATGGCATGGAGGTTCAGTCGATGCCTGCCCGGGATCAGGCTGTAGGCCATCTCCAGGTCCTTGCGTAGATCGATAGGGGTGTGGGCTTTACCGGGATAATTCCCCGTGACGGCAATGCCGCCGCTCAGACCGGCATCGGGGTTCTCGAACCCGCCGACGTCATCGCCTTGCCAGCAGTGCAGACTGATGGCGATTCCGGCCAACTGCTGCAAAGCAATATCGGTATCGACCCCGAACTCAGCGTATCTTTCCCTGGCAATCCGGTAACTGTTGCTCATGTTGTTTGTACCCTCCGGTTGGTGGCTAATCAGCTGATGGTCAATCGACAGGCTCGATCACCAGGACACTGGGAACCTTGCTCCACGACTCATGCTGTACCAACCATGCGCCGGCCTCCAAGACCAGCCCGGTCGACTGCCCACCATCGAGATTGAGTGCTGTGTCTAATTGAAGCTCACTTTCGCCGGCCAGCCAATCACGCAGATCATAGAGGGAAACCAGTGAGCCCGGCACGCTGATCAGAATCACCGAGCCCGTATCATCGACGGCAACAACCGTTCGACGGGCGGTCCGGTCGGGCAGATCGAACGCAACCGGCACACCGCCCGTATCCAGCAGCATCGGCAGACCCTGCACCGCCTGATCGAGCGGCTCACCGGGTTGGTAAGGAGCCGTTCCCAGCATTCGCAGCCGAGGCATGCCGCCGGTCACGCTAAACATCCCGCCGAATTCATAGTATTGCGCGTCAATCTGGTCAAAGGAGACGCCGAACACTGCGCCATCGGCAGCCAGCAAGCCTGCCGTCTGGAAACCTTCCTGAAAGAAGCCGGCGTTGATGACTACCAGGCCACCTGTTTGAGCCTGCCATTCAGCCACAGTGGCGGGGGTATCGGGAGCATAGGCTATCCGGAAAGTGTATCGATGAGGGTCGATGCGGACAAGCGTAGCCTGCGCCGGTGGAGAGTCATCCCGGACATCGAAGGTCATGCCGCGCAGCGCCAGCCCCGGCAAAACATCTTGCCAGGTTGAGGGCAGCGTGGGAGTGGGTGTCAGCGGGATGGCCGTTGCTGCTGCTGGGGTTATGGTTACTGTGGGCACTAATGTAGGTGTCGGCGTGGGAGTCGGCCTCGCCAACCCCCCACAGCTCATTATCGCCGCCATGAAGACCACGAACACCATGAGATATGTCCGTCGTTGATTGGGTTCCACCATCACCAGGTCCTATCAGGGCTCGATTTATATCACCGGCCAACCTGTCACCAGAGCTGCCGGTATGGACAGTGTAAGCGGCATAGGGGTGAACAGCAAAACGAAAATGATCAACATGACAATGCCCAACAGCTTGCGTTTGCTGTCCAGTCCGGTAATTTCATCGAGCACAGGCGCATGGCTGCGCAGCAGGAAAAAGACCAGGAATACCCAGAGCCACCAACCGCTCCACCCAAACCCCAGGTTGACGATTTCCATCTCGGCCAGCGTGCCCGCCGATGCCAGCACGACCAGCAAGCCGATCACCGGCCAGCGTAGTTTTTGTACCTTGTCGCCGAGAAGCCCGTAAAGCACATGCCCACCATCCAACTGGCCGATGGGCAGCAGGTTCAACGCAGTCACCAGAAGCCCGGCCCAACCGGCAAAGGCTACCGCGTGGATAAACACATCGCGATCCCCGGAGGGTAGGATCTCGCCAAAAACCAGGTATTTCAGAGCAAGATAGGCCAGAGAGTTCCCTTCCTGGCTGAACATGGTCTGATCGCGAAGAACTTCCGGGAAACCGGCCAGTATCTCCTGGCGGGTATGTACCTCGGACAACGTCAATCCCCAGATGAGCACCGGGATGGCGACAATCAATCCGGCCAGCGGCCCGGCAATCCCGATATCAAACTGCACTTGGCGGTTAGGCGCCGGTTCTTTCATGGCGATCACTGCTCCCAATGTCCCCAGTGGAGGCAGTGGCAGCGGTATAAAAAAAGGGAGTGTTGTATGCACTTTGTGGCGGCGAGCCATCAGATAATGGCCCATTTCGTGTGTGCCCAGGATACCAAGCAGAGCCAGAACATAGAGCAGAGCTGTTTGGAGTGTGGTTTTCCAGGCCTCGGGTGAGGGTAACAATTCAGGGTGTTCCGCCAGGATAGGGTCACCAAAAATACGTGCCACTCCTTGTACATCGCCTGTCATCTGAACAGCTACCACCTTCAGCGGTCCTATAAATAAAGTGTCGCTATGAAACAGCCCCACGAAAAAGACGCTGATAATGGTCAGGATCAGCATGATGATCGTAATACGGGGTGGCCCGGCGTGTTCTTTACCGAACACGACCGGCAAGGCGCGAATGATATCCATCCCATCCTCTCGGCGAAGCGTGGGAGTATGCCCCACTGCCTCGAACTGTGGGCGCAGCCGATTGAAGGCTTCATCAGATGCCATGGTAAGCGATCCCCGGATGCGCAGCGGCATTTGGGCATCGCCCGTTGTTACATCCTGGACAGCCATCACTTCCTTCGACGCCTGGATCATGGCCCGGACATCTGCATCAGAGGGCATAACCTGTTCGCCGGGTGGTGTACCAAACCTACCTACGCCGGGATTTCTTCCGTCATCACTCATTGTCTGTACCGGTCTCCTCGCTTGATGTTCATAAAAGCACAGCGTTTCATAAACGCTGTGCTTTTGTAGATTGTATCGCAGAATAGATATTGGTGGTTATTCAGCTTGAATTCAGCATGATATCGGGCTTGTCCACGAGCGTCACATCAGTGGTCGTAGAACAGAGTGGCCGGCATTAAACGTTAGAATTGGTTGTTCCGTCACCGGCGGGATATGGATCCGTGTGAGGATCAGCAGGGATAGCGGATGAGCGTTTATTCTGCTCCCAGCCTGATCGCCCCACGGATGCCACGGGCCAGTTCTCCTGCCAGCGGACTGTGGAGCATATCGGCCGTGCGGGGTCGAGGAAGATCGACGGGGAAGACCGCATCGATATGGCCAGGCCGAGGCGACATTACCAACACGCGGTCGGCCAGCAGGATGGACTCTGGGATGCTGTGGGTAACCATCAAAACGGTGCCATGCACGGCTTGCCAGATGCGCAGTAGTTCCTCAGCCAGCAAGTCACGCGTCAGCGCATCGAGCGCCCCAAACGGCTCATCGAGCAGCAGCACATCCGGCCCGGCGACCAGCGCCCGCGCGATAGCAACACGCTGCGCCATGCCGCCTGACAGATCGGCCGGGTAAGTGGCGGCAAACCCATCGAGCCCCACCAGATCGATCATCGCCTGGGCTGCCGCTTCACGCTCATCACGCGGCTGCCCGATCAGCTCAAGCGGCAGCGCGACATTATCCAAAACCGTACGCCAGGGCATCAGATTGGCCTGCTGGAAGACATGGCCGATACGTCTGCGTGGCCGGGTGACCGGCTCATCGTCGAGCAGCACCATGCCGCTGGTTGGAGGAAGCAACCCGGAAAGGATGTGCAGCAGTGTGCTCTTGCCACACCCTGATGGACCCACCAGGCACACGAACTCGTTGCGAGCCAACTCAAAGGAAACATCAACCAGGACCGGCAAAGCGCCGGTTTCGCTCAGGAATGTGTGCGAGACCCGTTGGGCGGATAAGGTAGGAGTGGGCCCCGGATCCGGCCCGGCGGGTGATTGCGATCTCATGCTACCAACACCTCACAGCCTACCTCCTCAGGGTGGTCGACGACGCGCGTTCGGCCCGGTAGGCTCCGCATCAGCCATGCAATCTGCGCGTCGCCCAACGCGGCGACTGACATCAGCATCCCATACAGCGTCAGCCAGCCGATTCCCACTACAATCCCGATAACCGCCGGCATAACACCCAAAAGCAGGCCGGGCATCACCAGTGACACCTTGTAAGCCGATGCCGCCACAGGCTCCGTACAGTGGATGTACGGCGAGAGAGTCTTCCGGTTGAAACCAAGACTGATATCACCGATTCGCATCTGCCCAAACAGGATGAAGCCAAGCCCATGCAGGATTTCGTGAAGGTAAATACTTGCTATCAACACCGGTACTATCAAGATGGTGG
Organism: Anaerolineae bacterium; assembly: GCA_016928235.1. Taxonomy (GTDB): domain Bacteria; phylum Chloroflexota; class Anaerolineae; order Aggregatilineales; family UBA3940; genus JAFGMS01. Next base: position 16,052 of record JAFGLD010000082.1, on the reverse strand, counting down.
GCAGCAGAGAGCCTGTCAGCCACCCCAAAAGCCCATCGACGCCCCACAGCAAGACGTGCGGCACGATGAGAATGGCAGCAACGATGGGCGCAATCAGCAGCGCATTGGCATTGGCCTTTTCCATCGAGATGGTCAGGGAGTACCGTGTGGGTTTGGTTTCTAAGAGGGAAGGTTGTTGTGTCATCGGCCATCCATATGGTAGGGGCACGATAATATCGTGCCCCTACAGCATGAACCTGTCAGGGCAAAAACTGGTCGGTGTATGCTTTCTGGAGATCCTGCTCACTGTTGAGCAGTCCTGAACCGATCAACACGGTCTGCATCGCCTGCCACGCCGCCGGATCATTCAGGCCGATCCGGTCCGCCTTCCACAGCTCAATGGAACGCGCCAGCACTTGCTTCTGTGCCGCCTCAACCGCGGGATCGTCCAACCCTTCGACATACTTCTTACTGATCTCAAAGGCCTCATCGGGGTGGTCGATGGTATATTGGATGCTCTGGGCCAGCGCAGCCGCCATGTTGTAGATCAGCCCCGGGTTCCCATCGATGGCCCTCTGGCTGGTGATCAGACCGTTGCTGACCAGCTTAGCATAATCTGACACATTGAGCACGTTGACCTCGACGCCTTGCGCTTCAAGCTGAATCGGCTCGTTGGCGATATAGACCACCACCGCCTCGACCCGATCGGTCATCAGCGTCTCGACCTGGGTATAGCCGGTGGTCTGCAGGTTGATATCGGCATCGGTCAGACCGGCAGAGGCCAGCAGCGCCTCCAGACCGATGTAGCTGGCGCCTTCCTTAGCCGGCGTGCCAATGCTGCGCCCGGCCAAGTCCGCCGGAGATGCGATCCCCAGCTCCTTCTTGGAAGCCACCGCCACCGGGAATTTCTGATACCAGGCAAAGGTATAGACCACCGGGATATCCTGAGCGCGAGCCAGCAAAACCTGCTCGCCGCTGACGATCCCAAAATCGGCCTCCCCCGTACCAACCAGCTTCACGACATCACTCTCGCCTTTATGCTCGATGTTCACATAGAGACCATAACCGGCAAAGAACTCCTTCTCGATACCCACATAGAATGGCGCAAACTGCACATTGGGTATATAGGTCAGCAGCAGGCGGACAGGCATGGTCTCCGCTAATGACGGTGTTGGCTCCGCCGTGCCTGGGATCGGCTCCGCTGTTTCAGGTGCCGGTTCAGCCGTTTCAGGTGCCGCCTCTCCCGTCGCCGGGACCATTTCCGAAGGCTCATCGTTCACCTGCGTCGATGCAGCCTGGCCACCGGTACACGCAGGCAGCAACATCAAAACAGCAACGAATACTATCAAAACACGCATATGCGACCTCATAATCTCTCCTTAGAATGGGTCAAAAATTAAAAATCAAAGCATGAAGAGGGGTAAACATACCTCACATCAGGCTACTTCCGCCATTTCAGCGCCCACCTCTCGATCAGAACAACCGCGCCATAAAGTGCCAATGCCATCGCTACCAACGCCAGCACACCAACAAACATCCGCGCTGTGTCGTACTGTCCATCGGCCAGGCTGATCATCAAACCAAGCCCGGCGTCAGCCCCGGCAAACTCGCCGACCACCGCGCCGATCACCGAGAGCGTCGCGCCGATCTTCAGCCCGGCCAGCAGTACCGGCAGCGCTGCCGGCACTTCGAGCTTGACGAAAGTTTGCCAACGTGTTGCCCTCAGCGAACGCATCAGGTCATGGAGATCGGCAGGAACACCACGCACGCCTGCGATGGTGTTGATCAGGATTGGGAAGAAGACAATCAGTGCGCTGATGAGCACTTTGCTGAACATCCCCGATCCGAACCAGATCACCAGCAGGGGCGCAATGGCGACAATCGGCACAGCCTGCGAGGCGACCAGGTACGGCGCGAGGGCTCGCTCAATGGCAACTGATTTGGCGAGCAGATAGCCCAACACGGTTGCCACCGCCAAGCCAAGCGCCAGTCCCCCAATGACTTCGGCCAGGGTGATGATGGTGTGACGCAGCAATGTGCCGTTGAGAATAACAGCCACCAGCTTGGTGGCTACAGCGCCGGGCGATGGCAGAATGAAGGCCGGGATGTTCGACAAGCGTATCAGCGCCTCCCAGCCGGTCAGGAAAGCAATCAGCGTCAGAATCGGCAGCCAGGTTTGCCAGCGAAAGGCAACCGGCAGGGCAGAACATTGCCGTTGTTCCTGAGCCAGAGAGATATCCATGCTCTTCTATCCTTTCGATAAGCATTCAGCCATCTATACCCAGTATTTGGCAAGCGACGATCTCGACATAACCTATAAGAGCTGACTGATTTCGAGACGAGGAAGTCGATAGGCAGCTCACAGAGTCTGCGCTTTGAGCATCGATCAAAAAACCCGATACCGGAAACGATATCGGGGCAAGAAAGACATACTGCACGACAACACTGTCTAACTATGTGTTGCTGCCGATCTTCTTTCATCCGGACTATGACCGTCGGCTCCGGTATCACACCGGAATCAACCGCTCGCGCGGGTCGCGGGCTAAGACGTTATCTTGTCCAACACCGCCGGTGGGGATTTTCACCCCGCCCCGAAGACCAATCTGGTTGTTTGTCAGCCTGATTATAGTCACATAGAAGCACCTATGTCAATGAATAAGTTTTCAGAGCACACTTTCTGCAAACCAGTTCAATCCGGGAATCACTGACATCGGCGGTCAATCAGGGCGTACAGGGTTCGCCTGTGCATGTATCGGTACATACTATGCAAATAGCCACCGGCGCGCAATTATTAACGCAAACGCAGGAGCAAACTTTACAGTCAGCCGGACAGGTTTTCGGGTTCTCACGGCACTCTTTCTGACAAACGCCATCTCCGCAGACGCAGCAAGAGCCACAGTCACCCGGGCAGGTGCTACAATCTTCATCCGCATTGCACACCCCATCACCACAATAGGGGCATTGGCCACAATCCGCCGGGCAGATCGAGCAATTCTCGTCAGGAGCACAAACACCATCACCACAGGGGCAGATTCCACAGTCATCCGGGCAATTGCCGCAATCTTCATCCGCATTGCACATGCCATCACCGCAATAGGGACAAACGCCGCAATCTGCCGGGCAGGAACTACAATCCTCATCGGGAGCACAAACCCCGTTGCCGCAAGGTGGATTGCAAATCAGATCGTTCCAACAGACATAGACACTGTTATCTGCGCGCGAGGGCCAGCAGTTTAACCCGGTCTGGCAGTCTGAGCCGGCCGGATCACAGGGGTCGAGACATGCGCCTCTACTGGTTGGTTCATCCGTTGGCTCACTGGTTGGCTCACTTGTCGGCTCACTTGTCGGCTCACTGGTGGGTTCGTCCGTTGGCTCACTGGTTGGCTCATCCGTTGGCTCACTGGTGGGTTCATCTGTTGGTTCATCGGTAAGCAATTGGGTAGGTTCACCGGTAGGGGATTCTGTGATGCTCTGCCTACTCGACAGCATTGTCTCGATAAAGGGTCTACCAGGTCCAACGGTCAGCCCTATGCAACCACACACTAACAGCAACAAAAGCAAGATACCTATCCACCATCTCGATCGTTTCTCTTTGGATGTATCGTCATTTAACATGCTCACATCTCCTTCCGGCACGGCATCCATGCCGAACCGGACGTCCAAACAACAGATCGTGTTGTTGCTTCTACTATATAGCATAAAGATGCCCGAACACCAGCAGGATGGGCTTATTTGGATAGGAATTATGGGCTATCGAGGATCTCAAACCGGGCAAAACAGGACTTATTTACCCCCCCCCGATTAAGATCGCCCTCCGGCTCTTCCGGGGAGACACGCAAAGTTTGACAGTTCTGGGAGTATTGCGGCACTCCAACCTTCGCTTACCCTCCCAACTGCGTCGATGCTATAGACGTTCAGATAATGTTTTGGAATCTTTGGGCGTTTTTTATACAGGAAATCCCAGATCTTTTTCCGAAAAGCTATAGAACTGAGCCCTGCACCTTAACAACCTGTGTTTCTCGGCACCGCCGATAGGGTAGCGATCCAATCGGCAATCGAGATGGCCTAATCCAACAGCATCACCACCGACTACTTCGCCTACAACTCGATGCGGGAATGAATCCGCTATTCTGTCCCATCAAGCGGCTCAATGTACAAATGAAGCTGCTTAAGCCACCTCATCAGGCAGTTCAAACGGCAATACCGATTGAAGTTATTGCCGTCTGAAAGGTATCTTCTCAATAATCTGGGGGTAACTTCAAGCCAATTCTTGGCGATCAGTTTTCAGTGATCAATTCTTAGCCTCAAATCCCAGGTCGCGAATCATGTTCCAGATTTACAGTCTACAGTTTGTAATTCGTGCATCACGGGGTCAGAAGAGCAAACGCCACATATCAAATCCGGAAAGCGCACAATTCAGGCTTTAGGCGAATGAATACGTACATTTGTGTTCACGAACCCAAAATGATACACTTTTTGCATTATTGGCCTGGAGGTTTTTATGAGAATTATTGCCTACATCGCGGCTGCAATCTTGATCTTCTTTGGCGTACTCTTCATCTGGGGCTCAGGTGGTGCCGGCGGCGGAGGGTGGGGATGGGTGCTTAGTGGATCCATCAGCGTCCTGATCGGTTTTGGGTTGATCTGGCTTGCTTCACGCAAGCCGGCCGATGATACCGCTAAGGGCAAAAGCCCGACCTATACAATCGACCTGCCGGGCAAGACCAAGATTGAAGCCATGACATGCAAGAACTGCGGCGGCTCGCTGACGCCCGACAACGTCAAAATGGTCGCCGGAGCGCCGGTCGTGAGCTGTCCCTTTTGCAACACGAGCTACCAATTGACCGAAGAACCCAAGTGGTGAGAGAGAGCCCCATGCTGCGACGCTACTATGCTGTCTTTCTGACTCTGATCATTGTGCTTGTCATGCCGGCAAGCGCGCTGGCCCAGTCGTACTCCTTCAGCCTGGACAGAGAGATTGTCCACGCATTCTGGAACCAGGATGGGACGCTGGCGCTTGATTACACCTTTATCTTCACCAACAATCCCAACGCACACGCCATTGATTTCGTCGATGTGGGTCTGCCCAACAGCAACTTCGCCTTCGATGACATCACTGCAGACGTCAACGGTCACCCGGTGGAGATCTCATCCGACTATCAGGGCAATGGCAGTGGAATAGCGGTCGATCTGGGCGACAACGCCATCCTGCCCGGACAGATCGGCACTGTACACGTGTTTGTCCCGCATATATATAATGTCCTGCACCCCGACAGTGACGATGACCAATACGCATCGGCGGTATTCTCGCCGACCTGGTTCGGCGGTGAGTACGTGACCGGCAGCACCAACCTGACCGTCGTCTTCCACCTGCCGCCCGGTGTCCAACCGCAAGAGCCACGTTGGCACGCCGCGCCATCCGGATTCCCATCCGAGCCGCAAACCGGTCTCGATGATGCCGGATGCGTCACGTACACATGGGCCGCGCCAAATGCCAGCGGCTCGAAGGAATACACCTTCGGCGCCTCCTTCCCGAAGTCCTATGTGCCGACAGGTGCCATTGTGACACCACCTTCATACAACTTCGATAATCTATTCGACGACATCCTGGCCGGCATATCGTTCCTGTGCCCATGCATTTTCATCCTCCTGTTCATCGGCTTATCGATCCTCACCGCCATCCAGGGGCCGCGGCGGAAGCTACAGTACCTGCCGCCACATGTCTCGATCGAGGGACATGGGATCAAACGCGGGTTGACTGCCGTCGAAGCAGCGATTGTGATGCAGGAATCGCTCGACAAGGTCATGACGATGATGCTGTTCTCTGTGATTAAGAAGGATGCCGCGCGTGTCCTTTCGCGCGACCCGCTCAAGATCGACATTGCTTCCCCCCTCCCGGTAGACTTGCATGATTACGAGACAGCCTTTCTTGAGGCTTTCCGGGAAAACGACTCGACAGCGCGAAAAAAGTTATTGCAGACCATGTTCGTCACACTCATCAAGAGCACAACCGCAAAGATGAAGGGCTTTAGCCACAAGGAAACAGTAGCTTTCTATAAATCCATCATCGAAAAAGCCTGGCAGCAGGTGGAAGCCGGAGAGACTCCGGAAGTTAAAAGCGAGATATTCGACAAGAACCTGGAATGGACCATGCTTGATCGGAGTTTCGACGACCGCACGCGGCGCGTCTTTACCAGCCCGATCTTCGTCCCAATGTGGTGGGGCCGTTACGACCCGACCTATTCACGGCCCGCCGCTCCATCGCCCCAGATTCCGACGCCTGCGGTTCCTCACCTGCCCGGCTCGGATTTTGCAGCCTCAGTAGCCGGTGGCATTCAAACTTTTTCCCAGCGGGTTATCGGCAACGTTGGCTCATTCACCAGCGACGTCACAAATGTAACCAATCCACCTCCGCCGCCCAGCCGGAGCGGCAGTTCGGGGCGGAGCGGCGGCGGCTGTGCCTGTGCCTGCGCCTGCGCGGGTTGCGCTTGCGCTTGCGCCGGCGGCGGCCGATGACAGTTGTAGATACGCGATGAACCTGCTGCGTAGAAAACCGGCTGCCACAGCATCGCTCCCTGCCCTCTATCATTATCAGGTGGAGCATCCGGGTGAGCAATCACGTATCCATTTGCGCCTCGACGGCGACGGTCACGGCACGCTGATCATCAACGCCAACCGTGTCCTGAATCTGAACCCAACCGCTGCGCGAATGGCTCATCTGATCCTCGAAGGCACGGCGGACCAGGAAATCGTGCAACGTCTTCGACGTGACTACCAGGCGGATGCTGCTCACATCCGCGCCGATCTGGTAGACTTCCGGGAGCAGTTGGATGAGTTGATCCGACCTGACGGCGCATGCCCAATCCACGAGCTGGGCCTTGAAACAACGATGCCGTTCAGCTCGCGGCCGTCAGCTCCATATCGCATGGACCTGGCTGTTACATATCGTTGCAACAACAACTGTGCCCACTGCTACAACGCGCGTGAGCGGGATTTCCCCGAGCTGGACACTGACCAGTGGCTCGACATCATCGACCAGTTATGGGACCTGGGCATTCCGCATATTGTCTTCACCGGCGGCGAGCCGACACTGCGGCAAGATTTGCCGGAGTTGATCGCGCATGCCGAATCTAACGGCCAGATCACAGGGCTGAACACCAACGCGCGCCGGCTCGCCGATCCGGAGATCGTCGACCAACTGATTGATGCCGGCCTGGATCACGTCCAGGTCACCGTTGAGTCGTGCGAGGCCGAGATTCATGATCGGATGGTATGTGCAAAAGGCGCCTATCCGGAAACCCTGGCGGGGTTGAAGAATGTGCTGGCCAGCCGTCTATATGTCATGACCAACACGACTATGCTTCAAACCAATGTCCATACCTTACCGGCCACCCTGGACACCCTGGCAGACATCGGCGTCCCTACCGTTGGGCTGAACGCGCTGATCCACTCGGGTGGCGGGCTGACGGTCGGCACCGGTCTGGCCGAGAGTGAGCTTCAACCGCTCCTCGATATGGCCATCAGAAAGACATCGGCGCGCGGGCAGCGTCTGATCTGGTATACACCAACCCAGTACTGCCGATTCAATCCCATGCGGCTCAACCTGGGGCCGAAGGGCTGCACAGCCGCGCTGTACAGCATGTGCATTGAGCCTAATGGGGATGTGCTGCCCTGCCAGTCCTACTATCATCCGCTCGGCCATATCCTGACCGACGACTGGGATTCGATCTGGAATCATGAGTTGTGTGTTCAGCTACGGGAGCGCCGGTATTTGCCCGCCAAATGCGACGGCTGCTCGCTGGCCTCCGAGTGCGGCGGCGGGTGCCCTCTGCTGATCGAGGGCCACCGTGACGCATTCGGCGTAAACCGGCCGGTCGTTCCTTTGAATCCGGAAGCTGGTTTTTTGCCTCATCGATGAAAGCAGGGTGACTATTCAGCTATGGGTGCTGTCTGCCTGATAGTTTTGAGTCATGGGTGATGGATAGTTCGCAGTTAAAAGCTAACAGCCGCAAGCTGGCCACTATCCGGACCGGCCTCTTATCGATCACTACCATCTGGAGACGATATGGAACTTATACATCGTTTTTCGCAGCTTTTTGTCAATGTCAAGCCCCTACCTGAAGGCCTGTACCAAAAACAGGTTGCGCCAGGTGACGACCGGCCGGCGTACCGGATACATTTGCGCTTGAACCAGGCTGGTCCAGGCATCCTGGTCATCAATGCCGCCACCGTCTTGCAACTCAACCCAACCGCAGCAGAGTACGCCTACCATTTCATCCAGGACACATCACCTGACGAGACTGCGAAGCAAGTTGCAGCGCGCTATCGTGTCACCAAAGAGGTGGCGATGCGAGATTATCAGGACTTCGTCGAGCGTATCCAGACCCTGGTCGAGATGCCGGACCTGGATCCTGTTTCCTGTCTGGACTTCGAACGCGCAGCACCGCATTCCGCCGATCTCATCGCCCCGCTGCGCCTCGACTGCGCGCTGACTTATCGACTGCCTCCCGGCGCCAGTGCCGACGACGCGCCAACTAAGCGCGTCGACCGTGAGTTGACAACCGAGGAATGGCAAACCATCTTTGACAAAGCCTGGCAGATCGGCATCCCACATGTCACACTCACCGGAGGCGAACCGACTCTTCGCGACGACCTGATCGCGCTGATCGCCCACGCCGAGAAGAACGGCCAGGTATGCGGCTTGCTGTCAGATGGCCTGAAGCTGGCTGACAAACAGTATCTGGAGACACTCTTGCAGACCGGGTTGGACCATTTGCTGATCATCCTCCAGCCGGACAACAAGGCATCGTGGAAAGCCATCGAGACCGTCATCCCCGAGGATTTGTTCACCACAGTTCATCTCACACTCACGCCGCAAAATGTCGGCAAGGGAACCGACATACTCGAACGGCTGTCGGGGCTGGGCGTCGAGAACCTGTCGTTGAGCACCTCAGAGGCATCGTTGAAGGATGCGCTATCCGGTCTGCAAAACAAGGCGGCATCATTGGGCCTGCCTCTCAAATTCGACCTACCCGTGCCCTACTCCGCGGCACACCCCGTTGCGATCGAGACCGCTGAGGACAATGTCCCTGAAGGAGCCGGTAAGGTCTGGCTGTATGTTGAGCCGGATGGGGATGTGCTGCCCGCGCAGGGTATGGCAGATCAAATCTTGGGTAACCTGCTGCGCGATCCGTGGGAGAACATCTATTCATGAACCGGCACAGCCGGTACCTTCAACAAGCCGGGTGGACGCGCGATTTACGGCATTATGTCTTCACAAAGGCTGGTCTGGCTGAAGCAAAACATGTGCTGGAAGTCGGTTGCGGGACAGGGGCGATCCTTGCCGATGTGAAGTCGGACGCCGCTCTGCATGGCCTGGACATCGACGGAGACGCACTTCGCGAGGCCCGAATCCACGCACCCCGAATATGCATAACCTGGGGCGATGCGTTGCGGCTACCCTATCCTGCTTGTTGCTTCGACATTGTCTACTGCCATTTTCTGCTGCTATGGGTCATCGATCCGCTAATCGCATTGATCGAAATGAAGCGCGTGACCCGCGCCGGCGGATACGTCCTCGCGCTGGCCGAACCCGATTACACCTGCCGTGTCGACGAACCCAAAGAGCTGGCTGCAATTGGGCAGATGCAGACCGAGTCGCTGCGCCGGCGCGGCGCGGATGTAGGCCTGGGCAGACGCCTGGCAGATTTGTTTGACCGGGCGGGGATACACATCGTTGAAACAGGCGTGATTCAGGATCGGGATGCCGCCTCGCTAACACCCGATGAGCACGAAAAAGAATGGGCTGTGCTCGAAAACGATGTGGCCGGACTGATGCCGGACAACGATATCCGGCATGTCAAGATGCTGGACGCGCAAGCCTGGTTGCGCGGGGAACGTGTGTTGAATATCCCGACCTATTTTGCGTGGGGCAGGCATCTCCGGTAAGACCCGGAAAACATGTTGGATGATTGAGATGCTCAGACGTTAACTGAGAAGACTCAGAATGATTGCTCAACTACCCCGGCACTCAGTCATCTGCCCCCAACAATCCTCTCTCCGCTGCCACTGCCACCGCCGCGGTGCGCAAATCGACGCCCAGATTGCTGGTGATGCCGGCAAGGTGCACAGCAACCGTTAGGCTCCGATCCTGCGTCTATAGTTTCATTCAGGCTATAATAGAGTTAGGCTGGTACAACACATGTCGATGGCAATATCACAGCTTTCAGATCGTGCACAACGCGCTCTACAATGTATCGATCACGAGCCCGCATCCTGCAGCTTCAGTGACTTCGAAGATATGTTCCGGGAATCACATTTGCCGGTGTACCCTGCGGTCGTCGCGTCATTTTGGCAATTTGGCGGCTGCCGATTCCCGATTGGTCGTAATCGGATCTTCCAGCTTTTCGAGCTTCATGAGGTAATTGCCAGCGCTCGATGTGGATATGGGGGATTGCGTACCGATGACCCGACAGAGTTTCGAATTCCCCTTGGACACCACCCTGTCGTGCAAATGGAGTTCTACATGGACGGACATGGAACGCTTTATGCTGAGGACACGCCAGTCTCTCAAGACATTCCACATTGGATTGAGCAACTCACATTAGACAACATGGTGGAAGAATGGGAGAGTTGCTTCCGCCTCGAACTGCCCAATGTTGGTCGCGACGAACTCGATTCCTGGGCTCAAGCTCGTATGCAAGTATTTCTACCTGCGTCTGACCGCTATTCCATCTGGTGGCTTGGTTCACAGGTGGCGATGAATATGTTCACGGCATGGGACAGCGGATGGAAACAGGAAAAGTGCGTTGTTCTATTTGCGGGCTCATACGATGAGGCAAAGGTAATCGCAGAAGCATTTCAGGAAAAGTTTGGCGTGTCCGTGTTACATATGCTTCCATGGCCGCTGCGGTAAAGCCAGCCTAACAAGCGCGTTGTAGTCCGACGCCGCTCCGCGGCCCGTATAGCGGCCAAAATCGGTTATGTGACGCGGCTCGAATTGGGGCCGATCTCGGTAAACTCGCGGCGCGGCTGACGCGCAGAGCGTTAGCCATACTACTATGAAAACTACGCTTTACCTAATCCGACACGCACAAAGCCATCCTACATCAAGACACCATTACTCTGAGTGGCCTTTGAGCTCTGTAGGCAAGGAGCAAGCGGAGAATCTGTCCATTTTGCTCGAATATCTTGGCATAGAGAAGGTTTTCTCAAGTCCTTTCACACGATGTATTCAGACAGTAGAACCATTCGCCAAGAGACACATTATGGACATCGTCGTCGAAAACGATTTGCGTGAACGGTTGATTTCTGAAAATATCGTTGATGGTTTCTACAAGATATGGTGCAAATCATGGGAAGATTTTGATTTCGCTTTGCCTGATTGTGAAACATCTGCCCAAGCACAACAGAGGTTTGCTACAGTGGTAACCAAGTTAGCAGAGACTAATCAAGGAAAAATAATAGCTTTGTGCACGCATGGGAACGTGATAGGCTTATTCCTTAATTGGATTGACAACAGCGTGGGGCGGATAGAGACAGAAAGATTGAGAAATCCAGACGTCCTTAGCGTGACTTGGAATGGTGGGGTTTTTAAGTGGGATCGGCATTTCACATTGTCAGGTATTCAAGCAATTTCTACAGATCACAAAGAAACACCAGTAGAGGGGTAGATGGCTAACAAGCGCGTGCAGTCCGACGCCGCTCCGCGGCCGGCAGCGGGCGATTTTGGCTATGTAACGCGGCTCGACGTGAAGCCGATCTCGGTAAACTCGCGGCGCGGCTGACGCGCAGGGCGTTAGGCTGTCCAGAGAACTAGTACACATGTCACACACTGAGCCATTACAAAACAACATTGACGAATTAATTGCTAAACTCAAGGACAAGAGCTACCGCGTCCGTCGTGAGGCCGCGTATAAATTAGGAGAAACTGGAGATGCAAGAGCCATTGAGCCACTACTAGACACTTTGGGGGAATTCGATAGTGCAGATGAGGATAGCAAGGTCAACCAAGCCGCCGGAGACGCATTGGTAATGATTGGAGAAGCGGCTATTGTGCCTCTTATCAATGCGCTCAAAAAAGACGTGCAACATCCTAAAGACGGATGGAGGCGTTATTGGGTTACTGACACATTGGGCATGACCGAAGATGCACGAGTGGTGGAACCACTCATCAAAGCTCTTGAAGATGAAGACAAAGAGGTAGTCGAAGGTGCCGCTGACGCTCTTGAACGAATCGGCGATAGACGGGCGATTGAACCTTTGATGAAAGCTCTGAGCAAATTCGTTCCGTCGGATGGATATGTTTACACAGCGATTTCGTTGGCTATCGAGTCCATCCGTCAACACAAGCAAGAAGCGTAGTGTCAGTTTGTCGCAGCCTAACATAGCATGAAGCCGACGACCTGTCGTGTACAGTAGCGATGATTCTAAACAGTTTTAGGTTTCGAGGCGGCGGGGGTGGCCGTCGTGGCCGGTCGCGGCTTATGCCCCACCGTTAGGCTGCATAGAGGAACTCACGGATGGCTCTGATTCGGTTGTGGGAACTCGCAGGGCTAGCACTTATCGTCGAGAAGAGCACGGGTGTCCACTACTCGAACCAAACAGGTGGCACCACGTGCATGCAGCCAGAGATCGAAGGCGTGCTCATTCCAATCCGAAATGATGTAGAGTTGGAATCGCGGAGGCTGATTTCCCCTGAGAACGATCTCTATCAATATTTCGCAGGGCCGCCACATCAAGGGACTGGAGCTTGTCGTGGCCTCTCCCTAGAGGACGCAGATTTCATTGATGGGGTGCTCAAGCATTACAAGATGCGCGAATACCTCTGTGTTGACCGGGAGCGCCTAGCAGAGTCTCATGAGGCCTGGGTCTTCGTGCTTGTCAACCAGGAGCCGGCCAGCGATTCCACTACTCCCTTGTACACTGGTCTTGGCCCATATCCCGCTCGCGGCGTTCTCACGTGGGCCAACACCGACTAGGCTGGGTTTTTGCAGCCTAACAAGCGCGTGCAGTCCGACGCCGCTGTCGCGGCCGGTATAGCGGCGAAAACTGGTTATGTAACGTGGCTCGCATTGAGGCCGATCTCGGTAAACTCGCGGCGCGGCTGACGCGCAGAGCGTTAGGCCGCTGCATCTCATTGATTTGCCCAAGCTCTCCATGCTTTGCCGAACTCTGTTCACTCTTACTTGAATCGGGGGATGGTGCAGCGCAGTTGGCACAAAGCACCTAAGAGATGATGAGGCGGGAATGCTTACTCAGCTAAATCCTATCTACAGAGCAACTTACACAGAGGAGCCAGCATCTCTCAGCGACTTGGCCCTGCTAAAGGCAGAAGTGCCTGAGATACCTGCCTACTATCTTGGACTAGTATCAGAAGCTACTGACATATACGTGAAAGTGAAGAAGGAGTTCATTCATCGAGACGAAGGCGACAGGTATATATTAAGCGATGTACCAGTGATTCAGCTTATGAATCCGATTTACTGTATGGAAAACACTAAGTACCTTCGGGAGAATAGAATCTCATCTACCTATCCCGATGTTCAGGTGACAGGCGATATGATTCCATTTGGGATTGACGGTGGTGATAACGTGTTTATTCTTATGGACTATGACCGCAAGCCTGGTTTGTACATATCTCCTATAGCGGGCGTTGGATTCGATGAACCCATATGGATTGCACCATCTCTCAAGGATTTCCTAGCAGATGCTGTAGGGATAGATGTCTACTTGAGGGATGAATATGGTCACCGGATCTCTCAACATGGAAGATGACTGTAGCAAGCTTGAACGCGGCCTAACAAGCGCGTGCAGTCCGACGCCGCTGCCGCGGCCCGAATCAGTGCGCGAAATTGGTTATGTGACGTGCTTCGAGTTGAAGCGCACATCGGTAAACTCGCGGCGCGGCTGACGCGCAGGGCGTTAGGCGGCTCAAGAGTGTGGGACTGTTCATTCATGAATATTGATATGTCTAAAGCGAAACTCTCTGCATTGCTTGTGATTATCGGTTTGCTGATAGTGGTTGGCTTGGTGCTTATAGTGGTCAGCTTGAGGCTGCTGTTGAGCACCGCCAGCATCGCTGTGCCGTCGATTCAGACTGGTGGCGGACCTACACCAGGGCCGCTGTCGAGCACTGCCGGCCCCACTGCATCGCCGATTCAGCCTGGCAGCGGGTTTCCGGTGGATACGCCCGATTTCGCCGCTTTTGCTACTGCATTTTGTTGTGACGATGGCACGCCGAGGGTGATGACACCTTCGAGCGGGCAAGTTGCTTACATGACCGAGGTGGCACAGACACAAGCAGCCGATGCAGCTACAATGGCAGCCACAATAACAATCATTCCTCTGGGGCAGTTCCTTACCCCTTCAGGTGAATGGACAACTTATACGGATCCCAATTTTGGGTACAGCTTTGAGTACCCGTCGAATTGGTTTGTGTCGAATAATGGTTCATCAACGGTGGTCAACAATCTTTCGCCTGGTATGCCTCCCAAGGACACTTCGAGCCGCTTGAACATATGGATTGGTCCAGAGGAAGATTTTGCGAATTACGGTTCATTGGAATCATGCCTGGCTGCATACCTGGCTGAGCCTGAACATGCGGTGCCGCCTGACTGGATCATCTCTCAAACTTCCAGGACGTTACCCAGTGGATATGAGGTTCTTGAAATGAAGCAAAAAGGGGAGTTCACTCCAGGGGCACTGATTATCTTCTTGACCAATGGGACGCAGTTGTATGAAATGCACGTTGTTGACATGCGCTCTCATCATATTGCTGTCGCCGAGCACGTTGTTAACAGCTTCATAATACCTGAGTGAATCGATAACGATCCAGGAGACTTGTTATGCGCAAATCTCAAGCGCCGCCACCTAACAAGCGCGTGCAGTCCGACGCCGCTGTCGCGGCCTGTATAGCTGCGAAAATTGGTTATGTAACGCGGCTTGAATGGAAGCCGATCTCGGTAAACTCGCGGCGCGGCTGACGCGCAGAGCGTTGGGCTGACAGATTCGCACGATGCTCAAGAAAGGATGACTGTATGAGAAAGTCTCTGGACTTTATCAAGAAATCCCCTATCGTTTTGTATTGTCTTGTCTTGGTTCTTGCCACAGTAGCTTTGGCTCTATTCGATTTTTCGGGGATTAACAAGTCCAGTATATACATTTCGCAGTTGGCGCCTGCCCTGACTGCCATTTCCGTTTCAGGTATATTAGGCGGGCGGCCTGAAGTGAAAAAACTGATTAACAGGCTGGCTTTGTGGCATATTGGTCTGAAATGGTATGTGATTTCGGCTGCTATACCCATTGTTATGGCAATAGCGAACGTAATATATGCGGGTTTCCGTATAAATGCCATAACAGTAATTACAGCAGCAAGCCTTATTGTTGGATGTATTGGAGAAGAACTTGGGTGGAGAGGCTTTTTGTTACCTCAGCTCCAGATAAGGCATAGCCCACTAAAAAGCAGTCTCGTGGTTGGGATAATCTGGGAAATCTGGCATTTGCCTCTTCGAATAGTAATCCTATACACTGGAGACGTTCCAGCCTTCCTTGTTGAGTATGTTGTTTTGGCAACAGCGACAATAGCATTATCAATCACAATTACGTCCATTTACAACAATGCCAGGGAAAGTATTATCCCCTCTGTCTTGCTCCATTCTGTCAACAATATCTTGATGTGTATCTTTATACCTCTTCAAACAAGTCTGGTACAAACCTTGATATTTACTCTTACAACAGCTGTTATTGCAGGGTTTGTTGTGTACAAATATGGCCTATCATATGGGGTACAAGAACCCCAGTAACAGAATATTGAGCAGCGTGCAAAATGCCTGGTCAGCCCAACAAGCGCGTGCAAGCCGACGCCGCTACCGCGGCCGGTAACCGCGCGAAAATTGGTTATGTGACGCGGCTCGACTTGAGGCCGATCTCGGCAAACTCGCGGCGCGGCTGACGCGCAGGGCGTTAGCCCGCTTGCACCCAAGGAGCAAGTACACTCGATATGAAGGATGCTATAAACAAAACTCAAGCCATTCTTGAAGCTGTCGCCGTTTTCATTTTTACCCTGGCGATAG
>JAFGLD010000081.1 GCA_016928235.1 Anaerolineae bacterium | reverse complement strand
TGCTCATGAGCCACTCCCTGGTAATTGCCATAACTCTGCTCCTTCTATGACGGAAGCGATGAAAGTTTAAGAACGGATTTGCGCAACATTTGGGCAAAATTCGCGTCAAAACCAATGGATGGTATTGCGATCTGAGCATTTATTCACGGGTATTGGATTTTAAACTGATCACTGATCATTGAAAACTGATCACCTGCCAATGTTAAAAACTTGATCATCGAGTAACAGCCAGCAGCGTATCGAGCTTAAGTTATCGCCTATGCTCCCCCGGATTATTGAGAAGATACGACAACACCCGGTTTTGAGGGATGGGTGATGCGCCAAGCCCTCCTCAATGTCTCCCATGGATGCCCTTTACGTAGCCTGCTTTGAGCTACCATTCACCGCAAACACTTTCCGGGGGCCACCTAAAAAGAAGAAGTCTGTGGGTCGGGTTGGTCTTGAGAGACTACTGTCTGCCGCAGGCACAGACCTGAACCCTGATCACTGAACGGATCGACAGGCAACATCACAGCCTACAACTGACACCGACGAGGTGAAAAACACTCTTTTGGAACGGAAACAGGAAGCATCATCATGACAATACAATATCCGGCCAGGATCAAGCCAGGCAGATTCATGCTCTGGGCGATCTCTCTACTGCTGATAGCCTTCTCGGCTTGTCGATCAGAGACCGGTCGCTCAGGAACCGGCGGCCCCACTCACGAAACACCCCCTACGGCTACCATGACATCGGCGGCCTCCGCCATGTCTCCAGGCATCGATCCCGCCAATGCATCTATGCGCTCCTGTGTGATCGTTACCATGGCGCTCGATCCGGCGACATCATCCACCCTTTACGCCGGGACCAAGCATCACCTATTCAACACGACAGACGGCGGGGAGAGCTGGCTCCATCACAGTGAAGCCTGGGACAAGGGCGATGCCCACGTGCGCGCCCTGGTGACCGATCCGGTGACGCCGGCCATTCTCTATGTGATAACATCGGAAGACCATCTTCCGGAGACCAGTGGGATGTATAAAAGCATAGACGGCGGAAAGCGTTGGCAGGCGATCGACATCGGCCTGCCTGGTTATGGTGTTGAAACTCTGGCAATCGATCCGGCAACACCTACCACCCTCTATGTGGCCACGGCAAGCGATCCCTACCGGCTAAACGACGACGGCGACCCTCTCAGTGCCGGCGGCATGCTCAAGAGCACAGACGGCGGGGAGAGCTGGCACCCGGTCGCCATTGAGCCGGCCGGCCATGTTGTTCAAACCTTAGCCATCGATCCCACAACACCCTCTACCCTTTACGCGGGGGCCTACAATAGCGTATTCAAGAGCACAGACGGCGGCGAGAGCTGGCACGCGATCAGCACCGACCTGGCCGATCTTGACATTGCTATCCTGGCGATTGATCCGGAGACGCCAACCACACTCTACGCGGCAGGCGCCGGCGGTGTATCGAAAAGTATAGACGGCGGCGCGCACTGGATCGACACCGATCTGCCGAAGCCCAATGTGAGAGCCCTGGTCATCGACCCGGAGATGCCGGCCACTCTCTACGCGATAGCGGAGGGCACCCTATTCAAGAGCACAGACGGCGGCACAGGCTGGCAGTCTGCCGGCGCCGGTCTGGCCGGCAATACTGTTCTGACTGTGCTGATTGATCCCACAGCGCCGGCGACGCTCTATGCAGGGACAAACGGTGGCGGCGTGTTCAAAAGCACCGACGGCGGTGAGAACTGGCGCGCCGCTAACGCCAACCTGCTGGCTTTCGATACCAACACCCTGGTGATTGACCCGGCCAGGCCCAGCATCCTCTACGCAGGAACCAGGGGCGGCGGCGTATTCAACAGCACCAACGGTGGCGGAAACTGGCGCGCGACCAACACCGGCCTGACCAGTCATGACATTAAACTCCTGGCGATTGACCCGGCCAGGCCAACGACTCTCTACACCGTGACCTATACTCAGGATATGTTCAAGAGCACGGACGGCGGCGAAAGCTGGCACGCGGTCGATGCTGCTCCGATCCGCTCTGCTATCCTGACCCTGGCGATCGATCCGACCGGGCCCGATACCCTCTATGCGGGGACAAACGGTGGCGTGTTCACAAGCACAGACGGCGGCGAAAGCTGGCACCCTACCGGTCTGGCCAACCATGATGTCACCCATCTGGCAATCGATCCCGTGACACCAACCACCCTCTATGCCATTACAATCAGGCATGACGACGGTCGGGCAGGCACCAGCGGCCTCTTCACAAACGACAGCACGCTCAGGAGGATATCCGGCAGCTCACGCCAGGATGTGCCGTTCTTCCCATATCTCGACCCGCCCGTCAAGCCAAAGACCCCGCGCGTGTACAAGAGTATGGACGGCGGCGCGAGCTGGCTCAACATCGGCCTGATCCATACCAGCGTTTTAGCCCTGGTGATCGACCCGGCCAGGCCGACCAGCCTCTATGTGGGGACGGGGGAATACGGCGTATTCAAGAGCACAGACGGCGGCGCGAGCTGGCAGACAGCCGGTACCGGCCTGGACGATCCCACCATCAACACCCTGGTGATTGCCCCAACATCACCAACCACTCTCTACGCCGGGACATATGGCCGCGTGTCCAGAAGCACCGACGGCGGCGAGCATTGGGTGTGCATCGGCCTCACCGATGTTCAATACCCTCACATTAAGACTTTAGCGATTGACCCGATGGCGCCGGCCACCCTCTACGCCGGGATATACGGCGGCGTGTTCAAGAGCACAGACGGTGGCGCAAGCTGGATCTGGAGCGCCATCAACGCCGTCCCATCCGGCGGTGACGGGACGGCTCATGGCGATTGACCCGGCACAGCCGGACATCGACGATTGGGAGGCGGACAAACAGCAGGCCGGCCTGTGGGTGGGTCGACGACTACACAGGGGGGCATCAGAAGCCGCCTGAGAAAGCACGGCCAGGGTATCATCCCGATACTTTGGGGTCGTCTCACGCGGTGATCACATTGTGAACCTTAACAGGTGATCAGGACCCAACGATTGTTGCCCAATCGCCAGGCACAGATGACGGATCACCTCAAGGATGTAGGCCAAACACTTGAGCATCGCGTGTAACCTGATCCCCCTACCCCCTACCCCATCCCCCATCCCCCCTACCCCATCCCCCATTCCCCCATCACTCATGACGCTTTTGTAACGTTTCTTTTCCCAACCGGGCACGCGGAGGGGCGATAATAATGACATTGGGGATTTTACCGGCGCATTTCCCAACCCGGATGAAAGGTTGTATAACGTGATAGGTGGGAGGAGAAACACCGTCCCGACCGGAGACCATGGGTCACAACGCAACCCGACCATCCCCCACACGCTCCATGTGTCTCTTCCAATGTACCGCCGATCTCCTCCGCAATCAATCCTTGCCGGCCCGATACTCCAACAAAACAGGTTCTGGCCTGTAGCAATACTTGCTACACCCTCATGGCATACTGAAGCAAAACGACCAGAGTGAGGCATGTATGACCCGATCAATGAACCGCGTAGCCCGACTACAACGAATGGAGGAGATGCTGCTCAGCGCCCGCTATTTACCCGGCGAGATGGCTAACCGCTTAGGTGTGCATCGGACCCAGGTGCACAACGATCTGAACGAGCTTCAGGATAATGGTATTCCCATCCAGCAGGAAGAGAAGGACGAGGGCGGTCGATATTACATCGACAAGATGAACTATCTATCCAACGTGCGATTAAACCAGGCCGAATCGCTGGTGCTGTACCTGGCCATCCGGCGCCTGATCCGGCGCACCACCCATGTCCCCCCGGCGATGGTCTCGGCAATCGAAAAATTGATCCTGACACTACGCCATCCCCTGGCCGATCAGTTGGCCGCTTCGATCCGGGTAGCCCAGGCCGACCGACCCGTTGATCCGGAAAGAGCCAAAGTCTGGGAAACGCTGGCACGTGCCTGGATCGAGCAGATCACCGTCCGCATCGAGTACCAGAAGTTCGACAGCGAGCAGGTTTCCGTCTACGAAATCCAGCCGTATCTTTTCGAGCCGGCCATTCTGAGCGAGGGTGTCTACGTTATTGGGCACAGCCTGACACACAAGGCACGGCGAACCTTCAAGGTTGAACGTGTCACGCGGGCTACGCTCACCACGCTATCCTTCACCCGCCCAGACGATCTGGACATCGACACGCTGCTGCGCCACGCCTGGGGTATCTGGTACGGCGTGGAGCCCACCGAGGTGCGGCTGCGCTTCTACGGCTCGGCGGCAGGGCGGGTCAAAGAGACGCTGTGGCACCCGCTTCAGGAGATCGAGGAGCTGGCCGATGGCAGCATCGAGTGGCGGGTGCGGGTGGCGGGGACGATTGAGCTTGTCCCGTGGATCAGGGGGTGGGGGCCGGACTGCGAGGTGCTGGCCCCGCCGGAGCTGCGGGAGAGGATTGCCGACGAGATGCGCCGCGCGGCGCAGTTATATGAACAGAAAGGAGAGTGAGGATGCTCAAATATACCGGCCATCCATTTATCGACGTGGGGGTGGCGACGATTGTGGCGTTTGCGTCTGAGCGCGCCCAACGAGATTTACAGGTAGAGGAGGTGACAGAAGATGACCTGGCAGCCATAGCCGACTTCTTAGAACCGCTGTGGCTTCAGGAAAATATGAAGATCAAGATATTTCTCTTTTCGAACTCAACTATCCCGGTGCCAACTAACCCTAGCAAGAGCGCTCCTAAATATCTGCCCGACAGAATCAACTACGCCCAGAGAATGCTGCGCGCTTATCGTCCAGAAGTTGCTGCTCTTGAAGGCACACGCTGCGCTTTCTGCGGGGATGTGGCCGTCGACATAGCTTCACGAGGACAAGTTCCCTTGCTGAATGGGCTAACAATCATCAATTTCAGCCCACGTGGTCAAGGAGGTGTGCCTATTTGTGGATACTGTTTGCTTGCTGTTCATGCAATGCCACTGGGATGCATTAAGAATCAGGGAAAGCTTCTATGTGTTCATGCAGATCATCAACTGGTCACCAGTTACTTTGCTAGGCAGGCCCTGCACAAGAACAGAATGATCATTGGTATGCTCAACATCGGAGAAGCTGAGGAATGGCCTAATCAAGGTCACCCAAAAACACGATTGGTCGATGCCCTAACGAATGCCCTCGCCAACATCAAATCTACCAGCGAACGCCAATATTCTCACAGTAGAAATACAGACTGGATGGGTGCACTCACAGCCTACCACTTCAGCAACCTCGGCAGTGGACCTGGCATCGCTATTTATGAACTACCGTCCTCTGTTGTTGATTTTGTGCGAGAGACAGAGGGACAGAAGGTTCACACAGCATGGGAATACTATGTCAGGCGGGCATGGATTGTGCCTAAGCCAAAACGCGGTGAGGGCGAGGCAGAAGCCATGGGAGATCATTCTGTTTGGAAAAACATGTTGTATGAAAACCTATTTGACCTACCACGAGACTGGCAAAGGTTTATTGTAGGCTACCTCATGCCATCAGGCCGCGATTTCGACACTTGGGAGAACCTCCCTGATGGGAACTGGGAGTTAATTCAGCTTTTCTTTAGAAAGGTTATTGATATGGAGCAAAAACGAATCAATGCAATCCGTACTTTGGGTGACCGTCTGGCAATCTACATTCAGCATAGAGATCGGAGGCTATTCAACGAGATACATTTTGCCCGCGACTATGGAGCACTGCGGTTTTCCCTGGTCAAAGTGGCACGAGACGGCTGGTCGCCTGACACTGATCCGATCTACACCATGGACATGTTTAACATGGTGTTTGAAGAAGAGGACGAAACGGCAAGCTTGAGTTGGAGACTTGCACGCGATGTCCTGATGATCCGAATTTGCGAAGAGCTGCATCAAGCTGGTTGGTTTGCCGCAAATCGAGATCTCATTCCTCGTGCAGAAGACGAGCAGGAAGACTGATTTTCATTCTGAAATCTATATGTGTGAAGGAGAAATAGACATGGCTTTCATTACTGGCACTTTCTTGATCGATGCACCTGCTTCAGCCCTGAACAATTCTGGCGATGCCATTGAGGGAGCTCGCACAGAAAATACTTCGTCCACCAAATTCATCAAAACACGGCAGGGAAACTATCCCTACGTGTCTGCTCAGGCGCTTCGGTTCTGGTTACGAAATACCCTCCTCCGTTATCCGGAATTTGGCTGGCAGTCATCGCCAATTGGGCGCGAGCAGAAAATCGCTTATACGGATGCTAATCCTCTAGATTGGTGGGATGATGATCTCTTTGGCTACATGCGTGCGCCATCCAAGAAGAAAAAGGAAAAGAACATATCAGTAGAAGCCCTAACTCCTATTGAATCAGACAAAGAAGGAGATGCTGCAGCGCTGACTCGCGTGTCACCCTTTAGAGCCAGTACGCTTGTAGCAATAGAGCCAGTCTATCTGACCAATGATTTTGGGGTAATGGCTCGACATGAAGGTGATCCTGTTCCCTTTGAACACCAGTTTTATCGGGCAACACTAAAAGGACTGTTTTCAATAGACATGCGCTCGGCTGGGACATTCACATTTCGTGAGAGAACTGGTTTTCGGAATCTTGACAAAGTACGTCGCCAGATGGCCGAAGAGCAAGGGCTTGAGCAAATTGGCTCGGATGCCTATCGGCTTCCATTCGAGCAACGTGTTAAGCGCGTCCAGGCGTTGTTATATGCGTTTGGACGTTTGGAGGGTGGCGCAAAACAAGCCCTCCACTATACCGATGTGTCGCCTGCTTTCACGATGGCAGCGGTAACACGTGGCGGGAATCATCCTTTCGGACGGGTTATAGCAGCAGACCGAGGTGAACCGGTACTACGTCGTGATGCTCTTGAACAGGTTCTTGATGTGCTTCAAGAGGATTTACTGTCAGGCATTTACGTTGGCCGCACAGTCGGCTTTATGGACACCTCCGCTGCAAGCTTGGCTGAACTCAGTCTAGGTGATGCGCACCCACGTGAAGCACTCGATGCGCTAGCAGCGGAGATTGGTCAACATCCTGAATGGTGGGAGTAGGTCATGGAAACACGAACTGTCCTTCGGGTAGCGGTGGAAGGAACAGTTACATCGTTTAGATATCCTCATCTAGCGGAAACTGTGCATCCAACCATCGAGATGCCACCACCTGCGACAATATACGGACATGTGAGCAGCACGTTAGGCGAATGGCTCAGAAGTCCGTATCTGCTCAGTTTTGGTTATACCTTTGTTCATCAAGGCAAGTTTGTCGACTTTGAACACTTACACTATAGGGATCCGCTTCAGATTCAACCCTATCGGCGCCACCTGCTCTTCGAGCCGCGTCTGACGCTCTACCTGGACTACCCCGATCTGGACATGCTTTACCGGGCCTTCATCTCGCCCTACTACCCGGTCGCGCTGGGCCGGTCGCAGGATTTGATGGCCTATACCAGTGTCGATATCGTCACACTCGAAGCGGCTGAGCAAGCCTACTTTGAGGGAACGCTGCTCCCGCCCGATCTGGCGCCCCAGGTCGGCGGGAACACGGTCACACTGACGATGGCCCGCTACGTGGACGAGCGTCGCCACCCCAACTGGGGAAGCTATGCTATGCTGCGAGGCCGAGCACGCTTCCCGGCGGAAGGCGTTCTGGCTGCCGGCGCGCCGGAATGGGTATGGGCCGATCCCGAAGTGTGTGAGTGGGGCAGCTATCCTGATCTGCCCCGCGCCGTCTGGTTTCACAGTTTCATGGAGGCAAGCGATGCCGTACCCGGTTGATCCCTGGCCTGAGTGGATGGAAGGAGCCGACGGCCTGTGGGCCAAGAGCCTGGACAAATCGGCAGGACCGGAGGCAGAGAGCCTGGCGATGCATACCTGGCTGGTGCTCTCGCGGCTGGCAGATCAGTATCGTCTGCGCCCCAACCTGGCCGAACAGCTTGGCGAGCCGCGCCTGTGGCAGCGCCTGTTCTGGGCCTGCTTCTTGCACGATACGGGCAAGGCCGCGGCGGGCTTCCAGCAGGTGCTGCGCGGTGGCGAGCGTTGGCCACAGCGTCACGAGGTGCTGTCACTGGCCTTTGTCGATTGGCTGTTCCCTGCGGGCCACGTCGACCGGCTGTGGGTCGTCGCTGCGGTTGCGTCGCATCACAAAGAGCCGGGTGTCCTCTACGAGCGATATCTGTCAGAGCTTGATACTGCTCAGGAAGCGATTGCCGGGTTAGGAACGGAGATTACTCCACCTGTACTCGGATGGCTGTGGCACTGGTTGGATGAGTGTCCGCGCCCATGGGCCGAAGCATTGGGGATGGCTGAGGTGGTCGAATACCCACCTCTGCCATCCCTGGCAGATGCTCAAGGGATGTTCGGCGTCGAGGCCATCCGTCGGGCGCTGGGTGAGTTCGACGCATTGGACTTACAGTATGAAGAGAGCTACCAGGCGGCCAGTGAGCTGTTGGGCGCTGTGATGCTGCGCGGCTTGATCCTCACCGCCGATCACTCGGCCTCGGCTCACGCGCCGGAGTTTGTAGGTCTACCGCTGACCCGCGAGAACGGGTTGGGAAAGCTGAAAGACGCCAATTTGCGCGACCATCAGCAAGCAGCAGAGCGGGTAGAGCCAGGCTCTGCCATCCTGGTGGCGCCAACCGGCAGCGGCAAGACCGAGGCGGCGCTGTTGTGGGCGGCCCGGCAGGCGGCGCTCGACGGCAGCCCGCCGCCGCGCCTGTTCTACGCCCTGCCTTACCAGGCCAGCATGAACGCCATGCGCAAGCGCCTGGCCGAGCGTCACTTTTCGGAGGAATTGGTTGGGCTTCAGCATGGTCGGGCGGTACAGAGCCTGTACCACGACCTGCTCACCGATGACGACAACACGGCACAGGAAGCTGCCGAGCAGGCCCGCCGCAAGCGCGAGCTGGCCGACCTGGGCATCCCGCCGGTAAGGGTGTTCAGCCCGTACCAGATGCTCAAAGCAGCTTACTCACTCAAGGGCTTCGAGGCGTTGCTGGTCGACTACCATGGTGGGCTGTTCATCTTCGACGAGATCCACGCCTACGAGCCCAAGCGGCTGGCGCTGATCGTCGAGCTGGTGAGCTGGCTGGCTCAACACTTCGATGCCCGCTTCCTGGTGATGACCGCTACCCTGCCGCCGACCATCGAGCAGGTACTGCGGGAGGCGCTGCCCGGCTGCCAGAGCATCGAGGCATCTGAAAAGGTCTACCAGGAAGCGCGGCGGCACACAGTTCACCTGTTGGATGGCGACTTGCTATCTGAAGAAGGGTTCAGCCGGATAGTCAAGAGTATAGAGGATGGGCAATCGGTGTTGGTTTGCTTGAACACTGTTCAGCGGGCAATGGATATGTACGAGAAGATGCAAGCATTGCTACCGGAGATGGCAAAGGCAAAGCGCATCGTGCTGATGCATGGGCGTTTCAACGCGAAAGATCGCTCCGGCAAAGAGAAACTGGTTCAGGACTATACACGAACCGGTTTGCAGGCTCAAGATCGCCGACCAACGTTAGTGATCGCCACACAGGTGGTCGAGGTCAGCCTTGACATCGACCTGGACACGCTCTACTCTGACCCGGCTCCGCTTGAGGCGCTGCTTCAACGCTTCGGGCGGGTCAACCGGGGTCGGAAAGCGGGCGGGCCACTGGCCGATGTGTACGTGTTCCG
>JAFGLD010000080.1 GCA_016928235.1 Anaerolineae bacterium | reverse complement strand
TCTTTTGTGGTTTCCCCTCATTCCCCAAGTGTAGCCAAAATTGTAAAGATGCCTCTTGCCTCAACAGCGCAAGCATTGAACCATGCCTTGCTGCCTAAGTCTCACAAGGAAACCATTTGATGTTCAGAATCATCCTCCTCAGGCCAATATTGGCATTATTGACATGGTGGGCACATCGGCAGAATAGCCACTTGTACGATCAGGAGCATGCCTCTGTATATGGGAAGAAACATGCACCAGACTCGCTTTACGAGACTATGGCACAGAAAATCATCTATGCTCTAAAACGCCATATTGCGCTAAACGAATGTATTGCACTTGATGCCGGCGGCGGCACGGGTAGCTTTGCCGAAAGGCTATTAGAGGACGGGGCACGGAAAGTTTGTCTTTACGACCGATCAACGGAAATGCTCTCGATAGCCACTTCCAGGTTGAAAGTATTTGGGGATCGCGCAGTCACTTGGCAAGCGAATTTGGAAGATAGAATTTGCCTGGAGGATAGCTCAGTAAATTGTATTCTGTGCGTTCAGGTATTGCACTATATTGAGGATTGGGATTTTATAGCTGCTGAATTTTTTCGTGTGTTGAAAGATGGTGGCTGCGTAGTGGTAGTAACTGTCCACCCTGCAGCAGATACTGTGTTCCGAGGCATTGGTCCTTATTTTAGGCCCGAAATGCGCAGGGCTTTCTTGAGTAGCGGAGGCAAGCTTCGTCCTATCACATACTGGCATCGTCCGTTGGAAGCAATGTTGGCTCCATTTCTCTCTGCTGGTTTTATGGTAGCTGATATCGAAGAACCCCATCTGGGAGCAGCTCAGTCGCGGCCTTGGTGGAATGTAGCTGAGTCACTATTTCAGTATTTTCCACCATATGTGATATTTGTATTCCGCAAGCTATAGATTAAGACAAAGAAGGCACATGAAACAACTAGAACATACACAAAAATCGGTACGTATTGAACGGCTCACACGAAAACCGGCACATATGGGTCATCCTGTTGGCTGGAACGGTCGCGTGTATAGTGCTGACGAAGCAATCAAGGGATATGAGCATGCGACGCAAACCCCGCTTCTAGGAGAAGCGGGGGAAGAAGAGTATCATGAATGGCACTACGCTCATCTTGCTACCGAAGAAGGCGATCTTATTGTCATTGGGTTTGTTACAAAACAACTCTTCTTGGCTTCACTGGGGCCTAGTCCGATTTCGCCAGGAATTTTGGTCGATTGTGTTATGCATGATGGAACCAATATTGATACATTGAAATACTACAAGCATTACCGTGCAAGCCGCGAAAACCTTGATATAGAGATTGGTGATAGCTGGATGAAAGCAGAAGACGACAGCGCCAATCGGATTCATTTATATGTCAAGTCCGGCGAGGTCGAGCTCGATGTAGACACGGATAGGATAATTCCTGCTTTCCGCTCAAAGACTGGCAAAACCATCTTCGGTAATGGAACAAAATGGGAGGCCTGGGATATCGTACAACCAGCCGCAACAATGGAAGGATACATTAGTATCAAGGGGAAGAGGCGCCACATCAAAGGCAAAGCATATGTAGACCACGCTTACGGAAACGAGTTGTTTGGAGTGCACCATTGGTACTGGATAACAGTAGACATAGGCCCATACACATTTGTTGCATCGGCAAATTATACAGCGAACAAACACATGCTAAGAAAAGAACGAGATGCAGTGGTTACCTTTATGATTGCGAAAGATGGAAGAATCATTGGCAAGGATCCTGATAAGGTGCAATTTACCCCCGGCCCCAAGGTATATGTTCCAAAAATGCGCCGACATGTGGCGAAAGAGTTGGAATATCGGTATATGGATCACAGCAGGAATTACGTGTTAGCATTGAAACAAAAAGACATACTTCGCGTCAAGCCATTGCTTGCCATAGTGGTAAGAAACCAACTCGTTGGTGCGATCGCCAAGAAATTTGTCATAGGAGGCTCATACCTTCGCACAACCTATGACGCATGGCTAGAAGTATGGGAAAACGGGCATTTGGTAGATAAATATGGGCCAAGCAATTGTAATGGGCAGGTAGTTGGAGAGATATTCTATCCGGGCACAAATGAACCCGAAGATTATTCACGGTTCGAGCGATGTCATCGCGATATGATTACGCTATTTCAAGATCGCCAAACCAAAGAACATCCTCCATATTGATTGTGGAGATGTTCTCTTTTGTGTGAAAGGGCCACACTTCCATCCTTACCGACTACCGAATGTTCGACATAGCCACCAAATTACATACGCGGGCATCATTGTCACATGGATGGGAAACCACCGGTTCCTGATACATGGAATGACAGCAAATCCCGCTTTTGAGGTTTATCGCAAGGATCGCTAACAAAATCCAGTGAAACAGCTTTTTGTAGGGCATACTGTCTACAAATGTTGATGAGTATTTCCACTGTGTGAGAGCATTTGCGCTTTTAGAACAGAATCATGCCAAACATGCAATAGTTCTCGGTTATAGCTAAGATTTTGCGAGTTCGGATTGAGCATAATCCATTGCTTCTTCCAGTGTTTTGAATACAGGAAATGTTCTCTCTGGCGAGAATCGCGCTGCCGTCTTTGCACCTACGTTAATCAGGGTGCTTGATCCAACCAGGATCATCCTACCATGTTTGCTCAGTTGTTTCTCGAATTCTGTGCTCTGACGAGCAAAACCAGAAGAGACCCCATCTACGAGATCTGAGAAGCTGAAATTAAGTTGTCTGACATCATAGATCAAATAAACGGTATTGGTGATGTCTCCAAGAACGGTTTGCAGTTCGTTTATCACCTGAGCAGACTCGGTACGGAAATTGTAAGGAGCTGTGAGTGTGATGAGTAGGATGCGTTGACTGGGATCTTTTGCTGTAATTGTATGTGCCATGATCTTTGACTCCTTATTGAGTGGTCAATAATATAAAGACAGAAACAAGAAATGAACCAACGCGATACAGATCCAGGCGATTTCATGCAACAGAAAGCCTTACATACTATGTTTTAGTTCAAAGTGCGCAAAAGATCAATTCGGCAAGCCAATCAAACTTATCTCTGGAGCAATACGTGAAAAAAACAAAGATCATTCTCGATGTTGACATGGGTGTAGACGATGCTGCTGCTTTGGCCTGGTTATTGACAAGAGAGCAGATAGAGGTCACTGGCATAGCAACTGTCGTAGGGAATACAACACCGGAGAAATCCACCAACAATGCTCTCAACATATTAGGGTTGGCCAACCATGATGATATCGAGGTTGTTATCGGCGCAGATGAGCCCTTGTATCAAGTAGCCAGCCGGACCAGTAGCGCGCTTCACGGGCCGGATGGATTGTGGGGCACCGGCGCACAGCATCCACAAGATTTAAGCAGGTTATCGCGGGATGTTGCGGATTTTTACAACCGGCATGCTTGCCCTGATGTGACTATCATCGCGCTTGGACCACTGACTAATCTGGCTTTGGCCGTTAAGGCCTACCCGGATTTGCTTCGGGCTGTGCGGATTATTATCTTGTGTGGCTCAAAAGAGAGCAGTAGTACACACCAGTCCAGCTTCAACATCTGGTTCGACCCCGAAGCTGCCGCCCAGGTACTGGCTGCCGGCGCGTCGATCACGCTGATTGCAGGCACGAGGAAATTCAGTCTCAGTCAAGAGGATATTGACATGCTGCGCGATGGTGGAACGGCGCTGGGCCAATTCCTTGCCGGCCCGCTCCGCCTCTATGCTCAGGCCCAGAGATTACAGGGAAGGAGCGAGACGTTTGTGGCACCGGATATAGTCGCTGCTGTATATGCAGTCGATCCGAGCGTGGGCAAAACGCAACCGGCTCTGGTGCGAATCGCGCAGGGCATTTTTGAGAACGATGCTAATCGCCTCTTGCGCGGCAAGGTGACAATGGGGATCGAAATGCAGGAGAAATTGTCGATGATTGCAGACGATATCGAGCTGAGTGCCCTGGTTGATCGAATGCTTGCTGAGCCCGATATCGATCTGGAGGCTGAGATGCGCGCCATTCTGGCTCGCGAACCGGATAACGCTCAGATTGTTCTTGATATCGATGCAGACAAGATACATGAGTTGTTCATGCAGCCGTTCACAAGCGGCCAGTTCGGCGGATGTTGATATGAGATAAGGCAAAGAAAAACGCCCTGACCAATCTGTCAGGGCGTTTTGGGTTCTCTTTACCGGGCGAAGGCTATACGGCCTCTTCGTCTTGGGCAACCTTCTCAGCGGTAACCTCAACAGGGGTTTCTGTTTCAGAAACTTCCTCTTCAGCCGTTTCTTCGATGACTATTTCCTCATCAGATACCTGAGCCTCTGGTACATCATCGAGGGGAACCTGGTCTGACGGTATTTCATCCACAGGCATTTCCTGGACAGAAGCGGTTGTCTCTGCTTCATTTTCCGCCTCCAGCATCTCGCGCCAATCAGCATCGGCATATTCTTCGGAGACAACCTGCTTCAGGCTGAGGCCAATGCGTCGACGCTCGGTATCGACACGGATGACGCGCAGGGTCAGTACCTGACCCTCTTCTACAGCCTCTCGAGGATGTCCGATCCGGCGATCAGAAAGCTCGCTGATGTGAATGAGTCCTTCGATCTCAGGATGCTCTACCAGGCGCGCGAACACACCAAACTTGGTCATCTTGGTAATGGTAGCCTGAACCAACTGATCGGGTTTGTACTTGGCGACTACAGTATCCCATGGATCGGCCAGGCATTTCTTGCGGCTGAGGCCGATCCGCTGGTTTTCATGGTCAATATTGATAACCTCGACCTGGATCTCTTCCCCAACCTTGAGAACTTCTTTGGGATGGGAAACGTGTTCCCAGGACAGCTCAGAGAGGTGAATGAGCCCATCGGCTCCACCAAGGTCGACAAACGCGCCGAAGTCTGCCAGACTGATCACTCGCCCGGTGTGCACCTGCCCAACTTCTAGCGTAGCGAGGATCTCGGTCCGGCGCAGCGCGCGCCACTCTTTGGCCGCAGCCCGCTCGGAGAGAATAAGCCGGTTACGCCCACGGTCGACCTCGATGACCTTGACGACAATCTCATCACCGACCATCTGAGCCCATCGCTCTTCAGGTGTTGCGCCAGTGCTGCGCATCTGCCGCTCGCGGCTAATCTGAGATGCCGGAACGAAGCCTCGCAACTTACCCACGCGGACGATAAGACCGCCCTTGTTGTAGCCAGCAACTTTGCTGTGATGGGCTGTGCCCTGTTTCTGGTACTCTTCGGCATCGACCCAGTCTTGTTCTTCGAGCGCTCGCTGCAAAGAGAGCGGAACATGTCCGCTGGAATCTTCCTGAGCGAGCACGTAAACCGAGACCGTATCTCCGATTTGCAGAGAATCTCTCGTCTCCCGTTCGAGTTTCTCGAACTCGCGCCCGGCAATAATGCCTTCAGACTTGACGCCAATATCAACCAGTATCTCGCTCTCAGACTTGCTGGCAATCGTTCCCTTGACAATCTGCCCCCGTTTGACTGGGGCAAACACGAGATCGTTGTACTCATCGCCAACCGGCACATCACCATTCAACGCAGCCAGGAACAATTCTTCATCTGTTGGTTCTTGTTCAGTCACCTCATATTCATTTGTTCCAGGCGATTCGGTGTCGGTTGCCGGTTCTAATTCCGGCTGACCGAACGCTTTCTCATCATTATTCATAAACTTCCCAGCGTGGAAACCACCCTCTTTTCGAATGCGGGAGGGAGGGACGCCGTCTCCTTTCTCCGGATGTGCCGATTGCGCGGACTCCTCTAAGTTTTCATGCGGTGGCAACTATTATAACGGGGTCACGTGCAAATGACCACAGAAAAAATATTTGGATATCGAGGTGTCATTCATCCCGGTTTGTTACCTGTAGCCGGCCACTGAGCCTTCATCGTATATGAAGGCAGTGTCAACAGACCCTGGAGAAGAGGAAACGGAAACAACAGCCCCCGAGTATGACGGTTCCTGTTGGATGGCGATTCTGATCCCCCAGTCCCTGTTTTTGACCCCACCGCGCGTCTGTTGTCACCGCTTTTACGTAAGTGCCAACTCGAAGATAGAAATAGCTGCTTTGCGCTGGCTCTCACTCTCACGGTACAATGCCCACATGCAAATACCATACCCGATTATCACTCTATTAACTGACTTTGGTGAGCGTGATGCTTATGTGGGCGCAATGAAGGGTGTCATCCTGAGCATTGTGCCTGGTGCCCAGATGGTAGACATCAGCCACCAGGTTGCCCCACAAAATATTTATCAAGCAGCAACCATCCTGGCCGGTATGTATGCCTACTATCCATCTCATACAATTCATCTGGCAGTTGTCGATCCGGGAGTAGGAACCCGGCGGCAGCCGATTGCGCTGGAGACCCCGCATGGCATTTTCGTCGCCCCCGACAATGGGATCTTGACCCTGGTCCGGTTACAAGAACCTTCTTCGACGCCTGTGCTACTGGAAAACTCTGCCTATTGGCTGTCATCGCCCGGCAGCACCTTTCACGGGCGTGATATTTTTAGCCCTGTAGCAGCGCATTTGGCCCGCGGTGTCCCTGTGCGCGAAATGGGTGCTGTGCTCGACACCCTTGTAATGCTGCCTTTGGACCCCATCGAGATCACGCCAACGGCAATCCGCGGCAAAGTGGTATACATCGATCACTTTGGCAACCTCATTACCAATATTCGTCTCCTAAGCTGGTCAAGCTCCGACAATCTGGAGCGGGATACTCTCCAGATACAATCGGGGACTGCGAATCCCATCCGGTTTCAGGCTGCTACAGCCCGCGTAACCGGTGGCTGGCATGTTATCAGAGGGATTCATCAGACCTATGGCATGGTAGAAGACGGACAAGCTGTTGCCACAGTTGGCAGCAATGGCGAGTTGGAGATTGCAATCAACCAGGGTAATGCCAGCGATATACTTGCCATTCGGGTCAACGACCCGATCACACTTCATCTCGATTAGCTTCCTGACATATAGAAAGGAACAGCATGGATCGTTTTATCATTCAGGGTGGAGCACCCTTAAATGGGACTATTACCGTCAACGGAAATAAAAATGCGGCTCTCAAGCTTCTAGCTGCCTGTATCTTATCCGAAGAACCTATCATTTTGCATAATGTTCCTGATATAGCCGATGTTCGCATGATGCTTGACATCATCGGCCATCTGGGAGCCGATACCGAGAAAGTTGGGGAGGGAAGCTGGCGTATTCAGGTCAAGGAGATCACCACACACATCGTTGACCGCGCACTTGCCTCACAGATACGAGCCAGCATCGTCCTGGCCGGCCCACTGCTGGCTCGCCTTGGCAAGCTTGAAATGTATCCTCCGGGTGGCGATATCATCGGGCGGCGTCGTGTCGACACCCACATGTTGGCACTCAAATCACTGGGCGCGGATGTCGACATCGAAGATCGGTTCATTTTGTCGGCCAAAGAGTTGAGGGGCGCCGATATTTTACTGGACGAGGCAAGCGTGACGGCCACGGAGAATACTATCATGGCTGCCTGTCTTGCCAAAGGCACTACGATCATCCGGAATGCCGCCTCGGAGCCGCACATCCAGGAACTGTGTCGTTTCTTAAACAGTCTTGGCGCTCAGATATCAGGCGTGGGCTCGAACGTTTTGACCATTCAAGGCGTCGAGCGTCTGAGTGGCGGCGAGTTTACCGTTGGCGCAGATATCATCGAGGTGGGAAGCTTCATCGGAGCTGCGGCAGTCACCCATGGAAGAGTCCGGATTCGGGATGCTGCACCAGAGCACCTGAGGATGATCGCCCTGGTCTATAACCGGCTTGGCGTACATTGGGAGGTCGAAGGTAATGACATCGTCGTTCCGGAATATCAACCGCTGAAGATCGTGACTGATATCGGCGAGATCATTCCTGAGATCAAAGCACAACCCTGGCCCGCATTTCCCAGCGATTTACTTAGCATTGCGCTGGTGATTGCAACACAGGCTTCCGGGACAGTGTTGTTTCATGAGTGGATGTACGAAAACCGCTTTTTCTTTGTGGATAAGCTAATCTACATGGGAGCAAGGGCCGTTTTATGCGATCCCCATCGTTGCCTGATCCAGGGGCCGAGCCGGCTGCGAGGAGAGATAGAGCGAATCACCAGCCCTGACATTCGGGCCGGCATGGCACTGCTCATCGCGGCTTTGTGCGCGGAGGGAACAACTGTGATCCGCAATGTCGCGCAGATCGATCGGGGGTATCAGGATGTAGATGGCAAGCTTCGCTCCTTGGGAGCAAAGATAGAGCGCGTCCTCGAGGAGTAAATGAAGGGGGGGCGCAGTTTGCCCCTCTTACTCACATACTCCTTACCCCAATACCCGTGAGTGAAATCATTGTCTTCCTTGAAAATAGTGATGGGTGATGGGTGATGGACGACTTGCAGTCGTTTGGGTGATGAGTCAAAAAGCTATT
>JAFGLD010000079.1 GCA_016928235.1 Anaerolineae bacterium | reverse complement strand
TTGCAATTGGAGGCTAAAAACTGATCACTGATCACTGAAAACTGATCACCAAAGACGGTCATACAAAGTGCGAAATTTAGGCTATAGCGTGCCTGACAAAAAGCTGTTTGCATCCACGTATCTTCCCATTAATTCGGGTAATGGCAACGTTTTTACGCATAAAAAGCGTCGAGATTGCCCCTGGTGTTTCGCGGCACCAGTAAGCCGTCAGTTATGGCTACCTGCGAAACACTTAAACAGTTGGGGATGAAGGGCTTCTTTACCGCCGGGCTATTTCTGCCCAACTGCACTAGTTATTCGAGAGGGTACTCACCCACTTTGGTGAGAGAACGGTCGAGCCTGGTCTCCCGGCAAGATCACGCCTATGGTTCCGGTGTGCCATCGGTCCCAAATGTTGCATCGAAAAACTGATCGAGCTGCCCATACCATGTGGTTATCTGCCTGGTGAGCCAGCTTCCTAATGTCTCGTCATATACAGGCACCAGGTCTTTGTCTGGTACTGGGGAAGCTGACGTGGTCACGAGAACCTGTGAGACATGATCTACCTTCAGATACTCCACATCCTTTGCCTCAGCCATGCGGAATCCCTGCCGCTCTGCTTCTGCAATCAGCCGTGGAACAGATTGCAAAGCGGCAATCTCAGCCCGCAACTGGGCATTCTGCTGTTCAAGCACCTGCCGTTCAGCCTCAAGATTCTGTAGGCGGCGACCAGTAGCAGATGTCCGGCTGGCCTGTGCCAGATAGAGAGTACCGATCACGACCACCATGATTACAGTAGCCATGACCAATGTGGTTGCTTGTGTTTGTGTACGCCAGGGAGCCTGTCGGAGCGCCTGGTTGAACCAGTTATCGCTGCGTTGTCTTTGTGTCATTACCTGTATTATACCCACGAAGAGTGTGTTATTCAGTCGATGATCAAGTTTTCGGTCTGTCTCATTCAGGTGATTGGTTATCAGTGATCAGTTTTTCATGTCACAATGATCGCTGTTGCTCGTGAGTAGACTTGCAATAAGACGGCAACGCATTGGGGTCTCGTATAGTTTTGGCTTGTCTTCTGCTCTATACCTGCCTCTTGCGATCTGCAACTTTCGGCCTGTGGCTTTGCACCGACCACTGAAAACTGCCCCCTGGCTGATCACCCATCAATGTGAAACTGATATCCGGACATAAATCAGATAATGAATATAGCTTTCGACTCGTCACTCGTCACTATTTTCAAGGAAGACAATGGTTTCATTCACGGGTATTGGAGTAAAACGTTCATAGTTTTTGAAGCTTCGCGGCAACGTGCAGGGTTTTGAAGAATGCCGGCATATAGCCGGCAAAGTCAGCGTATTTCCCGGTTTGCTGTTCCAATAAGTAATGCTCCAAGACATCCACCACAGCAGGCAGCATCTTGAATCCATGAGCCTTATGCGCCATGACAATAAATGAAGCAGATTCCTGATCATTGAAAGCCTGCTTCAGAGCTATTGCTGTCAACGCGCTGACAACCAACACCGCAAACTGATCGAACCAATCCGGATAGCGAGCCAGGAAGGTATTTGGGACAGGTAAGTGCGTTCGCATGGCCAGCTCGGCCTCCTCCGGATGCTGATCGAGGAACTCGCGAAGCATCACGCGGGCGTAGACACTGAATGCTTCGCGATACGTTGCGCCAGGATCATCATCATAAGGCCATGGAGGATTGTTTCCCCATGCAACATGTGGTGGGCAGACACACACCAGCGACTTTCCCCAGCGGAAGCCAATCGCTTCGCTTGTGGGATAGTACAGGTTTGGGTGGAACATGAACTCTATGTCCTGCTGTCCAAAAAATTGAGCCAGCAACGGTAAAGGGTCATGACTCTCAAGAGCTCGACCGGCTTGTTCTCCGGCCTCTCGCCAGGCCGATTTGCCTTTTTCCCAGACATCCCGGACTCGGTGCGCATGGGCAAAGTCGCGTAGCTGGACCGGCCAATCTTCTGGTGCCCAACCGGGGATGTCCGCGGCACGCGCTCGGAAACCAGGTAGGCTCAAGCAAGTGCTGTAGCTGAAGATCGTGCTAAGACTGTTCTCGGTTTCCAGTATCTCTTGCATCATGTGAACTGCCGGGTGCTCCTCAGCCACATTCAAAGCTGCTCGTATGGCTTTAGCCTGGGCATGAACACCATGAGGCTTGAATGCCTGCTCCTGTTCCGGCCAGGTTGTCAACGCTAACAATGTTGAAAGTAACCGCACACGATCATCAACCCGGATGGCGATCACAGATTCAGTCATGAGTTCACCTTTTCCTGTTTGTAGATTTCTTCTTGCCTTGCAACGATCTCAGGAACTGCGTCGGTACACGGTGAGTAGACTTTATCAGAAAGAACGGTGTTACGCATAAAATAAGCCGGATTTTACGCATAACATGTCTATTGCCGATAAAGTCTAATATATCCGGTGGTAGGTTCCAAGCGCGGATGCAGCCAGGCAACCAATCGAACGTTTTTGAACATCTCATCTGAGAATAGACGAGCACGCTCTCGACATCACATGGGTTAGTATATCACAAGCTTGCCTGTGTGATGAAACAACCGGCTCGATTTAGCACATCGATGAGCGTCACATGTCGTTGTCACCATGTTGAGCGCAGGAATGAGATTGAAGTTGCCCCCCAGATTATTGAGAAGATACACCGGCTCCGTGGGGGTGAGGTCAAACGACGCTCCTTACACACGCTATTGCTGCCATACTGCTGCCATACTGCTGCTATACTGCTGCCATACTCCTACCATACTCCTGGTCTCCCCGCCCCGTGTCCTGTCCCCATCCGCTCATCCTGGGTATCTTTTCAATCATTCGAGGAACGTAACTATTCAGCGGTTAGCGATTAGCTATTAGCTGTTAGCTGTAACCTAAAACTCATCACTCGTCACCCATCACTCGTCACCCATCACTCGTCACCCATCACTCGTCACCCATCACCCATCACCCATCACTCATCACTCATCACTTGTCACCCATCACTCGTCACCCATCACCCATCACCCATCACTCATCACTCATCACTCGTCACCCATCACTCAAAACTTTCAAGCAGCCGGCACCAATAACCGAATAGTTACCGAGGAACAATGTCTCTGTCACGACGTTTTGACGCATAAAAAAGTGTTAAAGAACCTGACTCTACCCCTTTTTATTGAGAAGATACCTTTAAGTTGACAGTTATGGTATGGACTTTTCCATATCATGGGTGCAGCATGACAGTCAAACCAAGAGATGATCGTGCCCATCTCACGCGCTCAATCGTCAATCACTCAATTGCCCAATGCTATCTCGGCCTGGTCGATGATATCACCCTCTAGCGCGGTGGCCGTGAGCGCCAGCCGATCACCGTCGATCTCGACCAGCACAAAGTGGGTGCGCCGGGCCA
Source organism: Anaerolineae bacterium (assembly GCA_016928235.1). Lineage (GTDB taxonomy): Bacteria > Chloroflexota > Anaerolineae > Aggregatilineales > UBA3940 > JAFGMS01. Next base: position 14,827 of record JAFGLD010000079.1, on the reverse strand, counting down.
TGATGATGCTCTCAGGCAGCGGATCGCCTGGAGCGTAAAGTATCGATGAGCCGCCGCCGGACGTGATATAGGTGATGCCGTTGCTGGAAAGTCGCTCGTAGTGGTGGAAGTGACCGGAGAAGACCAGCGGAACCCCGGCCGCTTCGAATAGTGGTGTCCATGCATATCTCACCGGGAGATCCTCGCCGATGTGCACCGAGCTGCTGCTGAAAGGCGCGACGTGGAAGAGCATGATCGTTGTCTTATACCCTGTATCGGCCAACTGATCGGCCAGCCAGGCCTCTTGCTCCTTACGACCGGCCGCGCCGAACATCACCTGTGAGTCTAACACGATGAACCGGATATCCTGATAGACAAAGGCATAGTACTGGCTGCGCTCCATTGCCTCTTGCCCTGGGATGTGGGGATCGGGGAAGGGGGGGAAGGCGTGGTAGTAAAACGGCACATCCTGCCAGCGAATATCGGGGTCTTGATCGTGGTTGCCGATGGCCGTGTAAATCGGCATCTGTTTCAGGAGCGGCTCGAAAGGTGTGTAATACTTGCGGGCATACGAATCGAACGGATCGACATCCTGCTCCGTCTCATCGACGACATCACCCGCGTGCAAGACGAAGTCCAGGTCGGCGCCGGCCATGTTCTCGATCAGCGCGGTGGTTGCCGAATCGCCAAAACTGGCATCGCTGAGGACGCCAAAGCGCAGTTGACCGCTCTCGGAGGCTGTCCGGAAGCTGACCGGCCCCCAGGCGCGTGACAGAAACTGCGGTTGTTGATAATCGTCCAATGTTGAACCCAGGGCTACGGTTACTTCATAGCGCGTGCCCGGTTCCAACCCGTCGATGGTCAACCGGTGCCGGGTCTGCGCGGGGTCGAGATCTTCTACCAGGGTCGGCGCATTGATGTCGACGGGGCGTAGGAAGACGCTGCCCGATGCCGGCGCGGCCAGCTCAAAGAAGAGCGTCACCGCGCCAGGTGTCACGTGGCGGATTGTGAGCGGGAGCCGGTAGGCGATATTGCTCAGAGGGATCTCCGCGCCCGGCACGATGGGGGTCGGGGAGGGGGTGAATGAAGGCGTGGGCGAAGGCGTGACCGGGGCAGGCTTGGTCGGCGTGGCTGCCGGACCGTGTTCCGACATCTCCTCGACAACTGGTGGCTCGACGGTTACGGCCTGGCCGGAGCAGCTGAGGATCAGCAAGCCCAGCACAAGCAAGATCATGTAGCGGTACAAGGCAGTTGTGTTTGTTGTCAGTTTCATCGCCAATCTCGAACCTCTGTTGTGTATCAACGAATGGTGAACATAACGTTTAAGCTCATCGATCAAAGGTCACGCCTATCATACCTGTGTAAGCACAGCAATTCCGTAAGCATCCAACGCTACCGTGCCATCGACGCGCTGTCCGGTGAGATGCTCTTGGGCTGCCCAGGGCAGCGACACAATCTGGTGAGCGCGTTCGTGGTTGATGAGAATATAGACAAGCCTGCCATCAGCGCCTGAACGCGGGCAGATCTCAACGCCTGCCGGCGCGTCGAAGGGCGGCGCGAGCTGCGCGGCCTTCAGGACGTGCTCGATGAACACGTCCTGGGCGTTATCATCGAGATATGCTCCTACGTAGTATACCCGCCCACCGTTCCGATTGGTCACCGTGACGGCCGGCTGATCGTCCAGCCAGCCGTTGCTCTTTCCGTAGCGGGCGATGGTAGAAACTGTCTTGTCCAGGATATTGAGCTGCTCGGCCCACAGCCGAGACTGCCCCTGAAGCCAATCACCTTGTACTGGGACAGGCTTATCCAGGGCATAGTACTCTGCCACTTCGACACCGGCCAACTCGGATAGCATCGACCCTGGCTGGCGGGAGGGCAGCAGCGCGTTGTCTCGATCTTTCATCCCGCAGCGCGCGGTCAGGATAAGATGGCCTCCCCCGTTGACGAAATCGACCAGGGCAGCGGCGCGTTGCTCGTCCATGATGTTCAAAGCAGGCGCGACGATCAACCGGTAGTCTGACAGGGGGGCATCGGCGGAGATGACATCGATGGGGATGTTGTGCTCGCTGATGGGACGGTAGTAGTGGAAGAGGTGCGACACATAGTCGAAATCGTTGTGATGTCGCTGCCATTGGATCGACCAGCGGCTTTCATAATCGTTCAGGACGGCTACCTGGCCCAATGGTTCTGTCCCGTCGAGCAGGTCGGCAACTGCGGCCAAGTCCTGTCCTAACCGGCGGGCGTCTTCGAAGAACAAACGCGGCCGGCCGGATTGATCGACCAGAGAGCCGTGATACTGTTCCTGCCCACCATAGGCCGAGCGCCACTGCCAGTAGAGCACGGCATCGGCGCCGTGCCCGATGGCCTGCCAGGCCAGGACGCGCGCTTCCCCTTGATTGAGCATGTTGTTAAGTGATGACCAGTTGACGCAGCCCGGCTGGGTCTCCATCAACCAGAAGTTCTTTCGTTTGAAGCCGCGAGTCAGGTCATGAGCGGCGGCCTGTTTTGACCTGTCGTGATAGCCGGCGCCGACGTAGCAGTCCCATGCGGCGATGTCCAGTGCTTCGGTCAGGGCGTAGTGATCGAAGGCGTCGAACCAGCCCATGAAGTTATGGGTGATCCAGACACCCTCGCGCAGATGCGGACGAAGCGCCTCGATCTGGACGCGCTGGAAGCGGCGATAACTGTCGGTGATAAAGCGCCTGAAATCCAGCAGCAGGCCGGGGTTGTGGCCGCCGATGGGGAGAGGAATCTGCTCCCAATCTGAGTAGGTCTGGCTCCAGTAGGCGGTCGACCAACGCGCGTTGAGCGCGTCGAGTGTCCGGTAGCGGGCCTGGAGAAACTCATGGAAGCGGGCCCGGCAGCGCGAGCAGTAGCAGACCCGGTTGTACTCATTATCGATCTGCCAACCGATGACATGTGGGTTTGACCCGAACCGCCGCGCCATCACCTCGGCTATCCGGCGGCTGTGCGCGTGATATTCTGTCGAGTTGGCACAGTAATGGCAGCGATTGCCATGTTGGGCAGACCGCCCATAGTCGTCGACTGCCAGCGTATATGGATGCTTGTGTGTCAGCCAGGCAGGCGGCGCGGCGGTTGGTGTTCCCAAGACACTGACGATGCCGTTTTCAGCCAGCAGGCTGATGGCCCGGTCGAGCCAGTCAAGCTCAAACTGCTCTTCTGCCGGTTCCATGGTCGACCAGGCAAACTCGGCCAGGCGGGCGACGGTTATCCCGGCCTCTTTCATCAAGCGAATGTCTTCCGGCCAGCGATCTTCCGGCCAGTGTTCAGGATAATAGGCTGCGCCAAAATGGAGCATAGGGAGACCCTTTCTGAGTGAGATCGAATTCGACATGACTCTACAGCATAAGGTGGCAGGCTTCAAGTTGGCATATATCGACTACTACCTATAGAATGGCAGGTATAGTTCCGATAATTTTCACCGGGGGGCGACTGATGCATAAGAAAACAGGTGTCTATGGCATTCTGATAATGGCGATTCTGGCCTGCGGCCCTTGTGTTGTAGTAAATGGTACCAGTGTCTCTGAAACGGACATGACAAATATTGCCAATATCACAGCCTATGCCATGACGACGACACCACAACTGGTATCGACGGGAGATTGGGGGGCTACCCAGTTCGCCATGGCGGTGCAGTCTACACTGACTGCTATGGCACCAATGCCTGACGAGCCAACTGTTGAACCCGGCCGGGACAGTTCCGGAACCGGCACGGCGACAGGGGGAATATGCTTTCCGTCAGAGGGTGTCCCGGCTGTGACGGTCTACGCTCAGAATACGGCTGACAATTCGTTGGTACGCCTGGATTATCCCGGTGGGTGGGGCGACTATGTTTTTCCAGGTATTCCACCTGGCGACTATGTTTTCTTTGCCTATCCTGAGGATGAGAGCATCACCATGGCCGGAGGCTATACTCAGGCTGTTCTATGTGGCCTGGGAGCCGAGTGTACCGATCACAGCCTGATTGTCGTTCATATCGAAGCCGGCGTGACGGTTGAAGGTGTCGACATTTGTGATTGGTACGCGCCGGACGGCTCTTTTCCGCCGCGACCATAAATATACGGTAGGCGTTCAGGGGGTATCCGGCTTTGAGTTTCTGTTTCTTAGCCTGCTTTCCACAGTGATTAGTTTTTGGTCATTAGTTCTCAGAGCGCGACTTTCGGTGATCATGCCGGCTTAGCCACAATACCCGTGAATGAATGTTCAGATCGCAGTAGGCTTTATCGGTAATAAGAATTTTATGCGTAAAATCAACATTGTTCTATGCGTAGTTCAGCTATTCCCGATAAAGTCTAATACCATCCATTGGTTTTGACGCAAAATTTGTCCAAACATTGCGCAAGCCCTTTCTCAATCTGTCATCGGTTTCGCGATGGAAGGAGCAGTGTTACGGCGATTACCGAGGAGTTGTCGATGATCAAAGTGCTCACCCACCCATCCACCATAGAGAATGAACATCTATTTTGACTCATCACTCATCACTCATCACTCATCACCCGTCACTTATTTTCAAGGAAGACAATGATGTCATTCACGAGTATTAGGCTTAGCTATAGATTGCAGACACGAGTGACACACATCATGGTTGATGTACTGCTTATAAGCAAGGACCAGGAACACAAAGCCGGCTGTCGGCAGTCAACGACTTACCAACTATCATCTGCAAAAGCGCGGAAAATAGGCTTAGTTCTTAGGTGTTGATTTAACAGCCGGCCGGTAGCCGGTGGCGTATGGTTTGTGTAGCCAACAACGCCTGACGAAGAACTAATCACTAAGAACCAACACCTAAAAACCGACAACTCGCCCCCTGAACGATTACAATACACGATAACAGGAGCACCATTTGATACAGCGATTGCGTCTCAAACCTTATATATCCCAATCTGAGAGATGGCCACAGCAAGGACGTATTATCCTGGCGCAATATGACGACCAGTCCGTAGTGGTCTACCAGGCATTCAGCCGAAAAATGGGAGCCCACGCCGTTCGGCATGGCAGGCTGGACGGCCCGCGCTTCAGTCTCGATCGGATGAGCTGGCTCAGGACGAATTTCTTGTGGATGATGTATCAATCGGATTGGGGAAGCAAACCCGAACAGTCCTGCGTGCTGGCGATCTGGCTGCGACGGGATGCCTTCGATGCTATCCTGGCTCAGGCGGTGCATAGTCTTTTTGCGCCGGGGGTCTATGGCGATCGAGAGACCTGGCAGTACGCGCTTAATCGATCGGAAGTGCGGCTGCAGTGGGATTCCGATCACAATCCCAGGGGCATCAAGATCAAGCGGCGAGCGATGCAGCTGGGATTGAGCGGCGAGACACTCCGCTGCTATGCCCAGGAGTGGATTATCCATATAGAGGATATCAGCCAATATGTGCAAGAACAAGCTAAATATATGCGCGAGCCGGAGATGCTGCTTACCCCGGCAGAGCACATCTACCCGGTTAAAGACGAAGCCGTGGCTCAGCGACTGGGCCTGGATATATGGGCAGATAGATAGCAATGGCTCCCGAGGTTGATTTTTCCCAGCCACCTGACCCAACCTGGAATCAGCTTGTTCTTCCCGGTAGCGAGATCGAGAATACTGGCTCATCATGGCGACTCGTCAACGCGCCAATCGAGGCAGGACGTTACACCAATGCCCAGATCGATGATTATCAGAAGCTACACCGGCGCGATTTCCTGTGGAGGCCACCCCTGACGTTGACTGTTCGAGCCCGGTTCTCTCACCCGGTTGGAGAGTTGGTCGGCACAGCCGGGTTTGGCTTTTGGAATGATCCCTTCATGATGACGGGGGCGCGGATGCCGGCGCTCCCCAGAGCGATCTGGTTTTTCCACGCGTCGCCACCTTCGGATATGAAGCTCGATATGCAGACACCCGGGCGTGGCTGGAAGGCAGCAACCATCGATGCCATCCGGCTGCCGTTCTTCTTATTGGCGCCGACAATCCCGGTGGCTGTATCGCTGATGAACATCCCCACGCTGTATCGGGCTTTGTGGCCGGTTGGACAGCGGGCCATTGGTGTCAGCGAGGCATTGATCGATGCGGATATGACGGATTGGCACACCTACCGGATCGAGTGGGGTGTCCGGCGGGCTTTATTTTGGGTCGATGGCCGGATTGTGCTGGATTGCGATACGCCTCCGAGCGGCCCGCTCGGCTTTGTGATGTGGATCGATAACCAGGCAATGATCGCTACGCCGCAGGGGAGGTTCGGCTGGCGAACACTGGATACTCCGCGGCAGCAGTGGATGGCAGTCGATGTGCTGGCGATCTCGGAATGTGGGTGATGCTCACCAAAACCTGCTGGCGGATTTGGGGACTTCATATGTTTCTAAGGCCACATGATTGTTAATCCGACTCGTATATCGTCCAGTCTGTTGAAGCATCCAGCAATTCATCATATTGCTCAATGCTTTCCTGGGTGTCGCAGGTGACTACTTTGAGATTGTAGCTGCCGATTGGGATATTGCTGAGCGTGAATGTGCGTCCAGCCACGATGACTTCACCGGGATCCAGCTGATTCGTTCCCCAATCCTGTTGATCCGAGGAGACGATATAAAGCTCGCACAGGCTCTGACTGGTATCGTTAATCACATTCAGGGTCGTGAGATCGGCGGGGACTTCCCACTCATGCTCGCCAATGGTCAAATTGATGCCATATTTATCGGCGATGACATTGTCGCTGCAATCCTTGGCGCGCAGATCGTATATGCCCGGCTTAATGTCCTCAATGATATAGGTTTTGCCTATCGGGATTGATGAGCCATCTTCAAGCCGGCTGTCTCCCCATTGATCGGCTTCTTCCGGCGAAATATACAGTACGCATATCTCTGCTTTGGATTGGTTGTCGATGGTCAGGTTGGCATGTGTCAGCGGTGTTGCTGTCGGCGGGATTGGCGTGGAAGTAGGCATGATTGATCCCAAGGCTGCCAGCCCGCCCAGCCCGCCAAGCATCAGGAACAGTCCAATACATATCAGGATTGGAATGCCAACAAGAGCGATGAGCATGACAGATCCGCAGCCACTCTTTTTTGGAGTGGGCGGAGGTGTGTACATGAGAGCAGGTTCGCTCGTGTAAGAGGTCGGGGAAAGGGGAGGCGAGGAAGGAGAGAGGGGCGCCTCCTCAAGTGGAGCGGCATGGCTATCGGACGATGTAGCCGCACGTTGCTTTGAAGAGGAACCAAGCTCAATGGTATACAACTCCTGTCCGGCGTGATGACCCTGGGCCGCCTGCCTCAAGTCGGCTGCCAGATCGTCGACCGTTGCATAGCGATCTTCCGGACGTTTGGCCATCGCTTTATTGATGATCTCTGTGATGACATCCGGCAACTCGGGACATGTGGCGCGTACATCAGGGATAGGATTAGAGGCGTGGGCCATCATTAATCGGATAGGTGTATCACCCTGATAAGGCAGGTGTCCAGTGAACATTTGAAACAATGTGACTCCTAGCGCATAGATGTCTACTGCCGGGGTGAGCTCATTCTTCTCACCCATCTCTGGAGCCATGTAGGAGGGAGTGCCAATGATCCCGCTGCCAGTTAATTGCGCGGTCGATTCGGAGATCTTGGCAATGCCGAAGTCAGCCAGGTAGGCATTGCCATTTTCGTCAAGCAGGATATTTGAGGGTTTGAAGTCGCGGTGGATGATACCCTTACGATGGGCATGTCCAAGACCCTCGGCGATTTGATCTGTCAGTCGGGCGATCTGATCGAGCGATAGAGGCCCCTTACAAATCTGATCGGCTAGTGTTCCGCCAGATATATAAGCCATCACGATGTAAGGCCGATTTTCGATCTGGCCATAATCGTAAACAGGCAGGACGCGCGGATGCTGCAATGCGGCGATGATCTTGACTTCATGCTCAAAACGTTGGAGAAAGCTTGGATCGTGCAAGAAGTGTTGGGGCATCACTTTGATAGCAACCGTACGCCCAATGGATTTTTGCCGGGCCAGGTAAACAGTTGCCATGCCGCCCTGACCAAGCTGTTGACCGATCTCATATTGTCCCAGAGTTTTGCCGGTTAATTCGCCAGTCATATCTGCCATTTGTATGTTATTCTCCAATAGGGCGTATGATATCAGTCACATTAATTGCCAGTCGCTATGCAAACGACACCTATGCCAGCTAAAAATGTGTGCCGGATTGACTTCTCTTAGTTTGCCTCTATCTGTAAGTGGACGCAAGTTCTATCTTGAGTCGACTTTACTTAGAAACGATCATATGACCATAGGTGTCAACTTAATGCCCCAGCATTGCCCGTTGCTCAGTCTTCAATTCTCCGCTCATGGAGATGTCATCCGGCAGAAACCAAAAACCAAGAATTGAGTAAGCAATCAGTTTTCAAATAGCTCTCTTGTACATCACAGAGTCAAGAACCATCCCGAATTGTAACACTTCTTTACCCAGACATATCGAAGACCGCACTATATTATAAGAGTAGGTTTTAATCCCTGAACAGTGATGAACTCAATGGAGGCAAGTGATGGATGAGGCGGAGAAAACCAAACGAATCAACTTGATGCGTTATTGGCTATTTGGCACATTCGTGATTGTCTTTGCAGCAATCACAACCTACATTGGATTATTTACTGATCGTGATCCATTCCTGGCAATTCGACTAGGATTGCCCATCTGGGGGCTCGTTGGGATTACGTGTGTCGTGATCTTCTATGGTTACAAATTCTTGTACATCAAGAGAATCAAGGCAGAATAGTCTGATTGGGCCTGGTTCAAATCAGCGGGCAACAAGGTATCTGTTATCCTTGTTGCCCGCTTGTTTGTGTACTTGGGTTCTGTTGACATTTTATACGACACACTGTGAAGAAATGTCAACAGAGTCTGGAGAAATACTATTTCTTAGATGCAGACTTACGTGTTGTTTTCTTGGCGGCTGGAGCAGCACTCTCCGAAGCGCCTGCCGTGGCTGCTGCGAAAGTCGGCGATTCGGTATCTTCGGGCAGTACAGTGGGTCGATCAGATCGGCGAACAGCCCACAAGATCGCCAGGACACCAATGGCAATCGCCACCACAATCCCTACCGGATAGCCGGTGTACTGCACGATGATCGGGGCCAGGATCAGGCTGATCAAGTTCATGACCTTGATCATCGGGTTAAGGGCTGGTCCAGCTGTATCCTTGAAGGGATCGCCAACCGTGTCGCCAACCACGCTGGCCTTGTGATTCTCTGAACCCTTGCCGCCAAAGTTGCCGTCCTCGATGTATTTCTTGGCGTTGTCCCAGGCACCGCCGGCATTGGCCATAAAAACAGCCTGGAGTTGTCCGCTCAAGATAACGCCTGCCAGGAAGCCACCAAGTGCCTGCTCTTTCAGGAGCAATCCGACCACGATCGGAGCCAATACGGCGATCAGACCAACAGGAACCAATTCCGCCTGGGCCGACTTTGTGCTAATCTCGACGGCACGCGCGTAGTCAGGGCGCTGCTTGCCTTCCCAGATGGCAGGAATTCGCAGTTGGCGACGTACTTCGGTCATGATCTCAGAAGCCGATCTGTTGACCGCTTTGATGAGTAGGCCACCGAACAGTAGGGGCAGCATTCCACCGAGCAATAAGCCCATGAAGACGGTTGGATCGGACAGGTTGATGATTTCCTGGAATGGGCCACGATTGGCTGGCCAGACACGCTTGATGTCGGTGAAAAATGCGCCGTACAATGAAAGGGCAGCGATTACCGCTGAACCAATGGCAACACCCTTGGTGATGGCTTTGGTAGTATTGCCTGCCGCATCGAGGTCGGCCATGATTTGCCGTGCCCCAGGATCCATGCCGGCTACCTCACCAATACCATTTGCGTTGTCCGCAATGGGCCCAAAGGTGTCCATGCTAACATTGTTACCGGTGTGAGAAAGCATTCCTACGCCAATCATCGAGACGCCAAACAGGATATACGTGAATGGATTGCCCGTGACTGGCTCCATGCTGTACAAGAAGAAGCCGATGACCAGTGTCCACATCGTAATGATCACGCCATCTATCCACGACTTACGGCGGATAGCCTGAGCCAATCCGCCCAGTATGCCAAGTATAACAGCGGCATAGAGGATGATTTGTGCTATTTGTGGGTCGAGACCGACCGAATAGATCACGATGGAGGATGTGACAGCCAGGACGATTACGATTACAGTCCATACACTGGATAGGTAGCCAAGGCTGACCCCTTCCAGAATCACTAACGCCGGGCCGAAGCGTGAGGCTGCCGCGATGGCTTGAACACGTTTACTGCCTGCGCTGGTGGCATAAGCAGTCAGGGGGTTGAAGGCAACCGCCAAAGCGACACCACAAGCGGTCAAGACACCCATTCGTAGATCGCCGCCATAGAACTGGGCTATGATGAATGCCGAGGCAATGGTGATGGCACTCGACAGCTCATAACTCTTGAACATGGCATCTTCGGCATCGTTGCCGGGCCACAGCGAGACGGCGTATGTCCCGATGATGGAGCTAATCACGCCGACGCCACGGATGACCAACGGATAGATGATCCAGTGCAGGCTGCCGGTTAGAGTAGCTAGTGCCAGACCCAGGATTAAGCTTGATACGATGGTCACCTCATAGCTCTCGAAAATATCTGCTGCCATTCCGGCGCAGTCGCCGACATTGTCACCCACCAGGTCGGCAATCACAGCTGCATTGCGTGGATCATCTTCTTCCATTCCGGCTTCGACCTTACCAACCAGGTCGGCGCCAACATCGGCTGCCTTGGTATAGATACCGCCGCCAACACGCATGAACAGTGCCAGCAGCGTGCCGCCGAAGCCGAAGCCAAGCAGTACATCTGGCGAAGAAGCGCCAAAAGCTATGAAAATTAAGGTACCGCCCAGCAGTCCAAGGCCATCGGTCAGCATGCCGGTGATGGTGCCGGAGCGATAGGCGATCTTGAGTGCTTCTCTATAGCTCTTGCAGGCAGCGGCCGCAACGCGCACGTTGCCTTCAACTGCCATGTTCATGCCAAGGAAGCCGACAATTGCCGAGAAACTTGAGCCCAAAAGAAAAGCCCCGGCGCGTGCCAGACCAAATAGAAGGCCGGCATCGACATTCCATGCCTTTGCAATCTCGATTGCTTCTGGTGTCGGACTTACCAGGTAGACACTAAAGAACATTGCTACAGTGAGTATGGCGATTAAAATCGCGACGGTGCGCAGTTGGGTACGCAGGTAGGCATTGGCGCCTGACTTGATATCGCGCCATATTTGCTGCATTTCCTCAGAGCCTTTGTCGTAGGCTAAGATCTGTCTTGCCAGCCACCAGGCATAAAGAAGGGCAGCGAATGCTGTGCCAAGCACAGCGAACATCATTCCCCATTCATAGGGCAGTACATCCATGTGTTGCATTGTTGTTCTATCTCTCCTCTCATTGAATTGTAGATATATCGCCACAAGGCGATGATTACCCTGAATTTGGCGGGTGTCTGTGTGTGTTGGTGAGATCGCGTTGGCAATCCTCGAAATACTTCTTAGGAGCAGGTCTAAGATCTACCCAATTGACAGGGCCGAGCTTATTCGCCGACAGCAACTTGACAATTAGAATATCTCGCAACCCCGATTAGGAAGAACACTGGTCTGGTATTTCAGTTGCTCTTCCTAATCGTATCTTCTCAATAAATAGATATCATAAGCGTCAACTGAAGCAAAAAAACTTCTTGATCTTTTTCAAAAACATCCCGATCTTTTTCTTGACTTGCCAAATCTGCCATCGATCAACACGGATGGAAAATGACCCGAAGTTGACAGTTATGTAATTAGAGATAAAGGTTTGCTTCTCAATGCTTTTTATGCCATAAAAACGCTGCGATTGAGACGTTCTCACCCAAATGATTAAGAATATACCGCTAATCTGAGGTTTAGGAATGAGAATTTATTAACTTATCCATCCATCATCCTGATTGCAGTCTCAACCGGGAATATTATTTAATCACCATTGCCTGGTAAGATAATTTTATGCGGCATATACAAAGTCTATCTCCGGCAGATTTATGCTGTCTTTGGCCTTCTCTATACATTACGGACGAGGAGAAAGCCGAGAGTTTCGGGCCGGATGAATCACAAGTTTTGAAAAGGGCCCTTCCGATCAAAGATCGATTGGGCCCATGTCATCTGTTGCTGTTTATGGAACAGGTGTGGCTGCCTCTTCGGTGGGTGCCACCCCCTCGGCGGTTGGTGCCTCACTATTGTCAGTATCTGTTGACAGTGTTGGTGTCACAAGAGGAGGTGCACTGCTGACTTCTAAAACGCATCGGAATCCCAACCAGAATGTCGATGTGTTGGGTGCGACTTCAAAACGATGCCCTGAGCGTGAACGAGATGCCAGTTCCTGGAATGATCCGCCACGTGCCACGCGGAATGGATCATTTAAAGGTTGTGTTTGTGGCCCTTTGGGGTTGAGTGTTCCCAGTCCCTGGTAGCTGTGATTATACCAGTCACCGATCCACTCAGAAACATTACCTGCCATATCATACACGCCCCAAGGGCTGATATCTTGCGCAAATTCGGTTACCAGACTGGTACCATTGCGTCCTGCTGCCGCAGTGTTAGCTCGCCCCGCCTCGAAAGTGTTGCCCCATGGATAAACATAGGATTGCTCAGAGCGCGGATCCCACCGGGCTGCTTTTTCCCATTCTGCCTCCCAAGGGAGACGCTTTCCTGCCCACTCACAATATTTCTTGGCTTGATCCCATGTTACGTAGGTGACGGGATGTTCAGCATGGTTGGGGTCATTGTAAAACTCCTGTTTCTCAGGAACTGTGCAGATATCGGCAGCGACACATTGGGCATAAGCCCGATTAGTTACCTCTGTTGTGTCGATGTAAAATGGGCTGATTGTGACTTGCTCGACCGGCTGTGCATCGCTGAAGTATTCACGGTAGCATTTAGGGTGCCCGGTGACCTGATCTTCTTGAATGCATGAAAGCACTGCGTTTTCGATCTCCTCATCTGGGACACCGCGAAGAAACGCTCCCCCTTCAACCAAAACCATGCCTGCTGGAGCCGGTTCTGTCGCTGGGATTTGTTGCTCAGTCGGCTCGATGATTGGCGCGGGTGCTGTTGTAGCGACCGGCACGGTTGGCTCTGGTAAGCTGGTGGTCGGAGTGACTGTTGGCTCTTGAGCGGCTTCTCCTATGACAGGCAGTGACCATCCCAATGGATTGACCAGGATCAATACCATGCCTGCTACCAGGAAGAGGGCCATCAATCCGAACAGCGCCACAACGCCAATCGAAAGCCCTTGCCTGGGGGCTTGAACATTCGGTTGTCCGGGTGGTTGATAGATGCGTGGTGCGTAGCCACCCTGGGGAGCGCCCCAACTGGCCTGACTCTGCGGAACAGGAGGAAGACCAGTCACCGGATCGACCACGTAGCCCGATGGGGCGTGCTGTTGCTGGTAGGGATCGGGTGGTTGTTGGGCTGCATAGCTTGTTGGAATTGGAACAGGAGCCTGTACAGGTTGTTGCTCTCCATAGGTCGGCGCGGGCTGAATAGGGGTCTGATAGAGCGGCGCCGGCTGCGTTTGCTGGGCTCCCGAGGTCGATTCAGGCGCAGGCTGCACTGGTCGAGGTTCTTGGTGTGCCTGTGATGGTTGCACCGGCTGTTGTGCTATCCCGGCCGGCGGTGTTGGCGCGGGCGAAGCAACCGGTTTCTCCTCTGGCAGGCTCACGCGTTTCATCATCAGAGTGGGTTGATTGTCAAAAGATGCCGGTTGGCGATCCCACATATATGGGATTTCGGCTGCTATCGGTGGAGCGCCATCACGCAGCAGGGAGGTGATGACCGTTACACCCTGTTTGATGCCCTGCCCGCGGATCTTCTGAACCAGCATCTCGGCTGCATTTCGAGGTGCTTTGCTGGCAACTATCTGCGAAATTTCCTCGTCCGATAAAGCGCGGGGAAGCGTATTTGAACATAGAACCAGGGCATCGTCAGGCCGCAGCCGAGTATCGAAGATGTCAGCAGTAATTGTTTCCTGGGTGCCCAGGGTACGCAGCAAGACATCGCGACGAGGGTGGCTGAGGGCGTCTTCTTGTGTGATGGCTCCTTCGTCGAGGAGCTGTTGCACCAGCGTGTGATCGCGTGTTAGCTGCCGGATATGCCCATCGCGGATCAGATAGGTACGGCTATCTCCCACTTGTGCTATATGTGCCAGCTCTCCGCGGATGGCGACGGCCACGATGACGACACCGACTTTGACAAGCTCAGGACGCTGTTGAGCATAGTCATACAGATCCGCATTGGCTGCTTCGAGGGCTTCACGCAGCCGCAAGCCAAGATCGGGCTCGTTGTTTTCGAAATAGAGGCTCATGATTTTCTGAGCGACGTATCGACTGGCTAATTGACCACGCTCACCGCTGCTCAAGCCACTGGCTATGATGTACAAACTGCCAGAGTGATGTATCTCAGTTGGGTCGGCGGGTTGATAGATTAGAACACTATCCTCTCGCTCGGTAGGTGCTTGACCAGGATCAGACACTGGCCAAACCTCAGAAGTCAGTTTTGAAGGACTCATTGGCTCCCATCCATTAAGGAGGATCATCTATGATCCTTGCTGTTTTTTTGTTTGGCATGTTGTGCCAAACGCCTGAATTCTAACAACCCCTGCTCTTTTAGGCCAGAACTGGCTATTACGATGTGTTTGAGGGGCTGAAAATCTTAGTCGGTTTTGCTCTTTGAGAATTTATTAACTTACCCATCCATAATCCTTATTGCAGCCTCGACCGAGAACGTTGTTTAGGAATGAGAACTAAATAAAATACCCATCAAGTCTGTCTAAAAGGGCAAAAGAGCGATAGTATCTTCCAAGATTTGAAAGAGTAG
>JAFGLD010000078.1 GCA_016928235.1 Anaerolineae bacterium | reverse complement strand
TTTGAAAAAGATCGAGAAGTTTTCGGAAAAAGATCATGATCTTTTTTGAAAGAGATCGAGAAGTCTTTTGCTTAAGTTGACGCTTATAATTTGTGTCCAACTGCACTAGACGGCATACGAATCTACCAATTAACCTGACCAGCCGGCAGGGCACAATGGACAGAACAGCCTTTAGGCCATCACCCTTCGTCAATGGGGTGATCGATCGATTGTCGATTGCCGGCCGCCAGTTTTCAATCCACCACCTCATAAATCACATAATCACCTTGTTGATAAGCTCTTTGAAGATCGAGCCTGGCCGGGTCAAAACAAACTGCGCCAATACAGTATAGTTCCTGTTCCGGCAAGCCAACCCACACATAGGCAATACGTCCATCAACAAGCAGCTGCCGCCGTTCCTCATCGGTCATCCCATCCGAGAAAAACGCCTCGACCTGGTGCTCTTTGCGCGCAGCATTCACCGTCTCCGGCCCATGGCCCAGATAGACCCGAACCCCGGCATAAGCCGGCAAAATGCTTCCCGATACACGGGTCGACAGCACCACGCTGTCAGCAGGTGCCCGATCGTGGAGCCAACGAAGCGCAGCCAATTCGTCGGCGGGATGGAACACTGGCCAGAAAGGATTAGAAGCCGTCTGCGCACCTCCGCCGATCAGGAAAACCGTCGACGGCAGCAGCAAGACAAGCGCCCCCATCGCCGCTGCCCACCGCACAGGCCATCGAGCCTGCCCGATCCACTGCCACATCCCCAGCACCGCCAGAATCGACAGCGGAACGATCACGCCCTCCAGCAGGCGGCGCTGGACGTTGATCGGCAGGTAAACCAGGACAGCGCTCACCAGCGGCCAAACGATCGGCAAAATCGAACGATGCGTCAAGCCCCGGCGCCACAACAAACAGGCGCCGGGAAGGCCCAATACCATCAAACCACCATAAGCCAGCAGGTAGCTCAGGGGCGAAGGGGAAGGCAGGTTGTTCTGCGTAGCCCACACGGCAAAAACAGGGTTAGAAGTAAAAAGCCAGGAGTTGTAGATCAGAGACACCAGGGGTGGTCCTCCCGCCAGGGCAGCCAGACGCAGCTCCGGCCAGGAGATGCGTCGACGGGTAACAGACAGCGTGGCCAGCCAGACGGCGATCAGCACCCCCAGCAGACCGACGTAAAACGGCACGATGATCCCCATTCCCAGCCAGGCCAGCCCGGCGATGATCGCCCACCGCCAACCGGCCGTATCGATTGCCTTCCACAGGGCTAACCAGCCCACCAGCAACATGGCCCGTGCCAATGATAAGTGAGGCAGGCCAAACAGCAGCAGCGTACTGAACCCCTCCGGCACGTACAACTCGATGAGCTGCAGGCCAACGGTCTGGTTTAGCGCAATCGGTATCCAGCCTAGACCACCAGTCAGCAAGGCGATGCACCATGCCATGCGGCGCCGGGAGACATCGGGCAGGAATTCGGCCAGAAAACGATAAATGACGACCAGAAGCAGCCCACCACACAACACGCGAGCCACGTGATAGGTGATGATCAGCGTTTCAGCGGTAATCATCGCCCCTTGCCCGGTTATAAAAGCCGCCAGCTTACCCAGCGCCAGAAAAGGGAGAAAAACGTATCCCCCCTGGTGAGGTTCAGAGGTATAGACTAACTGAAATGACCATCCATCCCGTGCCCCAAAGCGCATCTTGGCAATGTACGAATACATGTCCTCGAGCCCAAACAGGAAGCCACTGAACGACATCTGTGGCGTCGAAGCCAGCAAGCCGACGATGTAAGGCAGACTGAATATCAACAGGATGATCAGGCCGATCACTGCCACCCATCGCCATTCAGCAGCCGAGACTTTAGGCATGGAGCATCTCTTTCCACTTGCGCAAGAGCATCCATCCCGCCAGACTAAGCACTGTCATGCCGGTAATCCCTATCCCGATCAAGTCAGCCGGCGGGCGATAGGCCATCTCTACCATGTGGCACCCTGACGAATAATCAAATTCAACAGCCAGCAACCCATTCTGGGCAACAATCGATGCGGGTTTGCCGTCAACCCAGGCCAGCCAGCCTGGTGCCCATGCCTGAGTAACTACAACATGCGCCAGATCGGTATCCACACAAATCTCTGATCTGATAGTATTAATACCTGTCACCGGGCTGATATCCAGATAAACACCCTGCGACATTGCCAAAGATTCATCCGAAAGACGGTAGATGGTCACATCAGGCAACTGTGCATGAATCTGTGCCTCTTCTGCCTGCACACCTGGTTCTGAGACAATCCAACAAACCCCCAGCATTCTGAGCAACTCGATATCCAGATCGATCGTTGCCAGATCGATTTCGCCCGGCGGCAGGGGCGGCGCGATCTCGCTGTATCCCTCCAGCTCCGTGCCGGCAGCCTCAGCGATGTTCTCCGCGCTCCACCGAAGCTGAAAGGGATCGACACCATGCAGAGTGGCCAGTTCAGCTCGCGCGGTCGCCGGTCCGATCAGTTCGAAGGTCGGCGAAAAAGTCGAGCCACAGCTACCTTCTATCTCGTCGATGATCACTTGCTCAGGACGCTCGATGTCAGCCATCGGATGTGCTCTGACGAGTGTGATGTCGACGCCGAGTAAGGAGAGGATTAGTGTTGCCAGCAGAATACTAATCCCAGCCAATCTGCTCCGTCTATTAGAATAATTACCTGGAAGAGTACAAAAATCGACCAATCCTCCACCCGCAAGCCACAACCCAATGCTTGTGCCAAATATTGTCGCCCCCGTACCCACAAGCACCGGAGGCAACCCCGGCAGCACCAAGGAGGACACAGACCACACTCCGCCCGCAAAAGCGAGCGCCAGCACAACCAACCGTCCATGTCGACTCAACCCGGATTCCAGGAGCCTATCCAGGCCACGGGCACTGACAATAACCAAACTGAACACCACTACAAACCAGGCCCTCGAAGGAATGCGGAACCACCTCGCCAGAGGCAAACGCTCAACCACCGGTAGGAAAAGGGGGCCATATTCACCCAATGCCCATAACAGGGCACAGATTGCCACACACCACACCAACCAGGTCTGCCTGCGAGCTTTTCGTTGAGTGAGAGCAAGAATCGCCACACCAATCACGGGTAGCCCAAGGTATGTCATTCTCTCATGGAAACCCCCTAAATCGGGAATCAGCAGCCCCAGCAAATAATGCGGCGGTAAAGAGAATGTAGCTGCATCCAGAGATGTCAACATGGCGCGGGTAAGGTAGGGGCTAAGGGCAAGCAATGGAACAGTCTGAACAGCGGTCAGCAGCAGCAGCAGTATCACAGCCAATGTCAACGCGCCAAAACTATCCGATAGCTTTCGCTGTCCGGCAAAGCTGGTAGCCATGATGTACATCACAGCAAACGACAGCATGTAAAACGCGATCCGCACATCGGCCAGCACCAGTATTGCAGCAACCCCTCCAGCCAGACCTCCCCATCCCATCGAAGGTGTCTCCACCACCCGGCCCAACACCCACAATAGCCACGGCACCCAGGCTAACGCATAAACAATATCCAGGTGTCCTGCTCCCAGGTGGCCAACCAGTTTGGGAGTTAGTCCCCAGGCAAAGGTGGCAAAAAGCGCTGACAATGGATGCATTCCCTCGGAATGCATCCAGGCAAACATTCCCAGTGCCAGCCAGGCCATATGCAGGTAGAGCATCACATTCAAGTGCAATGTAGGCGGTAGAAGCAACACCAGCCACTGAGGTGGATACCAGACCTTACTCAAGGGATTGGCGGCAAAAGGCTGGCCCAGCATTCGCAGGGGGTTCCAGAGCGGCCACTCACCATATTGCAAGACACTCGCTCTCAAAAAATTGGCATTGGGCCAATGAGAGATCGACGCATCCGAGTAATCAGACTCTGGCGGATAGGGGAGGCTACCTGGTGGCACCAGCGCAACAGCAACTAATATGAGTACCAGGATAGCACAACTGCAAGTCCGTATCCAGGTTCTCCCCACATTAATGACCAGATACTTCATAGATAACAATTTCATCCTTGGAGGATTGAAAAACCTGGTTACCGGTTATCGGACACATTTCATGGTCACCTGCCACTAGCCTCTCCCTGGGGCCAACTATGATATAATCTACTTTCTCGCGAGTCGCCACATCACAATTCACCCCACTATAGAAATTTTCAACAGCTTTTTGTCGATCCCTGGCCTTCAGTGTCTCAAATGGATGTCCATATACAACGCGGAATCCTCGGGATGGCAGATGAAGGCTGAGCTCAGATGAAGCCAAAACCAAGTCTCCGGGCTCCGCCTCGGCCTGTAGCCAAGCCAATACCTCTCCCTCCTCCCGGCTGATATAGTAGTAGCCGGCCTCTACCGATGGGTTGATCGTGCCAACCAGGTAAACCACGATCGACGTCACCGTCGAAGGCGTCATCAGGCAAAACACCAGCACGACCACAACAGGCCGCCATCGTTTGGCGACAGCAGGAACGATCACGCGCCACAAACCTATCCCGCCATAGATCGCCAGAGGAACAACCAAACCCATTGTAAACCGACGCTGCAGGCCGAACGGTGCATATAGCAATGCCAATGTTGACACGATCCAGGCGATCAAAAACACATCGCCGCCATGCATCACCTTGCGTGAACGCCAGATGCCAACGCCAGACAAAATCAACAGAGGGCCAAAAGCAATCAGATACTCCCATATAGGCGGCGAAGGTGTCTGATTTTGGGCCATCCAACCGTGAAAGATCGGATTAGCTTCAGATATTGCCCAGGTCTGATAAGCAGCCAGAGGAAATCCAAGCAGAACTGCCACGATCCCCCAATTCACTTCGCGACGTGGAAAGGCTCGATGCTGCCGCCACAGCCAGGCACAAAGCACCACATAACCAATTCCCAACGGAAGCAGGACAAAAGGCGACATACTAACCAGCACCAATGCTCCAAACGCCAAAACCAGTGTCCACCCATTTAGTTGAGGCCACGTATCTGTCTCCGCCAGCGCACTGGTAACCCAGATGTGAGCAATCCAGATTGCCAAAGCAATAGCAAGCGGAAAGTGAGGGTTAGCATAAGCAGCCTGGAGAGGAAAGGCCTCAGGCAATGTCCCAATATCAGGCATTGTCGCCCCAGTAGTCAACAGAGCGATCCAACCAAAACCAGTTCCAAGTACGGCAAGGCCCCAGGAAATACGTCGTTGCATCACATCGCTGGTCCAATCCGCCATGAACCGGTAAAGGATCACAAACATGAGCAAGCTGCTGACCAATCGCACAACATGAAACACCAGGATAGTCGGCACACCCAAAAATCGACTTAAGTGCCCAAGCGCAAGATAGAAGGTATAGAGGAATACTCCTTGATGGAGTTCTGGTGTATAAGTAAGTTGAAATAGCCAGCTACCACTATACCCCTGGTACATCTTAGCCTGATAACTTGCCCCATCTATAGGGTTGACCAGCACCCCCATGAAATGCAAATTCGGCGTCGCTGCAGCATAAGCCCAGATAAACGGCAACGAGATAGTCACCATCAGAAGTGTGCTGGCGATCAAAACCCAGCGCCATTCACTGTTTTCAATCTCACTGTTGATCATCATTTGACTCATCATCCTGTTTCACTGTGATCAGATACCCCGATTGCCATTCTCGATTGGCTACCAATATTCTCACCAGTTCTGGCCATCTTGGCTCCCCGGTTGCTGCTGTTCTCCTGACAGTAGTATAATGGCCTCGCACGTCAAAGGAAAGTCGGCGGAGTCGATTCGCGTGAGCATCCGGTATACTGAGCAATATGTCTCCAGTTCCTGAAAAATAAGACCCTCCGACCACTATTCCGCCTTGGGAAGAATAAGTTTATCTTGCGGAGGAATACTGTCTACATGGTATGGTGTGTTGTCAAAAAGCACCTTTTAGCCTTACGCCAAAGTTGACAACCGCCTCTTTTGCCTCTGCTGAGAGCTTCGATGTTGTTCGTACTTTGACATGATCTTGCCGGCGAATCCTCAAAACACCTCGTAGGGGCGGACCTGAGACCCGCCCGTTTGATGGGGCCGAGCCTATTCGCCAACAGTATCTTGACATATGGCCATATCACTGGCACAAAAAGTTGTGCACAGACAATCGATATTCCTCTTGCAACAATTGATCAGGAAAGAGAAACGGTGAGCCAAACAGCGGCGCTATACCACTTACAGACGCTAGACAGCCAGATCGATACTATTCGCAAACGCCTGGATGAGATTGCCAGGTTGTTGAGCCAGGACGATGTGTTACAAGCGGCACAGATTGCTTTAACCAATGCCGAACAATCCCACATCAAATGGCACGCGCGCCAGACGGAACTGGAGTTGGAGCGTGCCTCCGTCCAGGAAGAGGTCAAAGACACCGAAACACGCCTGTACTCAGGTAAAATTTCCAACCCACGAGAGTTAACCGATTTACAAGATAAGCTGGCAGAGCTTAATCGGCGGAGTGAATCCTTAGAAGAACCCATTCTCGAAGCCATGCTTGCAGTTGAAGCGGATACCACCACTGTTGAGCAGGCTCAGAAAGCCCTTGATCGTGTCGTGAATGAGCGTTCTCACCAGTTTGGTGAATTGGACAAGGAACAAACAACATTTTCAGAGCAGCTCACTCAATTGCTTGCCGAAACCGAACAAGAACGATCACATATCAATATCCAACACCTGGAAATCTACGATCAACTTCGCCAACGGCCTGGCGGTCTGGCAGTCACGTTACTAAAAGGGGATGAATGCGGTGTCTGTGGCGTCGAGCTGACTTCTCAAATGGCGCAGCGGGTGCGCCGAGGGGATGTGCTGACCTGCCCCACCTGCAACCGCATCTTACATGTTCAGTAAATGCACAATGAATCGAAACAACAAATGGGCACAGGAACTAGATTCTGTTGACATTTCCGTATACTCAGGGCGCGAGCTTTGAGCACAAATGCCAATAGAACCTAAGACAAATAGGGGGACTAAGAACAAATGACACGCCAATTTATCGCCACGACAAGAGCTCGGCTTTCACGCACGGTCGATACACATTATCGAGAAGCAGTGATCCAACAGGCAAACAGCCGGCATGTTGCCGGCCATTTGATCCCTCTAGAGCAAATTGCAGTCGTGCCTCGCTTCTACACTCTTCCCCAGCCATACAACCCATTAGAAGAAGAACCTGAGGGATACAACGGCCCTTTCAATTTGCTCCCTATCACCCCTGACTGGCCACAAGTAATTGCCCCCTACCAGTTACCCGGCATACCCCTCGATCGTGTCTTGCGCGGGCCGGACAACATCGCCGTACTTGGGCCGCCAGGCAGTGGCCGTTCCGCAGCATTAGCACTGATGGCGATTTTAGCCGCGCGGCAAAAAGAAGACAATCAACCAGGCGGTCTCCTTGATACAGCACGGATGCCCATCTTGATACACCTGGCAGATGTCGATCTGGCGCCGGAAACATGGGGCGCTGAAGTGGATCCGCTCGATCCTGCATTGGCTGCGGGTGAGATGCGAATGAAAGGCCTCGCCACATCCCTTTTGAAAGCTGTCCAGAAGCAATTCGCAACCGGCTATGGTCTGATTCTGGTCGATGGATGGGAGGATCTCCCGCTCATAGAACAGCGCCGCGCCATCGAATGGCTGCGCATTCTGATCGCGACTTATCCGGACAACAAGGTAGTCGTTACAGGACCGGTACAGGGTTACAAACCACTCCATGACTTGGGACTTGCGCCCACATTCATTGTTCCCTGGAGTCAGCCCGAATTCAACGAGTTAGGTCATCTATGGGCAGCCGCCTGGCCGACTATCGGCGGCACCGCAAAAGAGCCGGCGCCTGAGCCTGAAGCCGACGTTGTCCGCCGGTCAGTCAGAGCCAATCGATCTCGCACGCCTCTTGATGTAACACTCAAGATATGGGCGGCATTTGCCAATGATGACCCTGGAATGGGGCGGCGCGGCTGGTACAGCGCTTACATCGACCGTGTGCTCCCTGCGCCGGAATTGCGCAGTGCTCTTGAACGCATCGGCGAACGAACCATTACCGCTCCGGACGGAATCGGGGCCTCGATTGAAGAAGTCACCCGGTTTGTTGATGGTGTCCGAGATTCGGTATCTATGCGGACATCGATCAGCACACCTGATTTCGTCTATGAGATCTGCAACCAGACACTACTCCTGACCGAGCACATCAACATGCGGCTGACTTTCAATCAGCCGGTCATTGCAGCTTACCTGGCCGCCGAGAATCTCCGCGATATGCCGCTGCGCGAACCACTCTTAGAAGGCGGTCAGCTCAAGGATTTGGCCATCTCTTTCCTGGCACAGATGCAAGATATCACCCCTTATGTAGAAAGACGCCTGGCAGAAAAAAGCACTATTTTAGAAGAAAAGCTACTCCCGCTGGGTTTATGGACCGCCGATGCTGCACCCGGCGCCGCCTGGCGCGCCCAGGTTTTCAAGCGGCTGGCTCAGATACTGCTTTCCCCTGCCGAGTTCCCCCTGGTGCGCGAACGAGCAACTGCCGCCCTGGTAGCCTCCCGAGACCCAAATGTTGTCCACATTTTCAGACAGGGGCTCAAGAACCAGGATCCGCGAGTTCGAATGTTGAGCGCAGTAGGCATGGGTGCCGTCGGGGATCCTGAATGTGTAACCGCGCTTGGCGAGGCATTGAATGATGACGATGCCACAGTGGTTGTCGTGACGGCATTGGCGCTGGGAGCAGTGTCCACCAAACCGGCTCTCGACTACTTGATCCAGGCTCTGCTGACAGGTATTGAGATGGCGCGTCGCGCTGCCGCGGAAATGCTGGGAACTGACCTGCTTGGCGAAGGACACAAACTACTGCAAGACGCCATCAAAGATCAGGATCCCATGACACGACGCGCAGCAGTATTTGGGTTAGAACGCGTGGGAGGCGAGTGGGTTATCCCCCTGCTCAACAACGCCGAGCGACACGACGATCAATGGCTTGTCCGGGCAGCCGCAACCGCAGCTCTGGAAACGCTAAAGCAACCACCCGACATTGCCCCACGACACCGCCCCCGACCGGAAGAGATTGCCTGGCTCGATAAGTGGCTGTCAGAACGAGACCAGGAAATCATGTCGGGCTCAAGCGGAATCAGCCAGATCGTCCGCATATTACAGGAAGGCGATGATCCCAGCAGGTTAGCGGCGGCGGAGACATTGGGGGCCATCGCCGCGCCGGAGGGAATCACGCCGCTCTACACAGCGCTACGCGATGGCCATGCCGAGGTTCGGGACGCGGCCTATCGAGCGCTTGGCGGGGCCAGCATTGCCTTCGGGCGCGATCTTCCTGGGGTCATGTGAGATGTCATCGACAATGCTGAGCGATAAGCCACGAGTGAAGCTTTTGCGGCTCAGCCATTCGCTATCCGATAAACGCTTATCATTCGAGGACCGGAAAAGGACACATCAACACAGGTTATGCCCACATCCATCACACCTGACATAGCAATTGTCTTGGGCATTACCGGTATGGCGTTGCTGTTACTCATGACCGGGCGTGTCGCGACCGATATTGTGGCGCTTATGGTATTGGTCAGTCTGGGCCTCAGCAACATTCTCGATCTACCAACCCTGGCTGGCGGATTTGGCAGCCCGATCATGCTGACTCTGATCGGTATTTTCATGCTGACCGCGGCACTGGAACATACCGGTGTCACCGCATATATCAGCCGGCTCCTTTTGCGCCTGACTCAGAATGCCCCAGAACGTACCCTGGTCGGGCTGCTGGCGTTGGCTGGCGGTTTTTTCTCGCTCACCATGAACAACTTCGCTTCCGTGGCACTGATCATGCCGATTGGCCGTCAGGTAGCTCACCATCGAAACATCAGCCCATCGCGGGTTATGATGCCGATTGCCTTTGGCAGCATATTAGGGGGTATGGCCACCCTGCTTACAACCAGCAACCTTCTAATCTCTGACATGCTCATTGACCAAGGGCTATCTGGCTTCGGCCTGCTGGACTTCTTCCCCATTGGTGGCCCGATCGCTCTGGCCGGCATCCTTTACATGACACTGGTCAGCCCACTCGTGCTACCCGAACATTCTCCCAGTGATCACTGGAGTGCCCTCCAACAAGCCCGCCAGGATCTCACCAAGACCTACGCTTTAAGCAAACGTCTCTTCGAGGTCCAGATCAGGCCGGGCTCGCCTCTGGATGGGAAGATACTGGCAGAGAGTGACCTGGGAAAAACATATGGAGCGACAGTTGCGGCAGTGATTCGAGGTGGGCAAAACTTCACTCCGCCTGATCCCCACTTGATACTGGCAACCGGTGACTGGCTGCTGATGGGCTGCCGGCCCGACGATGCCACTGCGGCAGCCGAAAATCTGACATTGACACTGATCGACCAGGATGCGACTGACCACAATGTTCTATTTGCTAACAACAGCGAGTTGGCTGAGGTTGCGCTATCGCCACACAGCAACATGGTTGGCAAGACACTAACCGAAGTCCGATTCCGCGACAAGTATGGGCTGAATGTGTTGGCGATCTGGCACGAGGGTGTTCCGCGCCGCTCTCACCTGGCCGAGCACAAACTTGCTTTTGGTGACGCTCTTCTGATTCAGGGCCCTCCCGATCGCTTAAGCCTCCTCAGCCGCGAACCTGAGCTTTTCGTCCTGACCCGGCTGCCGGAGATTCCAGAAGGGAGCAAGCGTGCTATCACGGCTATGATCATCCTGCTGGCTTTTCTACTGGCAATCGGATTTGAACTGGTATCGGTTCCGTTGGCATCGCTACTGGGGGCCATCGCCGTCATCCTAACCGGCTGCCAGACCATCGAACAAGCCCGCGCCAGTATCCGCTGGCAAGTCTTGATGTTGATAGGGGGAATGCTGCCTCTGGCTACCGCGCTGAAGCAAACAGGGGCGATGGAGTTGCTGACCCTTTTTTTGCCCGATCTGCTCCATACATGGGGGGCACATGCCACGCTCCTGGTCATCTTCCTGCTGGCTGTCGGATTGGCACAATTAACATCCAATGCTGCCGCCACCCTGATCATGGGACCACTGGCCATTACCACTGCCATACAAACAGGCTTGAATCCGCAAGCATTGGCGATGGCTGTCGCCATTGGCGCTTCAACCGCTTTTCTATCACCGATGGCTCACCCGGCCAATATGCTGGTGATGGGGCCAGGCGGCTACCAGATCCACGATTACCCTCGCCTGGGGGCGCCGATGGTGCTATTGACAGCAGCAGGAATAGTTCTTCTTGTGCCTTTGATATATCCACTGTAACAGGAGACCCATGGAAGCGATAACAGGGAAGAACAACAAGCGATGAGCTAGCTGCTCATCGCCATAGACTTACATCGTCTATCACCGTCATCCCAAGACACCATCCTGTTGAGATAATGGGTAGGCACAACGGTTACTCAACCAACATCCGACTCAGGGTGTAGGAGTGGGCATCTCACAGAATTCCATCCGGTGATAATCCGTATGATATTCGTAGTATATCTCTTCGACCGCCAGCACGATGCGATATCCAGGCACCCGTGCCTGGATATAATCTTGACCGGCTTTGGGACAACCCAGGCTTGAATCAGACCACTCGACAGCCTCGCTGCTCACCACTACAATGCTATCCACGGAAATACTGAGACGGCTCGCCAGATCTTGTTTAGCCCCCTCGATAAATTCAGCCACGAGAGGATCCGGTGCCATCATAGCCCCCAGGTCATCCGTAGGATTCGAGCAGATGATCGCTGTCTCACCCAGATCAGTATGAATCTCCCAAATGGTACCACCTGCCTCAAGCGTAATCAGGTAACCGGGCGTAATGACCGGCAAATAGGTCTGGCCCTCCAACGGGCACCCCAGGCTCGAATCGTTCCATTGAACGGGCAGCGGAATACCAACCAACGAAACCGAAGAGGGCGATATGTTCAGGCTTTTGGCAAGAGCCTCAGTTGCTGCCTGGACATACGGAGCCGGGTCCGCGCCCGAAGCAGCTGAAGTGCCCGATTCGGAAAGCAGTGTGCCTTCAGGGATGATATCCTGGATGAGCAGAGTCGCAGTGGGGGTTAGCACAGCCCCCTGGGGGACACTCGTGGTCATCGGCAACACTGACATAGGCGTCTCCTGTTCGATGCACCCACCTACCCCACACGCCACAAAACCTAACACGACGATTAATTTCGCTCGAGAAATCATCCCCTATACTCCCTGCTCAGGACACTCCCTATCGGCAAAAAAACCACGCGCCAAGAGGAAGGTTAACGTCATTCCGTCAATCAATCGTCGCCGTCATCCAAAAGCGTATCGCCCGCCTGAGCCTTGATCAACCGATCGACATCCTCAGCCTGGACATTCAAAACACTGATGAGCTTTTTTCGGCTATCGACTCCGGCGACGATCTCGACATCAGATATATTGACGTGGAGAAACTCCGCTAGGAAGGCAATCAACTCCTCATTAGCCTGCCCCTCGACGGGAGGTGACATCAGGCGAATCTTGATCGTCCCATCTTCCTGTATCCCCACGATCTCCGTCTTGGTAGCCTTGGGGACAATCTTGACAGTAAATGCCGCACCCCGCGAAGCGTCCGTGATATTTAAATTCCGCAGATCGCGCATGACACACCTTTTCCAATTGTAAGATGATAGCACTGTGTCCGGGTTACAACCCTGCTGTCAGTATACTCAAAGCCTGCTGGAACGCAATAATCAGAACAAAAGCTACCAGCGGACTGAAGTCCATCATCCCCACGGGAGGTAATATCGAGCGAATGGGCTCAAGTAATGGCTCGGTTAAATTATACAAGAATCGAGCAACCGGATTGGTAAACGGATCGACCTGAATCCAGGAAAGCAGTACCCGACAAAGAAGAATGAAGGAATATAGAGATAGAAGAAAATTAAGCACCTCGATAATCGCTCTCACAGATTGCCAAAGCTCCTTTGTTGCACACTCATAGGCTAATCGACTTTACGCCCACCAAAAAGCACTGTCCCCAGTCGAACTATTGTTGAGCCTTCTTCGATAGCTACTTCAAAGTCACCGCTCATGCCGATCGAAAGCTGCTGACAATCGAGGGTTGGAAAACGATCATGCAGGAAGTCTCGCAATGCCCTCAGACGGCGAAAAACCGGACGAGACAGTTCCGGATCGGGAGAAAAGGGCGGCATGGCCATCAACCCTCGAATCCTCAATGCCGGTAGAGCTGCTATCGCTTCGATGTCTTGTAACAAGCTATCTGCCTGAGTGGGATTGTCCGGCCACTGAAAGAGCGCATATCCCTCTTTGCTTGCTTCCCCACTCAGGTTGACCTCAATCAACACATCGATGTCTCTACCCAAAACAGATGCCGATTCGTTGAGCTTCCCAGCAACCTTTAATCGATCCACGGAATGGACCCAGGAGAACAGCGAAGAAACACCAGCGGCTTTACGGCTCTGGATATGACCAATCATGTGCCAGGTCACCAAATCGGGCAGAATGGATTTGGCAGAGTTAATTTTGCTTTCAGCTTCCTCTACGCGATTCTCGCCAAAGTGTCTCAAGCCCGCTTCGTAGGCAGCCTGAATTGCATCGACGCCATGTGTTTTGGTAACGGCTACCAACAGCACATCCGCAGGATCGCGACCGGCACGTCTGGCTGCCGCTGCTATGCGCTCCTGGACACGCACCACCTGCTCGCTGATTGTCGTCGCCATATCAATTGTTTTCCTTTAGCTTCAAGACAACGCCAAAACGTCCCGTGCGTCCTTTTTCGGCCCGGTGCGAGTAGAACTCGTGCGTATTACAAGCAGTACAGATACCTGCTACCTCGATGTGTTCCACGCCGGCTAAACGCAGCACATGCTCGTTGGCAGCCCATAGATCCAGGCATTTCCCATAGCCGTTGGATGGCGATCGGACAAATCGATCCGATATGCCCAAAGCCTCCTGTGCCTGGGAAGTGACTTCCCGTCCGACCTCATAACAACATGGCCCTATTGATGGGCCAATCCCAGCCATGATATCCTGAGGACGGCAGCCATAGATCTCACCCATCTTCTCGATCGTCGCCGGCCCGGCGCCCAACAGTGTCCCGCGCCAGCCTGCATGGCACAAGCCAACCACCTGCCGGGCAGGATCGAAGAATAACAGCGGGACACAATCGGCAAAACGCATCACCAGCGAGAGGCCCACATCGGCAGTGATGATACCATCAGCCTGGGGTGGCGGCCAATGAATACTATCGCTCCGGCGGGCAACCAGGATATCGGTTCCATGCACTTGCCAGGTGGTTCGCGTATCAGCTTCCACGCAAGACATAGCCAAAATCATACGCTCCCGATTAGTCCGAACACAAACAGGATCATCGCCAACGGTTGATCCGACGTTCAGCGTATCGAATGGCGCGTCGCTGACTCCGCCAAGCCGGGTAAACAAACCATGCGTGATTTCTGAGTAACCTGTCAGGGTCTCAAACTGGTAGAACACCAAATCATTATGAATAACACGATGCATAAGGCAGAGTCTAGCATATCCGGTTAGAGGCGACCAAGTTTCGATACGCCCAAAGTAAACATTTCACCTCTGTTCAACCCCTTCGCCAACGCTTCCTACCCGTCAACCAACGCTTCCATCATGTTAACGAATGACAACTGTCAACTTAAGATCCTTTTCCGTAGACCTGGCAAGTTAAAAAACGGGGGTTGGGGATTGGGGGATGGGGATTAGGGTCGAAGCCCAAGAACCGTCATGATCGAGGATCGTCGTTTCCGGTTCCTCTTCTCCAAGCATATACCGTGCAAGCTCAAGGGACCCGCGTTTCGACGATCCCGCTCAGGCAGCCTCGTTCAAAGTGACGCTACATCCCTCCCGATTTTACATTTTCCTATACGACAAGAAAAAGAGCGAGAAGTTTTTTGCTTAAGTCGACGCTTATAGACTACTCCTATCGATATGGGTTTGCTGCCGGCTTTTAGTTCTGGGTTTTTGGCTTTACACTTATAGTCTGTGACCTTAGTCGCATTTCGCGCTTTGTATTATCGGCTTTGGTGATCAGCTTTCACGCGATGATCAAGTTTATGGGAGGAACTCGCCAACAAGATCTTGCCAACAGTGCGAGAAAAAGACTTATACTGAGAACGAATCACTCAAGACTGCTCGATGCTTACTATGAGGCAAAGCTTTTTGGAAGGAAACATGAAGCGCGAAGCTGAGACTGCCACAGCCTGAACTAGCATCCAACGTGGGTCTGATTATAATCGTTGAGTAGGATAGGATGCAGATGGACACTATTTTGGAATCTGACACACATCTTTCGGAACTCAACCTACTCTACAATCTGGGCAAAACCTTCAGTGCTGTCCTGGATCTTTCGGAGCTGCTGGTACACGTTGTCGATGCAGCCGTGACACTGGCCCACGCTAACGAAGGTATCTTGATCCTGACCGAGCCCGACACTGAACGTTTGATCCTGAAAGCCGAACGACGTGTCGATGAGGACCTGGCCCGTGCTCTGGATCGGCCAATAGAGGATATTCTTGCCCGTCGTGTATTATCTCAAGGTGTTCCCCTCCTCAGCAGCACTGAAGATCCTCTTCCGAGCAACAGTGAGGAGGAGATTGCCAATCGCTCGCTGGTTTACGTTCCACTTATCACCAAGGGACGTGTCATCGGCATTCTTGGCGTATTAGACAAGATCGAAGATACGACCTTTAATGCGCACGACCTGGATATGTTGGCCGGGTTGGGCGGATACGCGGCCATCGCCATCGAGAATGCCCGGCTATACCACCAGGCTCTCGATCGGACGCTGGAATTGAGTCTGTTAGTCGAGTCGGCCAATGCGCTATCCTGGTCACTCGATCTGGGACGCGTGCTTGACGCGATTGCGCGGCACATGATGCGCAGTCTGCAAGCGCACTGGTGCATCATCTCTGACTGGAGACCGGAAACCAATACACTTGGCAGGCTGGCCGAACACAGGCTGGCTCTATGGCCACCCGACAAGGGTCTGCAGATCGATATCCGAACTTATCCCATCCACCAGCATGTTCTGGCCACTGCCGGTGTGGCAACAGCCTACACCAGCGAAGCCTGGCTGGAGAGACTTGGCTACCGTCGGATGCTTGTCATCCCCATTCGAGGAAAAAAGAAAGTTGTTGGTCTAGCCGAAATCTCCAATTTACACAAAGAGCTGCCTTTCACCTCCGGCCAGATCAGCCTGTGTCTACGCCGGGTGATAAACCTGGGAGATCTCATCGAAGACTACCGAACCGGTTACTCAGAAAACCAACTACTCGAGGCGGGACGTATGTTAGTCAGCGGAGCGGGGGCCGATTGGTGCTCCATTTATCGCTGTGGAGACCAGGCTGACACACTCGTGCGAATGTTAGACTATGGATCAGGCATCTGGCTCAATGAAGCCGGCCCCATCATGGAGGGCGACGACTTTCCCACTCTACGCATCGTGCTCCAAGAACAGCGAGTCGGCGCGCTGCATAGTACAGATCCACGGCTCAAAGAGTCCGAGAAAGCCCTGTTTGAGAATATTGTTGACGGCTCTTTGTTGTTACTTCCATTGATCGTCAGAGGAAAAACAGTGGGGGTGGTTCAACTCTACAATTTGTACCCCGAACATATCTTTTCCGATCGCGAGATCGGGCTAGCGCGCGCTCTCGCCAACCAGGCAGCCGTAGCCCTGGAGAATGCTCATCTGGTACGTGATCTGCAACGCAGCCTGGACGAGCTTAAGAATATGCAAAGTCATCTCGTTCGGGCAGCCCGACTTTCGGCGCTCGGCGAGCTTTCAGCCATGATCGCCCACCAGATCAACAACCCCTTGACCACTATCCTCGGCGACGCCGACATCTTGATCCAGGACATCCCGGACGATGATCCGGCCCATGAATCTGCCCTTGCCATCAGCCGGGCCGGAGCCCGAGCCAAGTGCGTCGTGGAGCGCATTCTCAACATGGCTCGATACGAGGACGAAGCCCGCCCTCTGGATGTCAACCGTACCATCCAAGAGGCCGTTGAGCTGGTTGGGACACAGATCACACAGCAGGGAATCAAATTGGAGATCGATCTAGATCTTCATCTTCCACCTGTCAAGGCTGTCCCCGGACAACTGGAGGATATCTGGATGAACCTGCTATCCAACGCCCGGGACGCCATTGCGGCCAAGCCTGATGGGACAGGTTGTATCCGCATCAGGTCCAGGTTTCTCAAAAGCAAGAAGATCGTTGAGGTTAATGTCAACGATGATGGCGATGGCATTGATACCGAGGATTTACCCCTGGTTTTCGATCCCTTCTTCACAACCAAGCCCAGAGGAAAGGGGACAGGTTTGGGACTTTATATTTGTCGTCAGATCGTACAAGAACATGGCGGTAAGATTGACGTCAACAGCATCCCTGCTGAAGGAACCCATGTATCCATCCACCTTCCTGCTATCAGCACCCCCTCAAAGGAGAAAACACATGGCTTATATCCTGATAGTTGATGACGATGCTGAGGTATTGGGTACGGTATGGCGGGCTTTGAGCCGTGATGGCCACGAAGTCGTTCTGGCCGAGTCGTCTGAGCAGGCACGTGAGCGGATAGCTCAAGCCCGCCCCGATTTGCTGGTACTGGACATCATGATGCCTAATCAGGACGGTCTTCAATTCTGCCAGGAGCTGCGCCAACAAAAGCAGTATAGAACCCTTCCCGTCTTATTTCTGAGCGCCCGCTGGCGAACAGATGACATTATTCGCGGCCTGGATGTAGGAGGCGACGATTACCTGACCAAACCCTTCGAGCTGAAAGAGCTCAGCGCACGGGTACGGGCACTCCTACGCCGGGCACCCAATCCTCAAGAACAAAGCACTGCCTTAAGCATTGGTGAACTGGTGCTGGATCCCAAAACGTTCCAGGCATCCACTCCCCATATCGGGAACATTCAGCTTACCTCGACAGAATACCGTCTGTTACATTTCCTGATGTCATCGCCCAACCGCGCGCACTCGGTACGCGATCTACTCGACGCCGTGTGGCAGTATCCCAGCGGATCGGGCGACCCTGACCTGGTGCGTGCCCATATCCGCAATCTGCGGGCTAAATTGGAGCCGGACAGCCAATACCCGGTCTACATCCATACTATCCATGGAGTAGGCTATATGGTCAAAGGGTAACGATTCACCAGACTTGGCATGGAGAGCGAACAATAAGGCCATTCCAAAGAAATAAATGCCCTAGCAGTTTGTCGGAGAAGTCGGAAAATCGGCTCTGTTCTACCGAAATGAGCATGCCTAATCTCTGATTTTGAGGCGTTGAAAGCCTTGTTCGTTCATCCGACGACTACCCAAAGTTGCTTTTCCGACAAACTGCTAG
>JAFGLD010000077.1 GCA_016928235.1 Anaerolineae bacterium | reverse complement strand
TGCTGAACAACCTGGACGAATACACCGACGAATTGGCACGTCTTATGACAGAAAACTTTGAAATTTTAGCGTGCGCTTAGTATAAACCCAACCCAACGATCTTTTTCATTCTGGAAACTCCTCTCATTTTCAAATGCTCCTTTACAGCGGCCATTGGCACACTTACGATCTCTTTACAGAATGTACGCCAATAAACCCAACGTCCCTGCCGAGACTTCTCCTTGAGAAGCGATGTAAAGACACCCTCCATCTCATCGCCGAAGTTGGCGCGGAAGGAGATCGGATACAGGCTTAATAATGAGTGATAGATCGCACAGAACGCTTTCATCAGACATCTCCTCCGACCACACGCGGTTGGGCAGCTTTCAACAAGGAACGAAATCGCTCCAATTCGAGGTTGAGCACACGCCGCCCTATCTGTGTCAAAATATACTCCTTCCGCGGACGCGCCGATTCGTCAAGCTCTGTGCTCTCGACACGCTCGATCCAACCCAGTTCCAACAGCCGAGCCAGAGCGCCATAGAGTGTTCCGGTACTCAACTGCACGCGCCCTTCGCTCATCTCTGCCACGTCTTTGAGGATTGCATATCCGTGGCTGGGCCCCGCCGCCAGACTCATCAGGATCAGCGCCGTTGATTCGGATAATGGTAGATGCTCTTGCAGGTTAGCAGATAAACTCATCAATCATCTCCTTCGAAATTGAATATGACGTCAGACGGCATATGTCGTCTGACGTCATATTAACATGCAACAATCGGGCTGTCAAGCAATAATTTCGCGGCACAAGTAAACCCATAGTGCAACTGCGGCGTGAAAGGCTCAGGCTCGATTGCTAAAGTGACATCCCAGCCAAGAGCAAATGCCAACAGGACATCGATCAGAATCTATTTGCGCCTAACCGTATTGAATACGACACCAAACTGAGAGAAGCTTGACCCGTGGGGGCAATTGACCTACACTTCTTCAATAGCGAAATGCAGCAACATTTGTTTTCCGTTGAAAAAAACAACCTGTGATCGTATCTAATGTACCGAATAGTGTCTACGAATTTATCTATTGTTACAGAAGGGATTTCTTATGGCCGTTATCATTAACAAACTATCAGACGGGCCAATCCTCGTTGCTACCTGTGAGGAGCCGGTAGACTGGCATCAGGACGCCAACAAGTTGCTTGATGAAATCGTTGAGCTGAGAGATAAAATCGAGGGGAGTTATAGATATTATGTCGTCATCGATCTCAGCGCAGCCAAACCGGGGTTTGGCGACACTGTCATAGCCTTGGGAGCACTGCGGAGAGCCAACGAAAAACGCAGAAAAGATATGCCTGCCACCGTCTTCGTGGTCGGATCAGGCCCTCTCATCCAGATCGTCTCACAGGCGATAGGGCAGCAGCAATACGGGGAGTATCGTGTGCAAATGCACACCTCTTTGGATAAAGCACTAGACACCATCCGCTCCGAAATCGCCGCGGAAGTGCCACAAGCTACCAAATAACAGACCAAGGGCCAGTTGCTGCTCTGGCCCTCATTCTACATTTTCTGTTTGTCTACCTGGTTGCGATTAGGTCTTCTTTCCAGCTACATCATGCCACTATGCCATCCCGCAGCGTAATAACACGCCGGGCATATTTGATCACCCTCGGGTCATGTGTGGCAAAGACAAAGGTAACGCCGGTCTCCTGGTTGAGCCGCGTCATGATATCCATGACCTGCTCGCCGTTGGCCGTATCGAGATTGGCGGTAGGCTCGTCGGCCAGAACAATCGCCGGGTGGGGAGCCAGCGCCCGCGCGACCGCCGCGCGCTGCTGCTCGCCGCCGCTCATCTGATCGGGCCGATGGTGTGCGCGGTCGGCCAGGTCGACCGCTTCCAGTAACTGCATCACACGATCTCGACGTTCTGTGGGTGTATGCTTGTTCAATAGCAAAGGCATCTCGATGTTCTCATAGGCCGTCAGTGTCGGGATCAGGGCAAAAAACTGAAAAACAAAGCCGATCGTTCCACGGCGCATATCGGCGCGCTGGTTGCGGTTGAGGCGGCTGACATCCTGTCCCTTGACAAAGACCTGTCCACCGGTAGGCTGATCGAGGCAGCCGAGCAGTTGCAAAAGCGTCGTCTTGCCCGACCCGGATGGACCTACCAGGGCAGTAAACTCGCCCTCTTCGATTGACAAACTGATGCCGCGCAGGGCCTGGGTCTCGACTTTGCCGATCGTAAAGACACGGGTGACATTTTCTACTCTTGTGACTTCCATCATTAATCTCCTTTACTTGCCCCCGTGCAGAGCTTCGACGGGTTCCAATCTTGCCGCGACCATCGCTGGGTAGATAGCTGACAACAGGGTAATCACAAATGCCATAATGGCCAGTGTGATGATATCCTTCAGAGTCAGATAGGTGTAAATGCGCTCGCCGATGAAGATACCGGTGACACCAAAATCGCCAATGAAAATGCCATAGCGCTGCACAAAGGCTGAGATCAGGCTGCCCAGTGCTACACCCATCGTAATACCGCCGACCGCCAGCAGACTACTCTCGGCAAAAAACATGGCCATGATACGCCCGCCCCTCATCCCCATCGCCGATAGAATACCGATCTCGCGCGTACGCTCGAAGACCGACATGACAAGCGTGTTGACGATGACGGTAGCCGTAATCCCCAGAACGATCAAGTAAAACACGTACATCATAGCATTAGCATACTGTTCGAACTCGTTCAGGAGAGGGTTCATCTGGTTGTAGGTTTTGATCTGGTAGGCCGGTTCCTGCAACGCGGCAGCCAGAGCATCGGTCTGATCCTGGTCTTTGAGTAAGATCAAAATAATACTGGCACGGTTATCGGCACGAGCGATGGCCTGGGCCTTGGACAACGGCAAGAAGATTGTGTTCTGATCGTAACCCGGCGTGCCCGTCGAAAAGAGGCCACGGATGACAAAGGGCTGTTGATCGACATCGCCATTGGACGTGTTGACCAGCAAGTTGACTTTGTCGCCCGATGACAGCTTTAGCTTGTCGGCCAGCGTCCGGCCCATCAGCAGGCCACCCCGATCGTCGGCAGTGAGATAGCTGCCGCTCGTCATCCCCTCGCTAAAGGGCGCGCTTGCAGCCGAGTCGGGATCGATGCCCACCACACGTACGCCGGCCGATGTATCACCGGCAACTACGATCCCGGTCGCGTACAACCGTGGCGTGGCAACCTGAACTTCCGGACGGGCGGCAATCCGCGCCGCCACAGCATCAGGGTTCTCGATCAAGTCTTCCCACTTCAAGCTGGTTTTGTCTTCGTTATAAGTCGCAGTCCGCACTTGTAGATGGCCGCTTTGCAGCTTGATGGCCAATTGAAGCGCGTCGCGCATCTCGCCGGCGATAAACGAATCCATGAACACCAGCAACGCCACGCCGAAAGCCAGCGCCAACATCGAAAAGAAGGTGCGCCGCCGGTTGCGGCCCAGGTCGCGCCAGGCCATTTTGTAGAGTTGTATCATAGTGAACCTCACACGTAATGTAGGGCTTCAGCGGGTTCGCGCTGGGCGGCTTCGCGTGCCGGGTATAGAGCAGACAGTGTCGTGATGATCAACACCATTAGCGCCCGCTCAAGCAGCTTATCCATTCCCCAGGTAGGATAAATCTTGCCACTGATCAGAGCCATGTAGCTCGAAATGCCGGCATATTGGGCAAAATCCAGACCAATCTGCTTCAAAACACCGTTGAGCAGCAGGCCAAATGCCACGCCGCCAACTACGCCTGTCAACCCCATCAAGATGCCTTCCAGCACAAACAAAACAGAAATCTGGTAAGGCTTCAGTCCAAGCGCGCCCAAGATGCCAATCTCGCGTGTGCGTTCGTAGATGGCCATCAACAGCAGGTTGAGAATGCCAATGCCGACAATGATCATCATGATGATGCCGAAAACGTTCATCGCGCCGCCCTTGGTTGCCAGTGCCTGCTCCAGCTCGGGGAAGCTGGTTTGCCAGGAGACAATTTCGGCGCCGTCCAGGTAGGGTCGCAGAGCATCCATCACGGCAGGCTCTTCACCAATTTGCTTGAGGAAAATAGCGATCTCGGTGACCTGCCCGGTGAGGCCATACAGGTCTTGGGCTTCGCCCAGCGTCATGTAGATCGTGCCCTTTTCGATATCGGGCATGCCGAGGTCGTAGATGCCGACTACGATCATCGCGCGGCTGCGCATCTCCTGATGTGTGTCTCGCCCGGTGAGCGTGAAGCGGTCGCCGACGCCCACATCCATCGCGTCAGCCAGGCCCTTTCCGATGTAGACCATATTCGTGTCGGCGGAGGTCAGGTAGCGCCCATCCGAAACATTCTGTGCCCATAAACTGGCGGCCACTTCTTTTTCCGGCTCAACACCCACGATGGTGACGCCGAACGCGCCCTCCCGCGTGGTAGCCATGCCGCCGGTGTTGATGCGGCGCGTCGCCGC
>JAFGLD010000076.1 GCA_016928235.1 Anaerolineae bacterium | reverse complement strand
TAGTCACAGTTAGGCAGCATTATAGATGGTTTCAGGGTGTCATTCACCCTGCAATCCTGTGATCTGCGATCTTTGGGCTACGATTTTAAACTGATCACTGAAAACTGATCACCTAAACCAAACAGAACAAAAACTTGATCATCGAGTTACTGGTACTCGATCTCACGGTCGAGCCAGCGAGGGAGCAGCCGCTCCAACGCCCAGATTAGCCCCATCACCGTCCAGTCGATGCATAGTGACAGGATCAGGGCCATGCTCATCGATGCCGCCATCTGTGCCAGCGGGCCATCCAACCCGGCCTTGATCAAAATGCTTAAGTCCAGAATCCACAGCACAATCGCCAGTCCGACCAATGCCCCGACAATCAACCACCAGTTGATCGCGTCGTGCTCTTCGGGCAACATGGTGTTGGCGATGGCAAAGACCAGGTAGACCCACAACCAGAAGTCGGGCGCGGAGAGGAAGACTCCCAGGCCGGCAAAGATGGTCGGCAGGTCGCCGGTTGCCAGCGCGTCGATCAGCGCCCCAGGTTCGAAGCGCCGCCCGCCGATCAATGCAATCGCGCCGATACCCACCACCAGTGGAACGATCCCGATCAGGGTTGCCCGGACAACATCGGTATTGCCGTCGATCTCGACCAACCCCAACCGGATTACGCCACTGCGCTGTTTTTCGGGCCACAAACGGAACTTCTTGATCTTCACCCGCAGGATCTTGGACATGATCCACTGGCTGCCTTCATGGAGGAATACGCCCGGTACCAGCAGTAGATAATATATCAACATGGCGCCCCGTGGGTTATTGGTGATCAGCAACCCCAGGCCTTGGATGTGCTTATGCAACCATCGAATAGTTGGCCGCAGAAGCAAGATAGACACCGCAACCAGCACCCACGATATGACCCATTCAGGCATGATGTTGCCTCCAGAAAACAGTGATGCGTGATGAGTGATGAGTAACCGACAAACAGGCCAGCCTTTGCATAGGTCTCCGGGAAAGTGTTCACCCATTCGCAAAAGGTAAACGGGTAAAAGGTAATGGGTAATGGCGCGAATTGAGTACCGTGTTGCCTTACCCGTTTACCTTTTACTCGATGATCAAGTTTTTAACATAGGCAGGTGATCAGCATGAGTAAACAGTTACTGAAAACAGACCCTATGCCGCGCCTTTGACGCCGGCAGCTACCTTGGCCAACATGATGTAATCGTCCGGCTTGAGCGATGCACCACCTACCAGACCGCCATCGATATCCGGCTGCTGCATCAGCTCTTCGACGTTCCTGGTATTGACGCTGCCGCCATACAGGATGCGTGTCTGCTCAGCCACATCACTGCCATACAGATCCTTGACGGCTGCCCTGACCACCTGCCCGATGATGCGGTTGGCATCGTCGGCAGTGGCAGCCAACCCCGTTCCAATTGCCCAGATCGGCTCGTAGGCGATGACGATGCTGCCCATCTGCTCGGCTGTGATGCCATCCAGCGCGGCTCGCACCTGCTTGCCGACAAACTGCTCAGTCTCGCCGGCCTGGTTCTGTTCAAGGCTCTCGCCGACACAGACGATGGACACCAGCCCATGCGCCAGGGCTGCCTTGATCTTCTTGTTGACCGTCTCGTCCGTCTCGCCAAAGTATTGACGTCGCTCAGAGTGACCGATGATGACCATATCGCAGATATCTTTAAGCATCAATGGTGAGACCTCTCCTGTGAAAGCTCCCTGCTCTTCCCAATAGATGTTCTGTGAACCCAGCTTGAGAGAGGTACCACGGAACGCCTCGGCGAGGGGAGCAAGTGACACGAAAGAGGCGCAGATCACCTTTTCGACACCGTCGACCGAAGCCAATGGCTCCTTCACCGCTTCGGCAAATGCCATTGCCTCAGCGATAGTCTTATACATCTTCCAGTTACCGGCCATGATAGGGATACGCATACAAAAGGCTCCTTTGAGTTAGTGAAGAACAACATGTCATGCGCTCATGACATAGAGCAAACAAGTTCAGAACAGACCAATCCATCCTGTTGACAACCTGGGCACTATTCTACCATCAGGTCGATAAACCGTCAGAAATGAGGGTGTGGTGTGGAGAGCACAGAAGGTAACTGAAAAGACTGAAGCAACATCTCCACCACAAACCGGCATGTTTCTTGATTTTTCTGAGGGCCCGATGTACCATCTGAGCCTGTATCCCCGGCATATCGGGCGTGCTGAGATTGTGAAGTGCTATCCGGACGATCCGGCACCCCATAATGCATCGAGCCCTGCAAACAGATGTCAGCCAGGAGGCTTACTGCCAACACCATGAGTCATGAAGTTGTATCGTTGAATAACCCTGATTATCCTGTGCCGGAAGAACTCCGTCACAATGTTGCCATCACTACATTGGATCGAATTTACAACTGGAGCCGTTCGCGCTCCGTCTGGCCGATGCTCTTTGGGCTGGCCTGCTGCGCAATCGAGATGATCGCCATGGCAGCCTCGCGCTATGACCCTGCCCGTTTCGGCATGGAAGTCATGCGCCCCAGCCCGCGCCAGGCTGATCTGATGATCGTCGCCGGCACGGTTACCAAGAAGATGGTTCCTCAAATCGTCCGGCTGTACAACCAGATGTCTGAGCCTCGTTACGTGATCGCGATGGGTGCTTGCGCGTCGGGCGGTGGCCCGTTCAAAGAGGGCTATACCGTGGTGGACGGCATCGACAAGTTTATCCCGGTCGATGTGTACATTCCGGGTTGTCCTCCAACCCCCCAGGCCCTTTTGCAGGGTTTCATCACGCTTCATGAGAAGATCGAGGGCCAAAGCATCACGACCGTGCCCTGGTATCGCAAAGGTGAAAGCGAGCCGATCCCTGTACCTGTGCTCGGCCCCGATCTGATCGACGTGCGCCAGACTGCGTTGATCCGGGATATGGCTTCTCAGGTATCTGACGCTCCCGAGGCAGTTATCGACTAAATCAATGATTGGCAATTGATGAAACAAACGCTCAGTTGCCAACGAGTATGTTTCAGGAAACAGAAAATACGATGAGCACACCCTCTTCTGATGTCACTGCAAACGACGTCACCGATGTCCTTTTTCGGAAATTTCCCAATGCTATCCAGCCCGATGAGCGTGAAGGCTATTCAGGGATTATCGTCTCACCTGACCACCTGGTCGAGGTCGCGCAGTCCATCCGTGATGACCTCAGACATGACCTGCTGACCAGCCTGAGCTACGTCGATTATATCGACGAGGGCTACTTCGAAGTTGTCTATCATGCCTACGATACACGCAAAGGCGGCCCGGCCTTCAACTTCAAGGCCCGTGTGCCGCGCGACGAAGCTGTCTTGCCCTCACTCACCGGTGTCTGGCTTTCGGCTAACCTCCAGGAGCGCGAAGCCTGGGACCTGATGGGCATTCGCTTTACCGGTCATCCCAACTTGAAGCGCCTGCTGACCTGGGAGGGCTTCGAAGGGCATCCCCTCCGCAAGGACTGGCGAGAGCCATTCTATGAAGAGGAGAAAAAGCCGTTTAAGAGCCGCTGGCCGGAGGGACATGCCGAGAGAGCCGAAAACCGTCTGCCCTATGGCATGAATGTCCAGTATCCTCCTGAGTTCACGCCAGACGGCTGGGTGCCGGAAGGTGACGCGGCAATCTACGAAGCACTCGGCGCGCCGACGACCGACAGTGGCATCAGCCTCCATCACATCAAGACCGATCAGTTGATCGTCAACATGGGGCCTCAGCACCCCAGTACGCACGGCGTCTTCCGGATGGCTGTTACGCTGGACGGCGAGACGATCACACGGCTTGAGCCGGTAGTCGGCTACCTGCACCGCAATCACGAGAAGATCGGCGAGCGGAACACGTATCTGGGCAACATGCCCTTCACCGACCGGCTCGATTACATTTGCAGTATGTCGAATAACCTGGCTTATGCCTTAACCGTCGAGAAGATGATCGGCCAGGAGGTGCCGGAGCGCGCCGAGCTGCTGCGCATCCTGGTGCTTGAGCTGACCCGCATCATCAACCACTTCTGGTTGATTGGGTTCCTGCTCAACGACCTGGGAGCCTTCTTTACCCCTGCGTTGTATATGATCATGGAGCGCGAGCTGATTCTCGACCTGTTCGAGGCACTGTCAGGCTCCCGCATGATGTGCAACTACATGCGATTTGGCGGCGTTGCCTACGATCTGCCGTCCTACGTGGGCGGTCCGGCAGTCAAACCGGGCGACAAGGCTCGCTACCTGGACACCATGCAGTTCATTAAGGACCTGGTCTACGACCGCCTGCCCAAAGCCACCGATCAGATCGACACCTTCCTGACGCAAAACGAGGTTCTCGTCTCGCGCTGTAAAGGTGTCGGCATCTTGCCTACTGATCTGGCAATCGCTTGCGGCATGACCGGCCCCGTGCTGCGCGCCAGCGGCGTTGCTTATGATATCCGCCGCTCCGATCCCTACAGCATTTACAACGAGCTGGACTTTGATGTAGCGGTTCGCTATAACGGCGATACCTACGACCGCTACCTGATCCGCCTGGACGAGATCAGGCAGAGTCTGCGCATTCTGGAACAGATCATCCCCCGGCTGGAAGCAACCGAGGGCCAGGAATACTGGGCCGGGAAGCGTGGCCACACTATCCGCGTGCCCAAGGGCGAGCATTACGGCCACGCCGATAACCCCAAGGGCGAACTGGGCTTTTACATTGTCTCAGATGGCACAGCCAACCCGTACCGGTATCACATCCGCGCGCCAAGCCTGATCAACATCACTGCGCTTGAGGCCATGTGTCAGGGCCTCAAGGTGGCCGACTCGGTCGTCATTCTGGGAAGCCTGGACATTGTTTTGGGTGAGCTGGATCGATAATGGAGTCGTTGTTGAAGATCAGCAGGGCGGTTTTGCTGTTGACAGATCGGTGAGACTTGTTTTCCGAGAAAGTTGTCGATGATCAAAACACTCGCCATGGGGGATGAAAACAGCTTTTGACTCGTCACTCATCACTCGTCACTTTTCACTATTTTCAAGGAAGATAGTATGTACGGATTGGGTATCTTAAAGGGGCTGGGTGTCACCATCAAACACTTTGCCGCTACTTACATCGAAGATTTCAAGCAGGGTATGAAGCATTATACAGATGAGGAGCGATTCGCGATTCGCCAGGGGGTAGAAGCACGAGGCCTGTTTACTGTACAATATCCTGAGGAGAAGCTGGCCGTCCCCGAGCGATTCCGCTACATGCCGTTCCT
The DNA here is from genome assembly GCA_016928235.1 of Anaerolineae bacterium. Classification (GTDB taxonomy): domain Bacteria; phylum Chloroflexota; class Anaerolineae; order Aggregatilineales; family UBA3940; genus JAFGMS01. Next base: position 1,308 of record JAFGLD010000076.1, on the reverse strand, counting down.
GGTCGTCAACGATGCCGATCATCCTGATGCTCCCGGACAGCCGTGGTGTACCAGTTGTGGTATCTGTTCCAAAGTCTGCCCGCCTCAGTGCATCTGGATCGTGCGTTGCACTGACCCCGAGACCGGGCGGCCCAAACCTGAGCCGCGGGAATTCTACATCGATATCGACATTTGCATGAACTGTGGTTTTTGCGCCGAGTTCTGCCCCTTCGATGCTATCAAGATGGATCACGATTACGAGATCTCGAGCTATGACCGCTCGTCCGCTCACATCTACGACCTTGAAAAGCTGTCTAAGCCGTTGAGCTACTGGCAAACCATCGCGCCAACCCGTGCCGAGGAAGAACGTCTGGCGCGTGAGGCAAAGGAAGCAGCTAAAGCCGGCAAAGTTCAGGGCTAGGTTGATCGGCTCGAATCTGGAGGCCGCTCACCGCTTTGCGAGCGGCTTTTTGGTTAGGAGGAATAGGCTCATGATGTATCAAAGCGATGCTGAAATATTGTTTCCTGCTCGCGTGATTCCGCTCTTGCGGAACCTGCGTGGACAGGAGTGGAAGCAGTTGATCGATCACGTCCTGGAGCAAGAAGCGGGCAGCATGGATGAGCAGGCTTTCTGCTTGATGATGATCCGGCTGGACGGCTGCCTGACCTGTCATGCCGACAGCTACCGGGCAATGCGCGGGTGTACCCTCTGCGCTCAACAGACCATCGCGCGATTCAAAGGCGACGATCGTGAGCTGGTTGCTGCCCACGAACAGGCCAAAGCCGATCTCATTGAATGGCAGCGAACCGGCATCGTCCCACTTAGCGAGTCACTTCCGCCTGAGATAGAATTAGATCAGTAATCTAACCAGGTTGGGTTGACATTTCTCCATAATAAGCACATCGATTTGGAGTTCAAATGTCAACACACCATAACGATAGCTTGTCAGATAATGCTCCGAAACAAAAATCGGCGTCTCTTGTAAGCACAAAGCTATCCGGAACTTTATCTGAAAAGCTATAGCTTTTCAGATAAAGACCTGAACAAAGTCAGCGTCTCTTACAAATACAAAGTTGTCCAGAACGTTTTCTGAAAAGCTATATATCAGCTTAATCTCGTTTTCCGTCTTTGTTGATCGACAACAGATTTGGCAAGTCAAGAAAAAGATCGGGATGTTTTTGAAAAAAGATCGAGAAGTTTTTGGGAAAAGATCGAGAAGTTTTTTGAAAGACATCAAGAAGTGGCTCAACGCGGAAAACTGGGGGTAGGTTAAGAAACCGGGTTTTTCCGTCATCCATTGGCCGTTCTCGGTGAGATAAAAACCCGGT
>JAFGLD010000075.1 GCA_016928235.1 Anaerolineae bacterium | reverse complement strand
TCTATCGGTTGGGTGGGATGCTCAATGATTTTGTGGACGTAGCAGACACATGGAAGCCTGAATATTCAGGCGTTGGTGGCGCGATGTCGTCGGTCAGTGGGTCGATGTGTGACACACAGAAAGCTGAGATGTCAGGGTGACATGGCGGGAAGTGGTCACCCTGGTTATCTTGCTCCCCGCGCCAGCAACGAACGTTGCGGTGGCGACGACAGTCGCCAGGCGCGTGGTCGGGCCCGGCCCAACGCCGGGCTGGGCGTGAATTGCCGTCGGCTAGATTGCTGCCTCAATTCTTTGCCATGTTCTCTCTGAGTAACTTCAATTCGTTAAGCAGCCACAGCCGGTCGTCCCTTTCCAAACCCATGCGCTTGTCAGCCAAGTTAAACCAGCTGGATGATGAACTACTCAACTGATCTGGCTGGCTCATGGGCTGGCGATATCGCTCCAGGTTCTGGATAATTCTGTCTAGCATATCCAGATCTATATCGATAGGTTGTAACTGATCCATGTCCAAAACAGTATCGAACAGCAATTCCTCTGAGAGCAGAGCGCAGGCTGAAGCATAGTAAAACTGATCGCTCTCAGCCAGGCTCCTTGGGGACTGCCAATTGATCATCCTGTCTATGTTACACATTAGCCAATGAAATGCTTTACTTATGTGTTGGGCATCCGCCAGGAGTAACACTAAATGATAGTCAATGCGTGGGTTCCCCAATTCACTCAAGAAACCCACCTCATACCAGACAGCCTCGGGGTCAACCCGCATTAGCTCACGCATGATTTCGGGTCTCAATGCTTCTGGCGCTTCGGTTGTCATCTTGAATAGGCTGCTTGTATCCCCGTAAGCCTCTGCGAGCTGCATTCGTAAGTCGCCATCTGTCCCCTCCAAAACATGACTGTCTACCAGACTCGCGAACTCCCTTATTGGCATCTGAACCATAAGCAAGGCGACCGCCAAGCGCCTGACTGCAAGATCTGAGCTTTTCGTCAATGGTACCAGCTCTTTATCGGCCAACTTAGGAAAGCCGTTTGAAGCATTATCGAGAACTACCTTATGAACAGATGGGTGCTTCTCAGATGCCAAAATCTCTTTTAGCAGGTTTTCCAGCTCCGCGTCTTTTGTGGCGGCAGTCTGAATGAGGTACTGGCACGCAGTAGCTCTCACAATCTCATCCGGATCATGCTTCGCGATAGTCGTAACGAGGGCTTTCTCGCCGTGTCCGGCCAATATGATGACGAGGTGGCGACGTGTGCCCGGATGCGGCGCCTGGTTGAGGCTCTGGATCAGGTCAGGATTAAGGCTCGCTCCAAATTCAAGCCCTAATGACCAGGCTGCCCATACTCTTTCGGAAGGATCTCCTTGCTGCAACAAGGTCCTTCGTTCTGTTTCGCCTAACGAGTTGACTTGCTCGAAGCTGTTGTAAGCCATGTCGATTCTTTCATGGGGTAACTGCTTTCGACTTTCACTGTGTGATGCCTTCTATGGTCGATGGAAAGGAATGGCGGTCCCGCTGCCTGTTGGTGAAGCAAGGAAAGCAGCTACTGTACTCCATCTCGCAAGAGGGTGAACCACTGTCTCTTACTGCGTCTCCAGGTCGCACGAAGCCATTTTGTCCATGCCTTGATGTCTGACCCAAAATCCTGTCCGGTGAAGGCGGTCAATCGATGATGAGCCTGTTCCGAAGCCGCAGGATCGATGGAGTGCTTTTCCTTCACCGTAAATTCGTAGGCCTGATTGAAGTCAAGGAATAGCTTCCATGCGAAATCATACCAGGGATGGATGACCGGCCAACCTTCAATTTCCATCGTAGTGAGAAATCGGCTTGTCGCCGGATCGGCACTGGAAAGGTTCGTGAGTGCTTCCCATGTCACCCCATCTAGCCCTACCTGTCCTAATTCCTCTGGCCCAATGACCTGAAAATCTGCATCATGCCGATCTAGCAGCCCTCGGATTAGCTCTGCAGGGGTATCAAGACTTATGATGGCAAAATGCTGGTTCCGCCTTGCCAGTCTCTGCATCACTTTTAGCCTGAAGTCATTGATTGACTGTTTGCATAATCGGCCGACCTCGCGCTCCAGCGACTTGAGTGCATCGCTGGAAATAGTGACCTCCTGCAGGGATGGCTGGTCATGTTTGGCGCGCTTGAACCAGTTTTCGACAATGCGGCCTCGCGTTGCATGCCATTGCTCCAGGTCGGATGAAACGATTGCCCTATCTTTCCCTTGGGCACTTGGGGCGTCCCAGTACGGGTAAACTGTGGTCAATGCAAGGTGCCAGCTGTGTTCACTCCCGCCGAAGTGCTTTACCAGCACTTGCGACCAGGCGCCTGGATATACGGAACCAAGTGCTCCGTGCATGACTAGAAGCTGTTCATCGATGAGGGTTACAGAATTCATGGTTGGCGCGCTATCCATTCTCTCGCCGGAATTTCTCAAGTGCCGCTAACGCTTCCGGAGTGCCGATACTCTCTAGGGCATCGGCGGCATCTTCACATATTAGTGTGTTGCCCGGACCATCAATTGTAAAGTAGTACCGAAACGGATGATCAGCTATGGAACTGCTGTCTGAGAGTCGGCGGATCAATACAGGAATAGCCAATGCATCAGGTAGATACATCAAAGCCTGGACAGCATATCCACGTATTCTCACATCATCGTCGTCAGCTGCTGTGATAAGGTTTTGAACGGCTAAGGCGCGGAGTGTTACATCCCATTCCTCGGAGGGACCAATAGCACAGCTAAGTGTGCTCATTGCGTTTTCGGAATGGGCTGGGTCGCGGGCAATCTCCAAGAGAATGGGAATCACAGATGGATGATTAAAAAACATACCCAGAATTTGAATGATCTGAGGGTGAAATTCTGCTGCGCCTTTCCGGTGGACAATCTCCTCCAGACGGGAAAGCGCCTCTGCGCTACCCATCGCAGCCACTGCGCCAATTGCGGCACCTCTTACTGTGTGAGAAGCATCACTTTCGGCCAGAAAACATAGCATTGACAAGGCACTCTCAGCACGAGCCAAACCTAACCCACGGGCCGCCGCCTCCCGATAGGCATCTACTTCATGCCAAAGCAATTCTGTGAGTTCATCAATGGCTTCTGATGTACCAATCCGGGCAAGTGTAGTGATAGCCTCTTGAACGTCTTTATAGGGTTCACGCAGCCGTTGAATCAAGGCGGGCACAACAGGCTCATACTGAAAAACACCTAGCAACTCAATCACATTGTGCCGCCGGTTTGGGTCTGTATCGTCGAGGGCTTGCACTAGCGCAGGTACAGCATGTCTGTGGCCTAAATCATGTAGGGCATCACAGGCTGCATCGCGTATTTTTCCATTAGTATTACCAAGTAACTCAATCAGAAATGCAACACTTTGAGGGTGACGAATCCCCGCAAGAACATGCACAATGCGAGGGCGCAGAAAGTCATTTCCCGTTCGAAATGCCTGAACGAGCCCAGGAACAGCCGCGCCTCCCATCCGGATAAGCGCAAATCGGGCTGTTCTGACTTGCTTGGGTTGGCCCAGGCGAAGCACATCGATGAGGTGTGGTACGGCAGGCTCCCCAAATTTGATCAGGCTGTTCATAGCTGCTTCGCGTACTCGACCATTGGCATCCTGCAACAACTGCGCAAGGTACGGGAGCGCCACCTCCTTCTGGAGCACTCCCAGCTGCTCCGCAGATCGCGCACGCACCTGCCAATCTTTGCTGGCAAGCCCTTCGATGGCAGAAACATGGTAGGCCGCTTCCCCACCCAGACGCGGCTCGCGCCCGGATTGACCAGACTGTGTACTTAGCGAAGGGGAGTTATCTTTACGCGTTGCCATGTTATCACACCAGCTTGCGAAAGGTCGGATTTGGGGATTGCTTCAGGCTTTTGCGAACGAGTTCATTAACAGTAAACGAACTTGACATTCCTCCTAGCCCGTCGGCATCCCAGCGGCTTGGGCGGTGATTGTCTGTCAGCATGGCTCTGATGATAGGCAGCGCCCGTTCATCACCAATCATTGCCAGAGCCTCGATGGCATCCAGGCTGTGAAAATCATCTTCATCTGCAGCCCATTTTAGAAGGACAGAAACTGTTGATGGATCAGCAAACTCGCCTAACATCTTGAGAATACTGCCCACCACATTTGGGTCCTCCTCTCTCTCAAGCAACTCGAGAACATGCGGTAGTGCACTTCGGGCTTTGAGCTGCCGCACCCCCAGCGTGGCGCAGAAACGGACCTGCACGTTTGAATCCGACAGCATTCGGCTCAACAGCGGAATATCCTCGTCGGCCCATGTTACCGCATGCGCAGCCAGGTAGCGCACACCTCCTACCGGCGAATTCTTAATGAGTTGGAGCAGCATCGGCTTGTGCAGCGTCCCTTCGCTCTCCAGTTGGATGAAGGCGATTTTGGCGACCTCTTCATCCGGATCTTCGTGGAGCCGACGAAGCACAGCCTCGCCTTGGTGCACTGGATCGAGCTCCATGACCGTGCGCACTGCCTGCTTGCGAACCTCCGGCGATGGATCATCGAGCAAACGAACTGCTTTGTCTGTGGCACCACGAATCATGAATTTACTGATCGTGGCCAGAGCCCCAGCACGTACACCGTCAATAGTCGAACCCAGAAAAGTGGGGATCCGGCGAGATGCTTCATTTGAAAGCTGAGGCAGGTGGCAGAATGCGTATATCGCTTCGGCCTTGAAGTCATCTTTGGCTTGTGGATCGTCCAGAATGCGGAAGAAATCTTCCTCACCACCCCCAGGTCCAAATCCAAACCAATGAGTTTTATATCCCTGCAGCAGCTCGTCGAGCCATCTCTCATACCAGGCCAGGAAATCGGCTTCATACACTATATAGGGAGGAAGGTCACTTGCCTCCACGTAGACAACTCTCCCAGCATAAGGGCCCGAAACGATGAGCTGTGTGGCATAGGTACAGCCCTGAGTACCCAGTGAGATCGTTCCCTGATAGGGCGAAACACAATCGGTGAACTGATCGACCCAGTCATCTGATGGTTCTAGTTCCGGAGTCAGCGGGCAAGGAAGCGCGAGAAAGTTGTCAGGACGTTCTTCTTCTAGCACCCAGTCGGCAAAGTCATCCCATTTGTCGAGTGGGTACAGGCCGTAGAAAGGCCCTGCCCCTCCATTGCCAGCATGCAGCAGAAATGTACGGTAATCGTCTGGCAATTGAATACTGTGCTCGGTCTCAAAGGCACGCAGGTTGTATTCGGAAATAGGAGACTTCAACCGAAAATTATGGCTTTGGGAGCCAAAGCAGGTCAGTTTCCGTTTACGAACCTGCTCAAGCTTCTGCAAGATACGTTGTACACGTAGTAGATGAGTTTCGGCCATGGTCTGCATCCTCCGCCTCCAGTATATACTTCTCTTGTGCCTCTGCCGATCTCTGGCAAATCCCGGATGACTTTGCCAGGACATCCGTTGTAGTCCCTGAATATTCAGCATGAGAATTGACAAACATCATCTTACTCACGCCCCGGTGGACCGAGCCAACCGGGGCATTCGGAAATGAGCATGAGCGTCTGTCGCCCACCCACTGCACCAGCAGAGGACTTCAGTCACTCGATAAGTGAAGTCCGGTGCTCCCAATCTTCAAGAGCAGCGAGTGCCTCCGGAGTGTGAATCCTGCGCAGTGCGTGGACTGCTATCTGGCAGACCTGGGTGGTGGGATCCTCCCTATGAAACTGTACCACTGCGGTATCGTCCAGGGCCGCAATCAGCGCATGGAGCACCGCGGCATTCTCGGTAACCGCAGTATTCTGAGCGATAGCCTCGTGATGCAGGGTCTGTACAGCCCTATACCGTACTTCAGGAGAGATGTCTTGTTCCAGCACCTGAGTGATAAACTCAATAGCCCCTGGAAGGTCGGGCAAACCCCAGACTTGCAGAACCTCGCATCTGGCTGAACTGTAGGAAGTCATCTGGTAAATCTGCTGGAGGTATGCCAACCTTGAGCCATCCTCTTCGCTGAAAACCTCTGAGGCCCATGCGAGCCTACGTAAAGCCTCTTCTTCGTGGCAGGATTCAAGTATGTGCTTCAGAATCTCGGGAGCATCGTCTGCACCGCTCACGGCGAGCGCAAAGGCAGCATTGGCTCGCAGGATATCATCAGTATCCTGAGCGAGTATGCGGCGTAGGGTGGCCTCTACCTCCGGGATGTGGCAAAAGTCATGCATGATGTAGGCAATCTCTCTGCGAACCCTTATCGACGGATCACGCTCCAGCGCTTCTACCATGTCGGAGAGTAAATCTGGATGTGAGTGAACACTCCACAACATAGCATACCGTTCCTCTTCACTCGAGCTGTGGCGAAAAATGTCCGTCAGCAGAACAGTTATTTCAGGGGCCGGCCAATGTTCATGGGTGAGAGTTCCGATTATGCTCACTCGAAGCGACGGATCGGTCAGCTCCTTCAGAATACGAACAATCGTCGCCGGAGTAAGTGGATCATTGCGTGCCCGGAGAACACCGAGCATTCCCCAGGCTCGGCCTTCGAGCAGACGTTCATGAAGAAACTCATCGACACCTGGGCGATCCAGATGGCCAAGCACGTTGAGTGCCGCCGAGCACACAGGGTAGGAATAATGTTCGTTGCTGGAGTCAAAGGCCTCCTCAAAGTATTGAAACAGCTGCTCAGTTGCATCAGGAACGTCATTCCAGTCAATTGCGGCGATCACATCAGCACGGATCTGCTCATCCAGGTCGCCAAGGAGGCTCAGCAGGATCGATTGAGCTTGCTCATGGTCAATCGATCCCAGAATTACTACAGCCCGATGCCGTACAGTGTAGGGCTGTTCGACACCGAGGAGCTTTTCTACCAAGCGAATGTGATCACCGGTCCAGTCTCCATCGCTGCGGCGATCGAGAAAAAGCTGACCGGCCCAGGCTCGCATTCGCGCGTTTCCCACCAGCAGCTGCGCGGCAAGCGACTCTACGGGGCAGCGCACCCGAATCAATTTCAAAGCGCCCGCAGCAGCAATTGCTATGGGAGACGATCTTCCTTCTAGTTCGAGGAGGAATTCTGCCGCCTCAATGTCTCCCACTTCTCCCAAGGAGGTAATTGCGGCTGTACGCACCCGGATATCCGGATCATGCTGCGCCAGCTCTCGGAGTGCGGGCGCTGCAGACAGACCGCCGATGTGGCCCAGCGCCCATGCAACAATTCTCCGTAACTTCGCATCTTCGCTTTCCAGTGCATCAAGCAAGGCCGGAACGGCTTTGGCATTGCGGATCTGACCCAGCATAGCGGCACAGCGCTGCCGGGTGCGCGACTCCGGGGAGGTTCGGAGCAATTGAGCCAAGATCGGGATCGCAGCGTCTGGATCTGCGCGAAGCTTTGCCAGGGCGCCGATTCGGATAGTCCGGTCTGCTTGGTCAATCCCGTCTCGAACGCCAGGAAGCAGCATATCGAAACTCAGGTAGGGTTCATCGCCCGAAAGGGCCGGATTGGAGTTTCCTCCAAGTGCCGGTTCCCGGCGATTGGGTTCAAACGTCGAATTGTCTGACATAAGGTAGTTGCATTCTCTTTCTTGTCTATGTGAAACCTGGAAAGTAACTCAAATTACCGAGTATCTTCTTTGCCGGATTTCACCACCCTGCTGTCAGAACAAAAAGCCGCGGACATAGCTGCCCGCGGCGGGTGTTCTTATGAACAGCGGGCATCACGCCCGCAGTAGACTGTTGGAGTGTTCTAGACGATCAGATCACTCACCTGACTGGAGGCGTGCCGAACCAATACTACCGGCTGTGCGTCGGCAGATGGGGGTGAATATGGTTTCGATTAGCCTGATCATGAGTGTTCTGAGCCTCCTACTTCGATATCGCGATGAGTATAACCGTGTATTGGAAAATCACGCAAATCTACAGTTCTGGAGCAACCGACCTACTCTCTGGGGCAGTACGCGGGACACGCATTGGTGAACTTGGTAAGGCTGACTAGGGAAGGGGTGGCGTTTAGCTGGGCTATGACTAGGTGTGACGAGAGAGCATGGCGAAGATCATCGGGGAGAATTTGATGGGGCTGTAGCCCGGCTGACCTCCAGGTCGCTCTGCAGCAATCGACGCGCAAGCAGAGCGTAAATCCATGCCATCACATAAGGCGTCAGCAAACTGAATAGTTCGACCAGGGGAGGCCACGGGATCAACCATGTGCAGCTTGTTGTGCAAATTCCTATCTTACCTGTGGTGGGCCCCAGAAATGTTATTATGCCGACTAAAATGATCGGTATTACTACGATACATACCAGGGTAGGGAAAGCTCCGCGTCGCCATAACAGAGCTGACCACAAGCCGAGAACTGCCCCGAACAGGCTAATTCCCCACGATAGCAGTGTCAATTCCACTGCTTCTAGTGCAGCCAGTTGGAGAAGGTGGTTGTCAGATGGCCATGCACAGTCACGTCTATCAATGGGGCGCCAGTTCATGCGCAAGAAGTAATCTGCAGGCGACTTTGTGAGTATATAACAATCTCCCCAGCGCGCATTTGACAGGATTTCCTGGTATGGATTGACCATCATGAAGGGCATCAACACAACAGTACAAGCCAGCAAAATGCGCACACGGTACAAGACGGCGGATATTAAGCCATTCAGGATGATTTGTGGTGAAAAGACCAGCCCCAATAGTTGATAAATTTCCTTGTCTGTGACCAGCTCATAGGTTACAAGCGCTGAGATCGAGATGACGGTGAGTGGCATGAAGATAAGGAGAAAACCTGCCAGGCTTGGGACAATCTTCATAACAGGCGAAGGCGGGGATTCCTCAGACTGCTTAATCAGTTCAAGTGTTATAGGTCGGCTGTCAAGGGTAGAAATCCAATTGGCAACAACCAATGAACTCACTAGACTTAGCCCAATAGTCAAGAGGATTGTTACTCGCAGCGACGGCCATTTTGCATTTCGAGTTAGTCGGGTGAACAGCGGATTGATGGTGGAAGGCACGGCCATTGGTCTACCTCACCATTTTGCTTGTTGGATCAGGTTCTCTAAAGTGCCTGGTGCCATGAAGAGTTTTAGCTGCCTCAGAGCCTGGGCCGGGTTGTGCGAGTTTGTGATATAGGGCCGACCGTCGATCTCGATCGTCCAAGGAATATAGTCTTCACAAGAAGAGGTTGTATGGAATTTCACTGTTCCGGCATTTGAGGATACGGTTATGCTGATGTCAGGGTAGTCATCGGCGATTATGCAGTCAAATCGCCAATTTCCCAGCTCCGAATCTGCTAGAACCTCCAGGAATGACGCGACAGCCTCTTGAGAAATCGTTACTCTCCTAGACGCTGTTAGCTTGCGCTCTCTACCGCCTACTGAAAAATCGGCCTGGCCATCGAAGTGTCCATCTCCTTGCGTAAGCACATAGTGAGCCTTGATTGGTGAGGCAGGTGACATACCCATCCAATTATCTTGAATGGTAATGGTTGTTGTTTTCAGACGGTCAAGACTGGAAGGTGCTGATAGCCCGAGCGCTACAAGGAGGGTTTCTTTGGAAGGACTAACGATACTCCAAAAAGAAGCAACGACGATGATGCCAAAGGCGGCCAATACCCAAACCCCGATATCGAGTTTCTTCTTGCTTGGCATGTCATTATCCAATACCGCCGATTGTGTCATACAATTGTCAGCACTATAGCATAGCTAGAGCATATATGTCAATATACTATATATACTGAGTGCGGCTATTCATCTTTTCAAGGAACCAAGTAAACTGAGGAGATAGGCCCGGGGATGATGTGAGACGTCAGGCTGTCTTCCTGCCATGCTTTGCCTTACGACCATGAAGGCGCTCCTGCTGCCTGGTGTAGGTATCGAGTAGGACAGTGGCCACCTTGTCCGCGGCCTGCCTATCCTTGCTATCCTGTGCCGGCTGGGTGGTCAGGGCTCGGCTCAGCGACAAGCGGAAAGCAGCGACATGGCTGTGCATTCGAAAAAAAGAAAAGGACACACTCCGCAGAGCATGTCCCTTGAGATCAGGCAGCATTCGCCACCTGCTCGATAAACCTGATCCGCTCGCCCAACATCTGCCAGCGAACTTCGGCTTCATAGGCCGGCATCCTCGACACCAACCCTTTAACCTTGACGATCACCGGCTCATCGCCATAGCAATCTCGGTATGATCGG
>JAFGLD010000074.1 GCA_016928235.1 Anaerolineae bacterium | reverse complement strand
TTCCCCCAAAGCATTCCGGACGCTGCCCTGGAGAAGCATGTTCTTTTGCATTGACGTAGCCGACAAATATCTCGCCTTTTGTCACAAATCAATGAACCATCCCCAGTCTTTGGTTATCAGTGCTCCGTTAACGACCGCAATTTATAGATCGCCAAGACCCAGAGCAACCGCGGGTCGCCCCTATTCCAATAAAGATCTCTCACCAAGCCGTCAGTCATCAGCCATCAGCCCCTTCACAACGGTTTCAATATTAACACGCATCATCGATAAGTAAGTATCGGCGCCGGTGCTGGGGCTGCCCAGCGTGTAATAGAGCGGCAGGATCTGCACCGGGTGACCGATCTCGGCAGCTACCTGTTGAGACAACGTATCGTTGACCGTCGAGCCCACGAAGATGGCTCTGACGTTCTGTTCTCGTATCACTGTGACCAGCGCAGCCAGGTCAGCTGCGGAGGGCTCGGCGGCAGTCGAGACATTAGGGATCACCGCGCCGACTGCCTCGAAGCCGTAGCGGCGGGCAAAGTATCCCAGCGCCTCGTGGTCGGTGACCAGCTTGCGATCGGCCTGAGAAATAACATCGACCTGCCCGGCGATGAAGGCGTCCAGTTCCACCAGATGGGCCTTGTAAGCATCGGCATTAGCCCAATAAGCCTCAGCATTGTCCGGGTCGATGTCTGCCAGGGCCGCGGCGATGTTATCGACCCAGATTTTGACGTTGTTGGGATCCATCCAGGTATGAGGATCGCCCACTGCATGATCGTTTTCGTGATCATCTTCGTCCTCGTGCTCGCCATCTTCATGATGGTGATGGCTTCCGGGGAGCAAATCGACCCCCTCAGAGACAGTGACAATGCGGACTTTGCCGCCCGCTTCCAACTCTTCCAGGATGAGAACCAGGCTCTCTTCGTAGCCGAGGCCGTTGGCAAAGACCAGATCAGCCGATTGCAGTTTGGCGACATCGGCCGGGGCAGGTTCATAGGTATGCGGGTCTTGTCCCGGCTGCATGAGAGCGATGATCTGCACATGCTCCCCTGCTACCCGGCCGGCCACATCGGCGATCAGGCTGGTAGTAGCAACAATAGCCGGCACGCCGTCGGCACCCTCAGGCGCGGGTCGGCTGCAAGCTGCCAACCCGGCAACAAGGATAATCAACAACATGATTTGTTTGATGGCTTGCATTGCTTCCTCTCTCGAACAGCATCGATATATTTTTATCAGACTACGAAATTGATAATCATTTTCATAGGCTAGAGGCAGAAAATGGGTGACCAGCCTATCTACTCTGTCTACTTGCAGGACTCGCAGACGCCAAATAACTGGAGCCAGTGCCCCTGAACGGTGTAATGGCTCTGCGCTTCAACGCGCGAAACAAGGTCAGAGATGTCATCACCGGTGAAGTACTCAGCGCGTCCACATATCTGGCAGATGAGCAAATGCTGATGCCCCTGAGGAGCGGCGATGTAACCATTGCAGCCACCCACCTGGTGAACTCGCTGCACCAGGCCGGCGCTTTCCAGTTTTTCAAGCGAACGATAGACCGTCACCAGCCCCAATTTGGGATAGATAGCACGTCCCAGGTCGTAGACCTCAACCGGACTGAGGGCACGTCGGTTCCCAGACATCACTTCCGTGACCACCTTCAGCGGTTCCGTCAGACGGCAGCCACTGCGATCAAGGCAAGAAAGCCATTCTTCAAGGTCGACAGAGAACGGATCAGGGGGCATGGAATATCTCGATTTACTATATCGGAAATTGAAAACCATTTTCATTATATGACTAGTGTCCGTGTTTGTCAAAGACAAAGACTGGGCGAGGTGTCGACAATGCTGCCAGATCAGTGGTCGGAGGGTGTCTGGTGTGGATAGAAGCCATCGTGAATAGGCGAGCTAAAAGCAGATTCTCGAATTTGTATATATACTCGGCGTGTACCCCATGACTCCGGGCGCTAAGGTCCAGGCTTGCCGCGATACGTAACTGTCTCGGTGCCGGTTGTCTCGGAGTACAAGTACACCATTGCCGATTGACGATTGAGTCGCTATCCCGTCAGCAGTGGTAGCACCCGGAAATGGAGTGGTCGGGATCGTTAAAGAATGAGAGCGATGTCCAGTTATGTAGGTTGGGTGGTGGCGCAAGCGCGAAATTGCTTCAAAGGCAAGTCCATACCCTACAAAATCTCCACCACCCAACCTACACAATGTCGACCACACTATTTTCGCATGGTACTCTGGGATTGCTGGCATTTCTAATCGGTGCATTTTTGGGTTAGGAGAACCCCATATCTCATCGTCAAGACCCACTTCTGTATTTGGCAGCATAATCCTGGTACAAGATGTTTTTGGCAAACAAAAACGCGGCGGTAGTCGGATGGAACTCCGATCTACAATCCGCGTCGAACCTTTTTCGTTAAGTGATCGTTTATGCTGAGATGTAACTACTCAGATGTTAGCTGCAAACTATAAACCAAAACTCGTCACTCAAAACTGTCAAGCAGCCGGCACCAATAACTGAATAGTTACGCTGAGATTTGTTTACGTAGTGCCCGGATCGAGGCCCTGCTCTAAAACAGCGATCACATCCGCCGCAGAGTAGCGCAGCGAGTCCTCTTTCATAAAGCGTCGGATTTCGACAATGGAATCACCAGAGGTTACCATCGCCGGCTCCTGATACCCATTGCGACGCCGCTGACCAAAACCTGCTGTAGCAATCAGGCAGTTGCACAGGCAGGTTCGTCCCGATGTATCTTCAATATTTCCGCCCTTGCTCACATACGCGTCGGTCTGTTCCGCTGAGCATCGATAAATCAAAGAACCATCATCCTGCTCGATCTGATGACGCAGGAATCCGATATCGCATACGCGTTGACGAGCCTCGTACACGGCCGGATCGGACAACGTATCTTCAGTTTGGACCACCTTAAACGGGAAGCCGGTCGGCGAGACCACCGGGCTGGTGTGCACTCTGACATCTTCGTCGAGCACCTTGCGTAGCACATCAAGCTTAAGATCATCCGCCATCCCCGATTCGTTGCAATAAGCAAAGGCCGTCCCGACCTGTATCCCGGCGGCACCCAGGGCCAGGGCTTCAGCAAGCTTCTCGGCAGAGCCGTAACCACCGGCCAACCAGATGGGAAACCCCAAACCCTTCAATTTTCCGACGTCGATCTCGTCCTTCTCCCCATAGATCGGCTCGCCTTTATCATTGAGTTGCAGCGGGCCACGTGGTGGCGCATTGTGTCCTCCAGCAATAGGCGTTTCGACGATAAACCCATCGATAATCCCAGTTGCTCGTTTGAGGAGTGCTTGAGCCAGTACAAATGATGAGATGATCGGGAAGAAGAAGGGGCGCTTGAGTGTGACTGAAATACTGGGGAACAGCTCCCTTGGGTCGAAGTGAAGCAAATGCTCCAATTTGGCATTCAGAACGTCGATGCGATAACTAACAGGGATATTCTTGGCCAGCCGATCCAGAATCTCTGGGATTTGAATCGGGATGCCGGCACCCATGAGTACATAATCCACGCCAGCCAGCATCGCGCCATACAGCGAGGCCAGGGTAGGCATCTGTATCTTTTCCAGCAGGTTGATGCCTACCGGATTAGAGTGTCCTTCTTTGGCCAGAAAGATCTCGACAAAGTTTGCCAGCACGGTCAGCTCAACCAGATCTCGCGCGGGTTTAATCTTCCACTGAGGTGGGCGGCGGTAGCTTTGGTCCTGGTGGATACCACCTTTCACATAATAGCGGTTCAGGACTCGCTCAACGATGTCTTGAAAGGGGAAGTGTGACATGGCGCGGCGCATATGTCCGCCAAGGTCGCCATCTTGCAAGCGCGAGCTGAAGATAACCGACAGCCCTGTACCAGAAACGACACCAAGGTGTCCTGTTAGCGAAACAGCATTGGCAAGCTTCCAATCAGAGATGGCTACACCCATGCCGCCTTGAATGATCTTTGGTAAAAACATTGGCTGTGCTCTTGTCCGTTTCAGTCCTGGTCTCACACCAGCAAATCACCAGGTAATGAGTTGCAGTTTTTGGAGAAGCGCCAGGTGGCAGTTGTATATTGACAGGCCACTTGAACACCCCATCCGGTGTGAGAAATCTTATCTAACCTGAGTTTTGTAAGCATGATATCCTCGCTGATGATAGCGTCAAGCGGTCAAAGATGCCACAATATGCGGTAGTGAAATACCTACTAAGCCATTCTGGCTTCTTAGACTATAATAATTATGAGAGGTAGAGAAATCATAGACAGACGGCCGAAACGAGAAGAGGTGGAATACTGATGACAGACACACATCCTGTCAACCGCTTAGGCGAGGCTCTTGCGGTTCCAGGTAGCGAGATCGTGGCACAGTCAAAGCACGATTTTCAAATTGTGCCAAACCTGGAAAACCAGCAGAATCACACTTCCCAAGAAGAGCACTGGCGCATTCTCCTGACACCAGCAGGAAATGCCGACGCTGTTCTTCCCCTTGAGCTGCGTGGCGATGTTGTGATCGGTGCAAGCTCAGAGGATAGTGCCGGTGTCGATGTGAACATCGAAGACTGGCAAGGATCTTCGCAAGGGGTCAGCACACGGCATGTCATGCTGCGCCCTACTCACAGCAAGATCTACATTATGGATCTGCGTAGCTCAAGCGGAACAGCAATCAATGGGTTACCATTGGGTGTTGGTTGGGCTTACGCTTTGCAGAATAACGATATGATCGCATTGGGACACCTGAATGTACGTTTCAGGATAATCCAGCAACCACGCTGATGGGCTGACCGATCAACTCATATCTGTCAAACTTTGTGGCTGCTAAAAAGGGGATGGGGATTAGGGTCGACAGCCAAGAACCGTCATGTTCGAGGAGCGTTGTTTCCGGCTCCTCTTCTCCAAGGTCTTTCGAAATTTCAGGGAACCGCGCTTCGGCGATCCCGGTCAGGCCGCTCCGTTCAAAGTGACACTACATCCCCCCCATTTTACACTTTCTTAGACGACGGAAGACCTTGCAGCAGTTTTTCAATCTCTGTCTACATCTCGCAAATGCCCAGGCCTTCGCTACCACCGTCTTGAGTGATCGGTTTTCAGTGCTCGATGATTGAACTACTTCGTAGTGTTCAGTTCTTGATCTCAAGTCACAGGCTATAGGACTCACGCTTACTGAACAGCCAGGGTCAACCCATTGCCTGTCTATCTGGCGTACTTCTCGAACAACACTCATGATACAATCGTATCACCTGCCCATTTGACTGGTTTTGCTTCTTATCTGATAATCAGAAATGCTAAAAACACCCTGATAAACCACTGCTCAGAATTGAGGTCTCTATATGGGCTCCATCCAATTGGTTGTCGACTTTGCGAAACGAGTCGCCGATAACGTCGAGACAGTCATTGTCGGTAAGCGTAAGAGCATCGAGCTGGCCATTGTGGCAATGTTAGTGCAAGGGCACATCTTGATCGAGGATGTGCCTGGTATCGGCAAAACTATGTTGGCTCGTGCTCTTGCAGCCAGCCTGGGAATCGACTTTAACCGGTTGCAATGTACACCCGATCTCATGCCCAACGATATCACTGGCGTCAACATTTTCAACCAGCAATCCGGCAGCTTTGAGTTCAGACAGGGGCCTGTTTTTGTCAATGTTCTGCTGGCCGACGAGATTAACCGGGCTACACCACGTGCCCAGGCAGCATTACTCGAAGCCATGCAGGAACAACAGGTTACCATCGATGGCATTACTTATCGCTTGCCTGTGCCATTCCTGGTATTAGCCACACAGAATCCGGTAGAGCTGGAAGGCACTTTTCCGCTGCCCGAGGCTCAGCTTGACCGATTCCTGATGCGGATATCGATGGGATACCCGCAGCGAGAAGAGGAGATCCAGATCCTCCGCAACCTTAGAAAGCAGCATCCTATCGAGTCTGTCCGGCAGGTAGTCGATGGCTTAGAGTTGGTATCTCTGCACGAACCGGTCAGCAACGTCTACGTCGATGAAACGCTAGAGCACTATATTATGTCGATTGTGGAAGCCACACGTACCCACGCCGACCTGGCGTTAGGCGCCAGCCCGCGTGGCTCGTTAGCTCTCTACAAATGCGGTCAGGCTCTGGCCGCTCTGCATGGGCGTGACTATGTCACACCTGATGATGTTAAGTTGCTGGCTCCATACACGCTCTGCCACCGGCTGATTATCAAACCCGAGAGCCAGTTAAGAGGACACTCACCGGAGAGCGTTCTGAGAAACATCATAACACAGACCGAACTGCACTTAGATCGAGAAAGGTAAGCAGGCCTAATGTTTTTCTTTGCCCTGCTCCTGATGTTCTTGCTCGCCGTCTGGCTGCGTGAGGACTTCTTTTTCAAGATCATCTACTTGTTCGCGATGATCTACGTATTATCGCGCCTGTGGGTACATCGTTTCGGGAAAAAGCAAATATTCCGCCGTGATTTCACGACGCGTGCCTTTGTCGGTGAAATGGTCGACGTGACTCTGTCGGTTGAGAACACCGACTGGCTCCCGGTTCTTGGGCTGGAACTGCGCGAAGATCTCCCCATCGACCTTATCTCTTCGGGGCGAGTCCGCGAGGCATTTGCCTTAATGCCGAAGGAAAAGAAAATCATCTCTTACACACTTCGCTGTCGCCAACGCGGTTTCTTCCCTGTAGGACCTTTACATATGGGAGCCCTTGATCTGCTGGGAATTGTCCCGCCAAAAAAGCTTGTGTTTCCTGCTATGCGCATGACTGTATATCCACACGTCGTACCGATCGAAGAACTGGGCTTGCCTACACGCTTCCCATTCGCTGTGCTGCCCACGCCATCCCCACTTTTCGAGGATCCCTGGCGTGTGA
Organism: Anaerolineae bacterium; assembly: GCA_016928235.1. Taxonomy (GTDB): domain Bacteria; phylum Chloroflexota; class Anaerolineae; order Aggregatilineales; family UBA3940; genus JAFGMS01. The sequence continues at coordinate 9,355 of JAFGLD010000074.1, read as the reverse complement.
TCGGTGTCAGAGATTATGTGACCGGAGACTCTCCCCGACGTATTCACTGGACTGCCTCTGCACGATCCGGCAACCTGCTGGTCAAACGATATAAGCCGGCCATCGCTCGCGAAACTCTGATCTGCCTCGACTTCGACGAAGACAGTTACGATCTCAGGCGACGCTACGAAGCTTCGGAGTTGGCCGTGACGGCTGCTGCCTCAATAGCCAACCACATCGTCGGTCGCGAGGGGTTGGCTGTCGGGTTGGCCGCCTGGGCTCATAATCCGGCGATGGGCCAACAATCGCTGTTCTCTTTGCCTCCACGTTCGGGCCGGGGCCACCTGTTGACGCTGCTGGAAGCACTGGCCTTGATGCGGCTTACGAAAGACGCCTTGTTTGTCGATCTGCTGCGCCAGCAAAAAGGAGCCTTGCCGTGGGGAGCAACTATGGTTGTTATTACCGGCAATAAAAGTCAGGCACTGCTCGACACGCTGCTTTACCTCCGCCAATCCGGTCTGGCGGCGGCACTGTTGCTGGTATGTCCCGGGAAGCCATCACTGGAGTTCGAAGATCCGGCAGGCATCCCCGTCTACAGCATCTGGCACGAACCAGATCTAGAGAAAGGGTTATGAAAAAGCAGGCAGCACATGGCAACCAGACTATCATGGCTGATTGCCCATCGCTGAATGCTTCGAAGTCATGAAAATCCTACTCTCCTGGCGTGAAAAAGTGATCTACCCGTTGATCGTTACTGTGATGATTGGCTGTTGTCTGCTCGTATCAGCCCTGGCCGTCGAAAGATTTGCCGGGAGCCGCCTCGATCTGTACATCATTGCGCTGATCGGTACGCTGGCAGCCTTGCAGTCTTTCTACACACAACGCCTGACTAACACGCTTCGTATCAGCGGCATCAGACGAGGGATAGTTTACATTCTGGAACTGGCTCTGCTGCTGGTGTTAGCCAGGCTGGGTTTGTTCATCAGCGATATTGTCACCGGCCAAGTTGTGTCCTTCGATTTTTTCAAGATAGACCTGCGATGGTTGTTTGTCATCACACTGATGGCTCTGGCCTGGTGGTTCGCCCGGTCAGCCGCAACCCACTTTAGCCGGCTACACAGTTCCCCTGATCTGGAGAGCGAGTATATCGATTCCAACTGGGTATCACCCTATCAGGCAATCAGTTCCCTCTTTATGTGGGGTGGTGTCATGATCATGCTCTTTGCCGGGTTTGCCCGGATGGATATGGGCGAGTTCCAATACGTGGGTAACCCACCCGTAAAGGGCATTATACCGATCGTCATGCTCTACTTTGGTATGGGCGTGATTCTGTTAGGGCAGGCACGCTTTGATAGCATCCGCCGCAGCTGGCTGGTCGATCGATTGAAGATTGCGGGACATACAGGTGATCGCTGGTTGCGCTACAGCCTGATTTTGATTGGCCTTGCAGCGCTATTTGCCTGTCTGATCCCGGTCAGCTATACAATCGGTTTGTTGGAATCTCTGAACACTGTGTTGTCCGGCTTCCTGTTCATCATCGCATTTCTGTTGACATTATTGGTGAGCGTTCTCAACCTGATCATTTATCTTGTCGATCTCCTATTTGGGCGATCCGAGACGCCGGAAGAAACACCTCTCCCTCCCCCCCCAGAGATACAATTAACTCCCACGGCATCGTCGAGTGGAACCTGGGATTGGCTGGGCCAAATCGACTGGGCCGGCATCCAATCGTCGCTCTCGTGGCTGATCGCTTTTGCTGTGATCGCGTATATGGGTTGGACATATTTACGCGATCATCCCCAATTTTTTCAGAGCCTTGAGGCATTTGGAGTTTATCGTCTTCTGGCTCGCCTATGGCACGCCTTTTGGGACAGTATCGTTGGAGCAGCTGAGGAAGCGGGGGAAGCGACCAGAGATGCCTTTCAGCGTCTGTTTCGCCAACGCGGATCGAGACGCCCTTTACTCAGCCGACTGCTAAGGCTGGGCAGCTCCTCGCCGAGAGAACGCATTTTGGCCTTGTATCTGAGTACCCTCCACCGGGCCGCCGGACAGGGATTGGGACGGCAAGAAAACCAGACACCTTATGAGTACGAAGTTGTGTTAGAGCAACACATTCCGGCAGCAGAGCCCGACATCACCCGGATCACAGAAGCCTTTGTCGAGGCTCGCTATAGCCGCCATCCGGTAGGGGAGAATGATGCCGCGGCAATACGCGAGACATGGCTCAGGTTGCGCTCGACGCTACGGCGGCCACGATCGAAACCATAGACACCCGGTTGTTTCAACCCATCGCCCCTGTGCTTATGCAAGCATTGACTGTGCTGTCTTGACGGGTAACCACACTGTAAATGACACACCCTTGCCCGGTGTGCCCTCGCTGAATACATCGATGCATCCAGCGTGCTGTTCAACAATCTCCCTGGCAATGGCCAACCCCAGCCCCGTACCCGGCGCGCCCGATTCTCGTCCGGCCTGCCCTCGGAAGAATCGCTCGAATAACCGGGGCAGATCATCCGGCGCCACTCCCGGCCCGGTATCGCTAACACTGAAGCCCGCCTGTGGTCTATCTTCTGTCTGCCGACTTTTCAGACTCACAACAATCTCGCCGCCGGCAGGTGTATACGTCAATGCATTAGTCAACAAGACGCTCAGCACCTGGCTTACCAGCCCGGCATCTGCCTGCACCAAGGGTAAATCGGGCTTCTCTTGAAAACGAAGCATGAGTCCGCGGCTTTCAGCCAAAGGGATGCGATCACCGATGTATTGCGCGACGATATCATTCAAATTCACCGTCGTGATTTTTAACTCGACGCGCTTCTGATCGAGCCGGGACAGGCGCAAAAGATCCTCGATCAGGTGATCCAGGCGGTCGATCTCTCGGCCCAGTCGGTCCAGATAAACATCCAGACGAGCCGGCTCGATGCTGATCAGCCGATGATTGAGCTTGAGACCCGTAATAGGAGTACGCAACTCGTGCGAGACATTGGACACAAACGCATCCTTCATCCGCTCAACCGCTTTGAGAGCCGTAATATCCCGCAGGCTGCATATGACACCCAGCAGGCCGTTTTCACCCCTAACAGGCGCCAGCGCAATATCTGCATCGAACTCCGATCTGTTTTGCCGAAGTGCAACAACCTCCAACCGGGTCGGCTCGAAGGTTTCTACCGCCCGCTGCAACGACGACCGAACCGCTTCAGCATGGTCTGAACCGACCAAAACCTCCGGGTGGCGATTGTAGATTTCATCGACAGGAAAGCCAAACATCTGTTGAAAAGTGAAGTTGCCGGTCTGAATATATCCCTCTGGCCCCAACATCAGAATGGCGTCTGGACTGTTATTCAGGATTGTCTCGACACGCTCTTTGGTCTGTCTTAGCTCCGTCGTACGCTCCTCGACAGCTCTCTTCAGAAACTCGCTGTGGCTCTCCAGCCCCTGATACAACCGTGCATTTTGTATGGCAGTAGCAGCCTGATTGATAAAAGCCAGGAGCTGGTCGGCATGCGATTGGGTAAAGTGGTTTGGTTTTCCACTATCGAGATTGAGTATTCCTATCACGTTACCATCAGCGCAGATCGGGACACCTATGTAAGACTTTACCCAAGTCATTGTGGGTGTGTTGGTCCAAAAAGCATGCTCTCTTGTGTCAGAGACGATGACAGGCTTTTTGGCTTTCATCATTTGCTGCATCATCGCCACGCTATGGATCGGAATGTTGAGCTCGAACATCTCCTCAATCAGATTGTGTTCCGCATAATAACCGCGACAACACACCACACGCGCAAAGCCGTTCTTGATAAACATAATGTTGGCGCCGTCGTGAACCACCACCTGCCCAACATTGGTCAAAATACGATCCAACACTTCGCCGAGATCGAGGGTGCTATTCAGAGCGACAGCGGTGTCAACCAGGGCTTCGGCCAGGATGCGCTGCTCATGCTCAGCAATCTCCATCTGTTTACGTTGGGTAATATCGCGCACGACACTTTGGATGTGCAAAGGAACACCCGAATGTTCACAAACGAGTGCTTCGTTAATTTCAACCGGGAAGCGGGTACCATCCTTTCTCACAAACATCTGCTCATAGATTGGTAAGGATTGGCCGGCCAGTAAAGCTTCCAAATAAGCATCGGCTTGCTCATATTCTTCAGGAGCGATGATATCCTTATACGATAATCCGATCAACTCATCCAACCTATATCCCAACAGAACCCCTGCCCATTGATTGGCCGCCAGACACACGCCATCAAGATCGAGAATGAACACACCATCATTGGAACCTTCAAAGAGAGCCTGATATCTCTGCCCAATCTCCAGTAAGGCTCGTTGTGCTTTCTCCCGCTCAGTGATATCTTCCCCTGAGCTCAATGTGCCAACGATCTGACCATTCTCGTTGGTCAATACCGTGCTATGCCAGGCTATCAATCGCCTGTCGCCCTGTTTGGTCAGCACGGGATTCTCGTAATACTCGACACCACCATTCCCGCCGGTTACCAATTCGAGAAACTCGGAGCAAGCTTTGTCTCTGGTCTCAGGAGGAAGGCAGTGCTCAAACCAATTTTCCCCGAGTAGATCATCGGATTGATAGCCCATGATCTGGCAACCTTCCCGGTTAACAAGGGTAACATGGCCGTTCTGATCCAGCGCGATCAGCATCACACCGGCAATATCGAGATATTTTTGGGCTTTTTCCTTTTCCCTCGCCAGTTTTATTTCTGCCTGCTTACGCTCGACGGCATAACGCAGCGAGCGCACCAATACATTGCCGTCAATCTGGCCCTTTACCAAATAATCTTGCGCGCCCCGGCTGACCATCTGTAAGCCGACATCGTCATTATCCAAACCGGTCAGGACGACAATCGGAATACATGGAGCCACATTCTGCATCTGCTTCAGTGTCTCAAGCCCATGGCTGTCCGGCAGTGAGAGATCGAGAAGGATGACGTCAAAATCTTCCTCTGCCAGGCGCTCGATCCCCTCTACCAATCGCTTCGCAATGGTGAGACTGTCGGCGCCCATCTCACTCAACATAACCTGGATCAGTCGAACATCACCAGGGTTATCCTCAATAAGGAGTATCTTCATTGGCCATACTCTCGGCCTGCCAGGCCCTGTAGAGTGGAGAAGCCCCATCTGGTTGTATCGATTGTTGAGTGAATGGAGTAGATATCGTTGCCTTGACCCATCACTTTTCGCCAGGCAGTTTTGAAGAAATATGCCGAGGTTATCACATAGTTAGAGGCTAAGAGTCGGTGAGACATAGCACGTCTTATTCTCGATGGTGAATCGATCCTGATTCTGCCGGCGCAGGTAGCTCAAACCAGAACGTGCTACCACCACCTGCTATACTATCTACACCCACACGGCCATTAAGCTTAGTCACAATCCGATGCACAATCGACAGGCCCAGACCATGCCCACTGGCCCTTTCCGGGTGAAAGCGAGAAAACATTTCGAAAAGATGAGCTTGATCCTGCGGATCTATTCCAATACCGTTATCTTCTATCTCATAGCGAACGACACCATTCTGTAAAACTCCACTGATAGCAATATGAGGGTGCTGCTCCTCACAAGCATACTTAAGTGCATTGCCGATCAGATTGGCAAAGACCTCCTCCAACCAGGGAGCATATCCCAACGCTAGAGGCAAGTTATCATCTATTTCGATAGTGGCACATTTTTCGCGAATTTCATTCTGCAACCGCTCTGTAGCTGCCCGAACCACCATTCTTACATCGACTTTGTCTACCACTTCCTCTGTACTACGCAACTTGGACAAAAGCAGCAAGCTGCTGATCATTTTGTCCATTTTGATGCTGGAAGCATTGATGGCAAAAATAAGCTCTTGGGTCTTGGCATTCAGATTATCCAGATCACACTCTATCAGCATGTCAGATATCATTTTGATTGCGCTGAGGGGTGTCTTCAAATCGTGGGCAACAGTGTGACTGAACGCATCCAATTCCTGATTACGGCTTTCAAGCTCGGCAGCATAATGCTGGGCAACTTCTTCAGCCAATTTCAGGTCGGTGATATCATCGACGACTATTAACATGTCTTCTGTGTCGGCAATTGGCAGTATCTTTACCCTGAAAAAGGCCCTATCCCCATTGAATGCAACAGCTTGCTCAAAGCCATAGGTATTTCCCGTCTGACGCACATTGTTAAGTCCTGCCAACGTCTGTTTAACCATCACATCAGGCAGTACATCAGAGAGCAAGTCCCCCGCAGAAAGTTCTTTTTTCTCGACCAGAGGAGGAAAGTGGGAAGGCAAGAAAAAAGCAGAGAGACGATCGGTTTCATCTACAACAAGCAAGACATTAGGGATAGAGGCAATCAGAAGGTGAAGAGCACGGCGGCGCTCATGCAATTGATCTGTCAGACGTCTCCGCTCAATGGCATAGCGTATTGCACGCGCCAGGAGATTGCTATCTACCTCTCCCTTAATCAGATAGTCTTGAGCACCGCGTTGCACCGCTTCCAGGCCCATCATCTCATCATCCAGTCCGGTGAGCACAATAATGGGGATGGTTGACATAGTTGTCAACAAAGTCGAAAGGGTATTGATTCCTTGGGAATCCGGAAGTGATAGATCCAAAAGGACTATCTGGACATCTCCTGCATTGAGGCGCTCTATACCTGCAGAAAGCCGATCTACCCATTCCAGCTCGAAGTAGCTACCGCTGGCATCTGCTAACAACTCGCGGATCAGCCGTGCATCAAGCGGATTATCCTCAATCAGCAGGACTGCAATATGCTCATACTGAAAAGCCATCTTGTGCTCTGTCTCAGTCTACGAAGGAGGAAGCTTAACAATTGTCAGCCAAAAATTCTCGATTTGCTGAAAAATACGAATGAATTGCTCTAAATCAACCGGCTTGGTAATGTAGCAATTGGCATGAAGATTATACGTATGAAGAATGTCTCGCTCTGCTTCCGACGTAGTCAATACAACTACAGGTATGCGTTTTAGATTGTCATCTTTCTTGATCTCAGCCAGCACCTCGCGACCATCTTTTTTGGGTAAGTTTAGATCCAAGAGGATTAAATCAGGACGCGCTACGTCGGTGTATTTTCCCTCACAGCGCAAGTAGGACAAAGCTTCGACGCCATCATTGACAATCTTCAAAGCATTACACAGCTTACCCTCCTTCAATGCCTCTTGTGTCAAGCGAACATCGCCAGGATTATCCTCTACAAGCAGAATCTCAACAGGCCGCATATTGGTTACAACTCCTCCCACACTGGTGCTGAGCGCCGAGTCAAAAGCATTAAGTTGCACTGATTCTATTCCCATTTCTATTTAACGAAGCACTGTCGCACTGTCCCAGATCTCGATCTCAGGATATCTCCATAGTTCTCTTGCATAATAATAGAATAGATAGCCTGGTATGGGTAGTAGGTGTTTCCCTATCTTACAAACCAGCGGGCACCAGTTGGTCTGTCCCATACCTGGCAGGTGTGTACATGCTGGTCATCCAGGTCGATCTGTCCATCACACCGGAACGCTCTTCGACACTGGCTTGCGGGGCAGGCCATACCATTGAAGCTGTGCACAAAAGCAAGATGTTCTCTTTGAGGAAAATCATCGATCCGACCAAGCTGATTGGCGCTTTGAAGTAAATGGGACCCCAATATAGGATCAGGGCACCCGGCGTCGCCAATGCCGGATGGCCGGCACCCAATAGGATATACGAGAAGAAGCCTTGACCGGCAAGTCTATGTTGAATCGGCCAGGGTAATCGCCAGAATGAAGGTGCTACCCTGATTTGGACCGGGGCTCTGGGCCCAGATACGACCATTTTGCCGCTCGATAACTGCTTTAGCAATGGCCAGTCCCAGGCCCAGCCCGCCCTCACGACGAGTCAGGTGATCCTCGATCTGGTAAAACTGGCCAAAGATGGGCTCGAGCTGGTCCTCCGGGATGCCGATCCCATCATCGGACACCCTGACCCATACCTCGGCTGGACGTTCTTCGACCCTGATTGTGATCCGGCCGCCGGGCGCGGTGAACTTGATTGCGTTGTTGAGAACACTGGTGATCGCCATCACCATCAGATCCGCATCGGCCTGAACGGTCAATTGAGCAGGAGGCGGGTCAAAGATCAGTTTCTGCTCCCTGGCCTCCGCCAGAGCCATGACACTGTCGCGTGCAGATATCAGGATATCTGCCAACGAAACCGGCGCGATGCTCAACTCAGCTTCACTGATTTGCAGGTAGCGCAGGTTGGTCATATTCTCGATCAGGTTGCGAAGTTGGATGGCACTCCGCAGCAAGATATCGGCGTGCTCGCCGGCCTCACCCTTGGCTTCTTCTTTCAAGAAAGTGGCGTATCCTAAGATCACACCCAGCGGCGTTCGAAGCTCATGGGAGGCAATAGCGATAAAGTCACTCTTGAGCTTGTCGAGCTTACTCAGTTCATCGTAGGCCTTGCTGAGCGCCGAGAGCAGTTGAGCGTTCTCGATGGCGACGGCAGCCTGCGAAGCCAAAATTGTGATGTGGCGGGTGTCGTCTTCACCAAAAGCACCTTCACGCTTGTTGAGAACCTCCAGCACGCCGATCAGCCGATCCTTAATGCGCATCGGTACGCCCAGGATCGAGTGTGTCTCAAAGGCAATTTTGTGATCGACGTCGCTGTAGTGGCGGGGATCGATTTTGGCATCATCGATAACAATGGCTTTGCTCTCTTTGATGATCGCCCCGGCGATGCTACCCTCCAGCGGAACAGTGATGCCGGCCAGCTCCTCCGCGTCTGAGCCAATCGACGCGGCAAAGCGCAGCTCGTGTGTGTTCTTGTCCATCAACAGGATCGATGCGGCCGCCGACCCGGTGATCTCGGTGGCCTTCTCCATAATGTACTGCAACAGTGGCTGAAGGTGGAGCGTCGAGTTCATTACCAGGCTGACCTCAACCAGCTGGTCGAGCGCCTCTAGCTTTTGTTGGAGTGTCTGTGTCTTGACTTCTTGAGGATTGCCTTGCTCTGCCATTGAAATCCCCCTTGTCTTGCCGTCCCAACAGCATCCCATCGTCAAATCTTACTGTACACTACATCAGAATCAGGTGCAATGCCCATGTTCTCCTATTTCACATCAGACTGGTTTGCGTTTCTCTACGTTTTTTACGTATCTTCTCAATAAAAGTCACATTCTTCAACACCTTTATGCGTAAAAACGTCGTGACAGAGACATTGTTCCTCGGTGACGATTCAGTTAGTGGTGCCGACTGATTGACAGTTTTGAGTGACGAGTGATGAGTGATGAGTGATGAGTGATGGGTGATGAGTTTTAGTTTAGTTTACAGCTAACAGCTAATAGCTAATCGCTAACCGCTGAATAGCTCCGTTCCTCGAATGATTGATAAGATACCCAGGATGGG
>JAFGLD010000073.1 GCA_016928235.1 Anaerolineae bacterium | reverse complement strand
TTCCCCCAAAGCATTCCGGACGCTGCCCTGGAGAAGCATGTTCTTTTGCATTGACGTAGCCGACAAATATCTCGCCTTTTGTCACAACTCAATGAACCATCCCACGACATCGTAGCGATCAGTTTTTAGTCTCAAATCCCAGGTCACAAATCATGTTCCAGATTTACAGGTCACAGTTTGTCGTTTGCGCATCATGGATCAGAAGAGCAACCGTCACATATCAAATCCGAGAAGTGCGAAGTTCAGGCTATAGTAATAGAAAACGATCTTTGTGGAATTAAAGCATCTCATACACAATTAAGAAGCGATGGGTGATAGTGCCTTAGTCGGCAGGTTGATATGATATATACTGCAAACGGCTGGGTTTTGGACTTTTCCTGAGCATACCCAAGCATAATCAAAAGTCCAGGTTGCAACTGTTCGCAGTATATCTAACCAAGGCGTTTCACGCGTCACTCATCTGATTTTTTCTATCGCTTGCAATACCTGGCAGATTCCCGGTTTACAGGGTGTACACAGTAAGTCATCAAAGCCACGTTGATTGCATTTGTTATTTTCTTTCAGGGGATTACATGGGTCTTCCACCACCTGGAGTTGGCCAGGGTCAAGCTGCTGCTTCGGATTCTCGCGGAGCTGCTCTTTGCCTGGTTTTTACCGATGCTAGAGGCAGGATCGTTTTTGCCGACAATAATTTTATTGAGCTGCTCCACCAGAATGACACTGTCTCTCTAGTCGGTGAGCCATTGTCCAAGATACTTAGGATTGCCCCCCAAAACATCAGTGAGCTGATCTCATCTATTGCCCAGATGGGTTATGTCCGCGATCACATGATCGAGATACAAGACATGGAAGAAGAACCTCTAAATATCGCCTGTACAGGTGTGGCAACCTATGACGATCAAGGCGTGTTCATTGGGGCCGACCTGACTCTGTGTGATATCACCCACTTCGAACCAACCAGCGTTCATCTTGTTGATCATGGAGACATTCTCAGCGCCCGGATCAAGGAGATCCAAAACGAGACGAAAAAGCAGAGAGGAGAAGAAGAGCAAACTTTTGCTTTAGGATATTTTACGGCACAAGTAACGGCTATCCAGGTGCTTTTGGGGCGTATGGGTGGTCCGCGTGTCCGCGAAATGGTTGAAACATTGGTAAACCAGACTGCCAGCCAATATGGTTGGCCAGTTGAATTGCAAGGAGGGCATCTGAATATTGGCCAGGAAGGGTTACCTTTGAATGCCTATACAGTATTGCTCGAACAGGTAGTTGATTACGGAACAAACATTATTGGCTATCAGGCAATCACTTACGAGATGCAAATGGTAGATGACCAGATGACGCCTCATCTACGGGAAATGGCAGGCCAGGCCGGCCTGCGCAAATGGGTGCTGAGCTGAGCGATTGTATGCGATTGAATTGGGAAGATGCTCAGAACCGATTCACCATTGAATCCAGGTACTGTCTGATTGCATCCAGGGATGCATTATGTATATCTTGAAAGAAGATGATCATATCAGGAAGGCTTCCATCATCATTGCCGCGGTGATGGTTTTTGTCACCCTGCTGTATGCCTTGGGTCAGGTATTGGGCATGCACATTGTGGTGTGGTTACATACTCCCATCACTATCTCATCGGCTATCATCTGTGCTGCATTAAGCGGTATCCTCTGGCGCCACTTTCAAAAGGGCGAAATTCTCAAGAAGATTTGGGGCAGCCTGTTTACTGGTCTGACGTTATGGGCAGTGGCAGAGATCGTGTATGGTATCTCCAATATGCTCCTGATAGAAGGAATACCCTACCCATCTTTATCTGATGTTTTCTTTGTGCCGGGTTTCATTCCCATCTTTCTAGCACTAATTTTTCGATATACCTCTCTCCGTGTCACCCCGCCGCGCAAATTAGTACGGATATCGGGAGCTGCGTTTGGCATGGTGACAGCCTTGTGGCTGATGTTTGTTATCGGACCGATCATCGAAAGTCCCGGGGCTGGAGGCACAATTGAGCAAGTGCTTGATATCATATATCCCCTGGGCGATCTATTGATTGTAATGGGTGCTTTGCTTAGTATGTTGGCATTAGTCGGCGGCGAGTTGGCATTGCCCTGGGGAGCCATTGCGCTGGCTTGCTTGATTCTGGCTTTCTCAGATAGCCTGTATTCCTATGCAACCTGGAATGAGATCTACTTCCCAGACCAAAGTATCAATTTCATTACCGTCTTGTGTGATATCACCTACACTGCCGGGTATCTGGTTATGGCTTTGGGGTTATACATCCAGACTCGATTGCAGCATATTTTGTGATTGTCTGGGAGTCTTGCATTTTTTGCAATGCGCATAGATTCGCCACAAAGCACACCCAAGATCGCAAATAAAAACGTAACTATTCAACCATGATATCAGTGAGAAAAGGTGGACAAATAAGAAGCACCGGATAGAGCCTGATAGAGTGCTTGCAAGACAAGCTGGTCATTTTTCCGGGCAGTGGAGATGTAACTGCGAACTTGGCAGAAGGTTTTAGCGCCACCTGGCTGCGGAAACCGCTCGATACTCTTTGGTGGACTTTGGCCATGCGGATATCGCGTTCGGCCAGATTATTGTCAAACGGAACCGTAAAATCATACATAAACGCCAAGACCTTCGGCTGATGGTCTCGCAAGCCTTTGGGAGGGCTTTGTTTGGCTCGACACATCCCAAGTTGGTATTGCAACGCCCGCAATGCTCAACTGAGCGCACTTGAACCCGATCCGGCTTATCCACAAAGCTCCAGTCGATGTCCGATATGCCCAAACTGGCCACCCGGTTTCTTCTCCTCCAAACGCGGTCATCCTGCGTTGACCCGCTTATTCAACCCGTCGCCAGCAGGTGGCTTACTGCTATTGTGGCTATCTTGCTTCAGTTGTCCCTCTAGCTCGTCGACCCTTGCCTCTAATGCCCGTATTTTCTGATACAACCTCTCATACATAGCCAGGACAGCCTCTTTATACAAGGCTCGTAGATCTTCGATAGTCGGCAACGGTTCTGGTGCCATGTATCATATTTTCTCAGTTATGTGTATGATTCACGTGAGATTTCTAAACTTGGCTGAATAGTCACGAAAGGATAAGGCAATGTCTACGATCTCATCATGCATGTTCTCGGGATTGTTGCAGGGAGATAGCCCAGCGGCAGATATCTACTTTGCTTGCTTTGGGATCTTTATCCTTGCGCTTGTAGTGCTGCTTTTGGCTGCTTTCTGGAAGCTCTTCACCAAAGCAGACCAACCAGGTTGGGCGTCTCTGATCCCTATCTACAATGTCGTCATTCTGCTCAAGATGATCGGACGGCCTGCCTGGTATGTCATTTTTGTCGTCATCCCCGGCTTAAATATCTACCTTGCGGTGCTTCTTGTCTTTGGACTGGCTCGCTCCTTTGGAAAAGGCCCTCTTTTTGCGATAGGGCTGATTTTCCTGGCGCCGATTTTGCTTCCGGTTCTGGCCTTTGGCAAGTCCGAGTACATCGGCCCAATGGGCCCTAGCTATCGCTATGGCCCGAAGCTCCCCCAGCAATGAGGTGTGACGCCGGCAAGGGGGTTATCTTTTGTGTCTTCCAAAGTACCGGAAACAACATAGCACAGGCATGATAGGCCAACCATGATATTTGTCACGCGCCAGGGGTGAAGATCGACACTGTGACATCACAACAGGACAACCTATCATTACGTTCACGAAGTGATAGAGTACTAACGACTCTTCTTCAAATTCCCATTCCCTCTCTTCACACCCATACTTCAAACAGAATAGTACTCTATCCCACCGCAATCAGGACAGAACCCCTACTTGTGTAGGGGTTCCCGCCTTTTTCTACTCAGACAATTCTTGGCCGTGATGATTTCTGTTCGGCCAGCCAGCGATTCTCATGGGTGTGTACAAGGTCGACGATCAGATGAGGAAGAGCCGCCATGATCAGCCAGTGATCTCCATCTTCATCGGCCCAGGTGCGCCCAATCTGCGCTATGCTGTACCATGACCCGCGCCAGGTGAAACGCAGCGGTGTAATATCGCCTTCTGCCGTTACCCTGATCTCAACATCGACGGGTTGGTAACTCACGTTAGCCGCGGCGAAGCCGCTTCTCCCCAAGCAATCAGCATCTGCAACGCCTTCTCGACCGAGAGATGCTTGTTCCCAACCCGATCAGCTTTCCAGACATGGCACTCAGCCTGCTCTCCCTGAGCATCGGCCAACCCAATCCACACCAGACCAACCGGTTTCTCAGGTGTGCCGCCGGTTGGCCCGGCGATTCCCGTAATGCCCACAGCGACATCTGCGCCCAGTTTTTCCCTGATACTGTGGGCCATCCGCCGGGCAACTGTCTCGCTAACGGCACCCTCATCTATCAGCAAGTCGTGATCGATGCCAAGCAGTGTTTCCTTAGCTGAATAGGCATAGCTCACCACACCCCCTAAGAAGTAATCTGAGCTTCCTGCTATATCGGTGATCCGACTGGCGAGCAAACCGCCGGTACAGCTTTCCGCCGTTGCCAAGGTCAGGCCTTTGCTTGTGAAGATGTGACCCATTCGTTCCTCAAGCACCAGTGCCTCCGTTGTGCCGACAGACTGTCTTGCCGGTGGCGCATCCCTATATCAGGTTCGCCGGCAGTGTGAATCTGCCATCCGGCCCCGGCTCGAAATCGAGCGCGGCGGTGACAGCATCGACATTCAGTGGGCCGTAGATATGTGGAAAGAGGCTCTCCTCTCCGATAGTTGGCCCGGCGGGAGCTTCGTAGCGCAGATCAGATCGGAGCTTATATGCATCGATGCACAACAGCACCAGGCCATGTTGTCCAGGGTAGTAGGAATTGGCGACGGGCACAACCTGATGAACAGTAGAGCAATGGATAAAACCGTCCGATTCCAGTGTGTCGCCCTGATATTCTCCTGCCGATTTGGCTTGCTCCCAGCTTTCATGATTTGTAATGTGGTAGACGATTGACTTATCCAAACCGCTGCTCCTGTGCTGCGCGCCGATCCAGCTCGGCGCACATAGCCTCCAACGTATTGAAAACCATCAGGTCGATGTAAATGCCAGGCCACTGATCATGAATCCGGCTGTGTATCTCGCGGGCAGTATCGACGGTTGCCATTACTGTCACGGCGATCGACTTGCTCCCGGATACCATCCCCATCAAATCGGGGCATGGCAGGATGGTGGGGCGAAAAACACGCCAGTAGCGATAGGCATTGTCAAAGAACCACTCCGGCGAGAGCCCGGAAGTCACTATCAGGAAATGATGATCCAGTTTCTCCGGCGGCGGTCCTGCGCGGAGATCGTCGATGGTTGAGACATCCTGGAGGAGCTGGGGCAGTACCTTCTCCTCGATCGGCTCTGCTCCCTCAGAAATCGATTGTCCTTCGGCAGCCGGCGTAGACGGCACTACATAATCCCAGGACAACTCGGGTAACACAGCCTCAATGGGCGATACCTCCGGCAGCGGCTCATCATCCCAATTCTCGAACGGAATCGGTTCCAACTCCGGCTGAGACTCTTCGAAGATAGTGGGAGCGAAGGCTGTGTCGGCGGGTGGCTCTTTTGCCATCGACGGTGTCTCACCCGTCGATATCTCGAGCGAAATTTCAGTTGCTGTGTCTGATGATGTTTCTTCTTTTTCTGCCGCGTCCTCCGGATCAAACATCTCGACAATTTCCTCTTCCGGCAGCGGCTCAACTTCTTCAAGTTGTTGTGACATCTCTGCTTCAGATAGCATCACATCAGGCACTTCGTCCCGGAATAACTCGACGGCTTCGAACTGTGGCAGCTCATCGGGCTGGGATATCTCCGGACATTCATTTAACAACGGGAATGCCTCTTTGAACGGTGGTGTCTCTGCGCTTGCCTCTGCTTCTTCTGCCGGAAGGGTCTCAGCGGCATCTTCTTCCCGCCACATATCCGATCCCGACTCGTCGATCAGAGCGGTAGTCATCTCATCTTCTGTTGATGTATCTGAGAATTCACTTGTTTGCATTTCCGCTTCAAGCTCAGACGCCTTGAACAACATTGCCTCGAAGGCATCTTCTGACGGCAGCGGGGTTGAAGGCGCCGCAGTTTCCTCCAGAAACACTCCCAGATCGGGCTCTTCTGAAAACTCCGGCATCAGCTCAATGGGCAAGGGAGGCGACGAGTCGGCAGGTTCCGGCTGTGCCTGATCCTCGATGGCGATCTCGCTGCAGATCTCCAAATCGGGCACATCTTTCACGACCGGCGCCTCAACCAGCATCAACTCGATAGCCGGGACAGCACCCTGGCGATCGTAGTAGTCAGCCTCGGTCGAGAGCGTCAGGCCAAACAGCCAAGGCGGCCCCTGGTGAGAAATCCAGCGCCACATGGCCAGGGTCGCTTCGGCATGGCTGTCGCGGCTGAAGGGGGGATAACGGTTGTCTTGCTGCATGGGCTCATCCGTTGGACCAGGGATCGGGCCGATGCCGCCTGCTGTGCCCACAACAGGCACGGGGCCCGCGTCGAAGATTCTCTTTAACAACTCCTGAAAAGCCTGCCCCGTTGCGATCAGGCCGTTGGGATCGCCGTGTGGCGTGTTCGGTGTCCCGCCGAACATCGTCCGGCCCGGATCGCTGCGCTGTTGGAGGGGGTCATAGGGATATTCGAAGTGCCAACCACCTTCAGCAGCACTCTGTTGGTAATAGGGACGGGCGACATAGCTGGGGCCGCCCGGCGGCTCCTGGTAGAAGTGGTTCAACACGTAGGGATGGGTTGCGCACCACAAACCATTGGTCAAGATATGAATAAATCGAGTGGCTTGATTTTCACGCAGGTATTTCAGGCAGGCCTCCAGCCAGGCAATGGTTGCCTGACGCGGTTCGACGGTCTCTGCCATAGCCGGGAAGGCCGGATAGCCTCCCATCTCGATGATGCGCTCGGCCCAATCCAGCCAGTTGTCCATCAACGGTCTGATGCACCCCTCGGTATTGTGCCAATCAACGGTCAAGACGGTCGGCCCGGCGCCGGAAGGCCATGAAGACTCCAGATTGGGCTCATCATAAAGCTCGAACCAGCAACTGCCGGCCTCGAAGTATTGTCGATAAAGATCGTACCAACCGTCGAGCGCGGGCATGGCGCCCATTCGCTCCCGGAAGATACGAACAATGGGCATACATCCCTGCTCAACCAGACGTTGAGCAGCCTCGATCTGCTCTGTCCCGCCGACGACCAGCCTGGCCCAGCCCATCTTGGTACCGATATAGCGTGTTGTGTTGAGTGGAGAATAAGGGCCATTGTTATGTAATCCTCGCGGATTCCTGAACCACCTGTAATCTCTGAAGTTCATGGTTTGTCTCCCCAAAAAGTAAGTGATGGGCGATCAGGTTTCAGTTCCCGACTGTCTGCCGAAACTGCGTCTTAACGCTGCTACCTGGCTTTAAAGCATCAGTTGCTGTCATCCAAACCGCTTCATATACGTCGCGCGACGCTCAAGCTCGGCCCGCATTTCCTCCATCGTGTCGAACACAATGGGATCGTAGTAGATATTGGGCCATTTATCACGAACGTTCTTGTCCATATACGCGACTGTATCACTGCGGGCCAACACTGTCACTGCCAGCGTTTTACTATAAGGCAGCATATCGATCAAGTCCCAGTTTGCCAAAACGGTGGGACGGAAGGTTTGCCAGTAGCGATTGGCAGACTGAAAGAACCAATCGGCTTGCAGGCCGGGGGCCAGGATCAGCCAGTGATAATCCGGCGAGCCGCTCGCGAGCGGCCCTGGACCTGTGATCGCGCTTGCAGTTGGTTGTTTCCCGGACGAGCCTGCGCCGGCGCTTTTCTCGGGATAGCCGGTGTTCAGGCTCAGGACATCTTTGTAGAGAACAGGCTCACCGCTGAGCCGCAGGATAGCCGGTGTTGCGACATCGCCGGAATAGAAGTAACTATTCTCGATCCACAACGTAACGCCCCAGAACCAGTTCGGAGCCTGTTCCACAATCCACCGGAACATGGCGACAGTTGCCTCACCATGTGCCTGACGATCGTAAGGCGGATAGCGGATATCCGGCTGCTCCAACTTGCCGGGATTAGGAATGGGATGGATACCCCCTTCGGTTCCCACTACCGGCACCGGACCGGCCTTAAAATACTTCTTCAACAGGTCTTGGAATAGCCTTCCGCAGGCCACCAATCCATTGGGATCGCCATAGGGGGTAAGATCGGTTCCCCCATAGACAGTGCGACCCGGATCGTCTTTCTGCTGAAGCGGATCGTAGGGGTACTCAAAATGCCATCCGCCTGTATTCCCATTGAGCTGGTTATATGGACGCGCTTTACTGGATGGGCCACCAATGGGTTCCTGGTAAAAGTGGTTGAGTAAGTAAGGATGAGTGGCACACCACAGACCATTGGCGATCACATTCTTGAAGCGCACTCTGTGATGATCCCTCAGATATTTCACACAAACGTCCAGCCAGTGAACGGTTGCCAGGTTAGGCTGGACTGTTTCAGTCATCCCCGGAAAGGCCGGATACCCTCCCATCTCGATAATCCGCTCGGCCCAATCCAACCAGTTATCCATCAATGGTTTGATACACCCCGTCTCATTCTGCCAATGAACATCAAGAGGTCTGCCTGCGCCATCAGACATAGGCCATTCAATTTCATAGTTAGGCTCGTTGTAAAGCTCAAACCAGAGGCAGCCCGCCTCGATGTATTGGCGGCACAGATCGTACCAGTATTCAAAGGCAGGCAGCCCGCACATACGCTCGCGGTAGAGGCGTAAGATCGGCGTGCATCCCTCGGCAGTCAAGAGTTTGACCAAGTCGATGTATTCGGCGCTGTCGGTAACCAACTTTGCCCAGCCCATTTTGGGAAAGGTAAAGTTCTCGATCCTGACGGGCGCCGGCGCGCCCTGTTTGTGCAATCCGCGAGGGTTTTTGGACCATCTGTAATCCCGAAGGTTCATCATCATTCCCTAACTGAGGCTCACAACTTACCTTGACAGGTAACGGCTCATCTGACAGCACTCATTACGTTCGGTTGTTAGCGACTTCTGACGGCAGTCGTGTTGTTGCCCTTTTTAGCTATTCGGCGACTTCTTACGTAGATATCTGACCATTCCTGCAATCGCCGAGACTGTGATGATACTACTCGCCAACCCAGCATACACAGTTATCGGGCAGAAAGCCAGCGAGACGATATGTTCTCCCGGCTGTTCAAGATAGATCGCGCGGAAAGTGCTGTTGGCCCGATAGATCGAAGCGGGTTGCCCATCGACGGTTGCCTGCCAGCCGGGATAATAGACTTCACCCAACACAAGGTAGGCCGGTGTGTCAACCATCACCGTCAGCTCGATCTGGTTTGCCTTATAGCGTGTATAAGTCAGATCGGGTTCCCTTTCAGGAGTTTGTGCCTCCAACGGTGGCCCGCCTTCGATATATACAACTGACCGGGCATCCCAATCCGGCGCGTGAACAAGCTCCCAGGCCTTCGATTGATCTTCGACTATGACGGCATGATGAACCACCAAGGCCATCGGCAATGCCTGCGAATTCTCGTAGATCGCCAACCCGGAATCGGTCTGGTGCGCCGGCACGAAAGTTGCATCGCCGGGAGCCTCTCCCGCAGTCAGGACATACCTCACCCCCAGGCAATTGTAAGGAGCCGATCCGCGCCATCCCAGGCTTTGATAGTAAGTCTGGTAGGTCGCAATCGTAAGCGGGTTGAATATCCCATAAATATCGTAGAGAGGGCCGCCATATAGCGCGGCGAAATCCGGCTGCTGCCAGCCGGCATCCGGCGGAAAATAGGTATCGATGCGGAAAGGGCCATCCGGCTGTTGAGCAAGCCATTCGACAGCACTGGCGTAAGTGGCATAACCCGCGCTGGGATCATCATCATTGACTTCTACCATTGCGCCGAACCCGATCAGCTCTGCCGCGACCACCAACCCTGCCACCCAGGGCAGAGCGGTTGAGATCCCTGTCTTGCTCAACCGTTCCCAGCGAATCGACGCCAACCCCAGCGCGGCCAGCATGGCCCAGGCCAGATCAACCAGCAGGACAAGCCGGGCGGGAGCGCGCAGGTTCTGGAAACCGGGAACGATATCGTAGAGCAGCCGGTGCAGCGGAAAGTATCGACCCAACGCAGCCAGGAAAGCCACCAACCACAAAATCATGAGAAAGATTGCCCAGCCCTGCCGCTGACGGATCCCCTGTACCATCCCATAGAATGCCAGGAGCAGCGAGCCCACACCGATATATCCTACCGCGACCCGATCGAAGTCTCCAGAGAACTGGAACGGCCCGCGACCATATACCCAGGGCGCCACCAACCCGATCAGCGCCTGTGGGGCGAGGCTGAATTTAGCAGCTTCATCGTAGACCAGTTCCGCGCGGGCCGTGTAAGTGGTCATCTCCAGGGCGGGGAGCCATCCTCCGGCGCTCAATCCCAACCCAATGGCAGTAATCAGCACCAACATACCGAGCCTCTTGAACAAGGGCGCGACCTGCCGTGTCTTTGACTGTGTTTCAGTCTTGCTTGTTTGTCGCAGTGAGGCAACAACCCATACCCCGATCCACCATAACCCAATCGAGCCGATGAGCAGTGCCGTGTAATAGGTGATCTGGCCATGCCCGGCCAGCGTCCCGATCCCAAAAGCTACCCCGCCGAAAGTTGCCCACCGCCAATCGAGATCACGCAGACCACGCCACGCCCCCAGAAAGACCAGCGGCAGCCAGGCCGCCACTGCGATCAGGTTATAGTGTCCCTGGTGCGTGACAAACACATCGGAAAACATCCAGGCGATGGCGCCAAGCGCGGCAGCCGGGGCATTGATCGACCGCTCGCGCGCTGGGTCTTTGAGTCGCAGACAAACATACATGGCTATTCCGGTGAACCAGATGTGGGCGATCACCATCGCTTCCATGGCCTGGTAGGGGAGAGAAGGCAGCGCAAACAACAGCCAGTTAGCGGGATAAAGCACCCCGCTCTGGTTATCGGCCCAGAAAGGAGCGCCGCTGTACAGGTGCGGATTCCACAGCGGGAGCTGGCCGCTTTGGAGCATCCGACCGGAAAAGGTGTAGGTTGGCCAGATGAAAGAAACGAGATCGCCGCCGCCGGAGGGCATCCACTTACCGAGCAGCCATACCGGGGCATAGAAGATCAACACGGCCAGTGTGATCAATCCCAATGCCGACCAATCAGACCTGGAAAGAGAAATCCGAGGAAGCTTCATAGGGTGTTGCAGCGAATAGCGTGAGAATCGATGTCAGCAAACATCATCCGAAGGGCAATCCGGCGTTGGCGCGGGCGTCGAGGATCGATTCCATCAACGGCAGCTCGTCGGCCACTACCATGTCGAGCCGGACGTTGCTGCGCTGCGCCAGGATCTGCTCCTTGGCAAAGGTCGATGTGTCGGAGCGGGCCAACACTGTCACCGCTACCTCTTTCTCCGGCGCAATGTAAAGCAGCAATCCCCAATTATCCGTTACGATGGGTTGGAATCGCTGCCAGTAACGTCGTGCGGCCTGAAAGAACCAGGCCGCCTGCAAGCCCGGTGCAAGGATCATGAAGTGGTAATCATAGCCTTCTGCCATGTGCAATGTTCCTTTTGGCGCTTCTCTGGGACGATGGTGCTTTCTCCGGAAAGTTTTTGACCATCCGGACAACCGCGAGACATCACCCTACTTTTTCGATCAATCTATGCCGATAATAGCATTGGGTGGGGGGATGGTCAATTTATGGCCTGGTGGCTAATGGGCGATATAATCGTGCAGCTTCGCATATAAGGGAGCCGCCGATGCTCAAAGGCGTATCTTGATAGGCGCGTCGAAGCTCTCGCCCCGGCTTTCCAACCTATTTTCTAAGGATACCGATCATGGCCCGGCTGCTCGACCAAATCCTCATCATTGACATCGAAGCTACCTGTTGGGATGGCCCAACGCCGTCCGACCAGGAGAGCGAGATCATCGAGATCGGGCTTGCCAGCCTGGACGTTACCACACTCGATCCGCTGGAGAAGCGCAGCATCCTGATCCGGCCTGAACGATCCACGGTGAGCCCGTTTTGTACGCAGCTCACGACGCTGACACAAAAACAGGTCGATCAGGGGGTTAGCTTCAGCACAGCCTGCGCTATTCTCAAGAACGACCACAACTCTCGCGGCCGCACCTGGGCCAGCTATGGCGACTACGATAGGCGACAGTTTGCTCGCCAGTGTGAAGCCCTCCAGGTTACCAGCCCCTTGGGGATGAGCCATATCAACGTCAAGAATCTCTTCGCGTTGGCCAATGGTTTGTCTCACGAGGTCGGCATGGCAGAGGCACTCAAGCGGCTGGATATCCCGCTCGAAGGGACACACCATCGAGGCATCGATGATGCCTGGAACATTGCGCATATCCTGGCTGTGCTGCTGACACGGATCAGGACAGACGAAGCGGCATGACAAACATCGCGTCGCGTTGAATGTGTTTTCTTTCCGGGCCCACCAACAGGAGATTATTGGGGCGATATGTGTGTGTCCGGCGCAAACTCAGCCGTCAAGCGTCCGATCAGACACTCACGCTCGCCCGGTGTAAGGAAAGCGGCACGGGCAGCATGGAGGATATTCTGCTTGACATCATCGATGCTCAACCCGATCTGCTCAACTGTGCGCACCAGCTCGTCGGTCAGGTTGAGCGCGCTCACGCTGGTGTTATCTGTATTGATGGTTGTGAGCAGCCCGGCCTGGTACATAGCTTTCAGTGGGTGCTGTTCATAGCTGCCATATACCCCTGACTGGATATTGCTGGTTGGGCACACTTCATAGACAATCCCACGCTCGCGGGTTTCCTGAAGTAGATCAGGGTCTTCGATGATGCGGACGCCATGTCCCAGGCGGCTTGCCCCCAGCACATCGATGGCCAATCGGATGCTTTCCGGGCCGGCCCATTCACCGGCATGAATGGTCATCCCCAACCCTGATTCGCGGGCTTTACGGAAGATCGGCTCGAAGTCCACGCCGGGGAAATCAGCCTCGTTTCCGGCCAGATCCAGACCGACTACTCCCCTATCCTGGCGATCAACAGCGATCTCCATGATGGCTTGGCCGATCTCCACACTTTCGTGGCGGTTCATACTCATGATCAGCCGAACATCTATCCCATACTCCCGACTGGCCTGCTCGACCATGTCGATAACCCAATCGGCGGCATCGTCCATCCGGAAATCCCTGACCTTAGTCAGTGCCAGGGGGGTAAAACGCATCTCGAAGTAAATGGTGTTCTCTGAAGCTGCATCTGCAACTGCCTCATAAGCTACACGCTCGATGATCTCCCGTGATTGGTAGAAGCCGCGCAGCACAGCGAATTTGGAGAGATATGCCTGGGAGTGTGCCTGATCGTCGTCCGTGATCTGCACCAGCGGGCGAATTGTCTCGGTGTCATAGCCGGGTAGCTCGATTTTGTGCTCGTGAGCAATCTCAGCCAACGTCTCAAGCCGCAGGGTGCCTTCTAGATGCCGGTGCAGCTCGACCTTGGGCATCGCTCGAATTGATTGGTATAGAGAGTTGTGTGAGTTCTTGTTGTTCCGATGATCCATGAAAATCTGACCTTGATACAGCGCGTTGCCATGTGCATTACCCTATATTATCGGTTATATCTTGTTGTCTGCCACATGGTACAAACGTCCCAATAGGATTTGTGTTGATTTTGTAATAACTATAGTCCCATTGCTGTACTGCGCCACTTGGGTAGTTTGGGCAGCCCAATTCATGGGGTCAGTACATCGAGAAAACTGTCCGGCAAGAATTCTGGACACTTAAATTTTTACGAATCCTAAGGGTTTTCACAACCCTTAAGGTCTGGAGCAGACCCCACTTTTCCGCGTTGAGCCGAAGTTTTTTGCTTAAGTTGATGCTTATGAGTTGGGAACATACTCTGCTCCAGTTCTTCTCTTTTTGGCTTCAATTAGCCGCCACTTGCGTTTGGGAAGCCTCTTTGGCCCTGTTCTTGCCGGTATGTTTTAGTGCAGTAGCGCATAACTTGCTATGAGTACGCATAGGATCGATCTCAAATCCTAACCCGGTTGTGCTTGCCGATTGTGCATTTACCCTGAAGTGGGTTAAGTTCGGGACAAGTCCGACATGAGGTGGAAAAAACCGGAGGCGAACCAAACGCCAACCGGGTTACTGTTTTATTGTAAAATAGTTAACAGGAACAATAGTGAATGTTAGGGGGTATACAAAATGCGGCTTAAAGATCATGCTCTCTTACATACAGTGCTCATAGGAGTGACCTTTTGGTTCACCCTGGTCATTCCTGGCCATGTCTCCTCTCAGGAGCCGAGTATACTACCAGTCCTGGTGGAACCTGCCGGCGGGGGAACCTTTCGCTTTGGACATCTTACTGCGGAAGAAGGATTACCGTCGGCCACTGTGCGGAGCACGATACAGGATCAACAAGGATTCATGTGGTTTGCCACCAGCAATGGGCTCTCTCGCTATGATGGCTATACCTTCAAGACCTTTCACAACGATTTAGATGATCCTCACAGCATAAGCACAGAAAACATAGGCACACTTCACATAGACCGCCAGGGGGTGCTGTGGGTAGGCACCTGGAATGGTGGATTGAATGTCTTTGACCGAAACACTGAGCAGTTCACCCGCTACTTGCACAACCTTGATGATCCCCACAGCTTAAGCAATGATTTTGTCAATGTCATCTTCGAAGACAAAATTGGGCGCCTCTGGATTGGGACCAATGGCGGCTTGGATCGATTCGACCGGGAAAATGGACAATTCCTTCATTATCAGCATGATCCCAATGATAGTTACAGCTTGAGCCATGATATGGTGCAGACGATTGTTGAAGATGCCTCCGGCCAGCTCTGGGTGGGTACCTTAGGGGGCGGGATGGACAGGTTCGACCCGGCCAGGGGGCATTTCACCCACTATCAACATGATCCCAACAATCCCAACAGCCTGATCTACGACAACATCGAGATCATTGTTATGGATGCTACTGGCAGCCTGTGGATAGGTACCGTGGCCGGATTGGACCACTTTGATCCGGAGACCGGGAAATTCACGCATTATCGCCACGATGCATCTGACCCCAAGAGCCTGAGCAGTGATGATATCGCCGACATCCATTTAGATGCTTCTGGCGATGTGTGGATCGCGACGACGGATGGTTTGAACATCTTTGACCCTCAGACAGAGACGTTTACACGTGTTCCCTCCAACCCCACTGACCCATATGGTTTTCATGGAGAATGGCTCTCGTCCATTTTCGCCGATCGCTCAGGCGCCCTCTGGATTTCCACCGCAAGCAATGGGGTCAACCGGCTGGATCGGGCAGCAGCCAAGTTCGAGTTGTATCAGAATAACCCTGACGACCCCGATAGCCTAAGTTCAGGCTCCATCTGGTCGATCCTCCGGGATCGTTCGGGCATACTGTGGGTCGCCACCATAGGCGGCGGACTGAATAAGCTCGATCCGGCCACGGGTCACTTCAAGCATTATCGCAATGACCCGGCAGATTCCCATAGTCTGAGCAATAATCAGGTGTTCTCGATGACGGAGGATGCCGCAGGTGACCTCTGGGTTGGTACAAAAGAGGGCCTCAACCGGTTTGACCAGACAAGCGAGCAGTTCACACGCTACACCTACGATCCCACCGACCCCGCCAGCCTGAGCGATAATTGGGTTGCCGGGTTGTATACCGACCGGAGCGGGCGTGTGTGGGTCGGCACCCTGGGCAAAGGGCTGGATCTGTTCGATCCAGCCACAGACGGGTTTCGCCATTATCAATCCGATCCTGCAAACCCTCACAGCATATCGGACAATTCTATCCTGACCTTCGCAGAAGACCCGTCAGGCACGTTGTGGATCGGGACGTTTGCAGGAGGTTTGAACAAATTCGATCCGGAGACAGGCGTATTTACCCGCTACCTTCACGATCCTGACAACCTCAACAGCTTGATCAGTGACCAAGTGGAACACAGTTATCTGGATCCGGAGGGGATGCTGTGGCTGGCCACCTCTGGAGGATTGGATAAGTTCGATACTCGAACAGAAACCTTCACACACTATGCCGAAAAACAGGGCCTGGCAAGCAAAGCGGTCGCCAGTGTTGTTGGAGACGCACAAGGGAACCTGTGGGTCGGCATGCAAGGCGGCGGTCTCGCCCGCTTTGATCCGCGCAGCGAAACATTCAGGAATTATGACAAGAGTGACGGCCTGATAAGCAATGATCTCGTGCCGCGCGGGGCCTACCGGGACGCCGACGGCAAACTCTACTTTGGCGGGATGAATGGGGTGAACGCCTTTTACCCCGATCAACTGAGCGATAACCCCTATGTTCCGCCGGTGGTCTTGACAGACTTCCAGATCTTCAACCGGACGGTACCAGTGGAGGGAAAAGACTCGCCACTGCGGCGGGTCATCAACGAGACTGACGAGATCACATTGTCCTACCAGCAATCCGTCTTCTCCTTTGAGTTCGCCGCCTTGAACTATCGCGCCCCCAGGAAAAACCAATATGCCTACAAGCTTGAGGGGTTTGATGCGGATTGGAGCTATGTGGGGAGCGACCGGCGCTTTGCCACCTACACCAATCTGAATCCCGGCACTTATACATTCCGGGTCAAAGCCTCCAATAACGATGGTGTCTGGAACGAGACCGGGAAAGCCATCACGATCACGATCACGCCACCCTGGTGGAAAGCCTGGTGGTTTTATGCGCTGTGTGTTGCCGGTACCCTGGGGATCTTTGGGGTGATCTACCAGGCGAAAGCCAACCAGCTCAAGGCAGAAAAGCAAACTGCTTTGGTCCTCCGGGAGAGTGAGGCACACTACAGAGAACTGGCCGATAGCATCACCGATATCTTCTTTGCCATGGATAGCGAGTTACGCTGTACTTACTGGAACAAAGCCTCTGAGCGCCTGACCGGGATTGCAGCGCAAGCAGCGATGGGGAAATCTCTCCACGATCTCTTCCCCGATACCCCACAAGCCAGAGAGGTAGAGCAGGTTTATCAAGAGGTCTTGAGAACGCAGCAATCTCAGGTATTTGTGACCGATTATCAGCTTGGAGGAAAGACCTTCACCTTCGAAATGACTATCTATCCTTCCAGAGGGGGAATCGCGGTGGTCATGATGGACATCACCGAGCGCAGGCAGGCTCAAGAGGCATTAGCTCAGGAGCGCAGCCTGCTGCGCACGCTGATCGACAGCATGCCCGATCACATCTACGCCAAGGATACAGAGGGTCGGTTCATCCTCAAGAACAAAGCCGATGCTCTTGCCATGGGGGCGGGATCCCCCAGCGAGGCCATGGGTAAGACCGATTTTGACTATTACCCGGATGAGATTGCAGAGCAGTTCCATGCCGATGACCAGCAGGTTATCCGTTCTGGACAGCCGCTCATCAACCATGAGGAGCTGAACATTGATGCCGAGGGGGAGAAGCACTGGGTTCTGACGACCAAGGTGCCATTGAGCGACAGCCAGGACAAAGTGATAGGGCTAGTGGGAATAGGGCGCGACATCACCGAACGCAAGCAGGCAGAGGAGAAAATCAAACATTACCAGGAGCATCTCGAAGAGCTTGTGGAACAGCGGACGGCCGAGCTTCAGGCAGCCAACGAGCAGCTGCGTGTGCTTGCCCGCGTCAAGGACGAGTTTGTCTCTAATGTTTCCCATGAGCTGCGTACTCCCATACAGAGTATCAAGCTGCGCCGACATATGGCCCTGGAATTCCCAGACCGGCTTGAGGAGCACCTGGGGGTCATCAAGCGCGAGACAGACCGGCTCGCACGGACAATCGAGGATTTGCTGCAGTTGTCACGCCTGGACCAGGGACGAGTGGAACTGCAATTGGCCTCGGTCAATCTCAACGGGCTGGTCGAGCAGTACATTGCAGATCGCAAGCCGATTGCCGCGGACAAGCATTTGACGCTCAGCTTCCAGGGAAATCCCGATCTACCCTACGTCATGGCTGATGAGGGATTAATGGGGCAGACATTGAGCATCTTGCTGACTAATGCCATCAACTACACGCCTGCCAACGGGCAGGTTACGGTCAGCACGCTCACCCGCCAGAGTACTGATCGAAGATGGGCAGGCTTTGGTGTCTCCGATACTGGGATCGGCATCTCTGCTGAAGAACAGTCTCGATTGTTTACCCGCTTTTTCCGGGGGGCGGCAGGGCGCCAGTCGGGCGTACCCGGCACTGGTTTGGGCCTGGCAATTGCTCAAGAGATCGTCAGTCAACATGATGGCAGGATAGAAGTGGAAAGTGATGATGGACTAAAACATGGTACTACTTTCAGGGTATGGATACCCATTAAGGCCCGCAAAGTAGTAGAGAACTGTGAACTGTAAACTCACTCCGGCGGCTCGTGAAAACAGCCTTTTTTGAACGGAATTAAAGTGCGAAAAACAGGCTATAGGTGTCCTGATCAGCCAACATCACCCGGGAATAACATGCCTGGGAGCGTTAAAGAATGAGAGCAATATCTAGTATTTCGGGGCGTAAGTAAACCCATAGTTATCGCTTGCTCCGAAATACTTAAACAGTTGGGCATGAAAGGCATCTCTAAATACGGGTTTATTTGCGCCCAACTGTACTAGTACATGCTGGCGGAAGTTCTTCCGCAATTAGTTGTGCGCAGTGGAATTCATAAGATTGCGGAAGTATTTCCGCCGTGCAGTAC
>JAFGLD010000072.1 GCA_016928235.1 Anaerolineae bacterium | reverse complement strand
TGCTTCAGGTCTCCTGGAGCTTCTCTCTATGCGAGGTATCGTCCTTGTCATTACCCCCTGCCTCGTTTCAGGTGAAGGGGGATGAAGCCCTATTGAGGTATGAGCACCGCTCACGTGGCCGAATCGCGGTACGCAAGCTGGCTCATCTGCGCAGGTTGGTTATTTCGGACGATTACTTCCCCATCACGCGCGAGTATCGAGTGTTCCTGTACTGTGACCAGGTGCTGGCATGGGGTTTTTACTGGGATGAATACACCGACGACCATCCGCTATCACCCATCGAGCAAAGTGAACTGAGCGATCTGGCCACTAAGGCTGCGCGTCGGTTGCAGGTGCCGTTTATCATCGTCGACATTGGGCAGTTGGACAATGGCCGGTGGATTGTGATCGAGGCGGGCGATGCCCAATTCGCCGGGCTGGGCCGTATTCCGGTACTTACGCTTTGGGGCAAGCTCAAGGATATTAGGCTTGAGCGGCAATAGCCGTGCTATGCGTAAAAACCGACTTATTTTATGCGTAACTCAGTAAGTCTATTCACAACCCAATTTTGAAGCGAAATCGGAACAAAGGTTAAAATACGAGTTCAGTGTGCATTCCCTGCCTACCTCTGCTATACTGGCGACCATGAGACAGAAACATACCAAACGAACGCTGATGGTTATTGTGACATTAGGGGCTGCCATACTGGCTTGTGACCTGGCCGGGCCTGCTGCCGATAATACACCACAGCCCAGCTTCTCGACCGCTACACCAGGTGGCAGCATCTCCATTTCTTTGCTCACGCCAACGCTCACTTTACCAGGGCTGCCAGCCCAATTCACAACTCCGATTGGGCCTGTAGCTACTGCTACATCGGCAGCAGCTACTGCTGCCGCTTTGACCTCTACTGCTGATGCGCCCACGCCTACTATCCCTGGCGTCTTTGTCGAACCGGCTCAATGCCCGCCGGCAGGATCGCCGACTCTGCCGGATACGCCACCGCCATTTAGTCGCCAGGCTGAGGTCATCGTCAAATATCTCTCGGCTGGCGGCGCACCGACTATCCTTGAGGCAACATTGCGTAATTGGAAGGCCATCACAGACAAAGGTGGGCTGGTCCGCTCTGACCGTGACTTCACCGGTGATGGTGTTCCTGAAGTCTTTGTCATCTTACTTGATCCACAAAACACTAACTACGATCCACAGCCTGGCGATCTCTACATCTTTGGCTGCCAGGAAGGTGCCTATCGGTTGCTCTATCAGGTCGGGTACAAACCGGAACAAGGTGCTCCTGTTGCCGCGTCAGCAGATGATATCAACGGTAATCACATCAACGATCTGGTTTATACTGTGTTAACTTGCAGCGATCTGGGGTGCAGCGGCAAAACGAGCATTTTGGAATGGCACATTACGCTGGGCAACTTCAACAGTCTACTGGCGAACGCCATCACGGTCGTCCAGCCCGAAGTTGTTGTCTCGGATATCGATGAAGATGGTCTGAGCGAAGTATCTGTTACATCCGGTATCATCCCCAACCCGAATGCCGGGCCACAGCGCAAAGAGACCCATATTTATAAGTGGGATGGTTCACTTTACAGTCTTTCGCAAGTTCTCAGAAGCCCGGCACAGTATCGCATTCATGCTATCTATGATGGCGATGACGCATTGGCGGCCCGCGACTATGGCGCGGCAATCGAGGCTTACAAGAAGGCTGCTACCGATGAAAATCTAAAAGGCTGGCAGTATGCCGATGAATTTCAACATTTGTCAGCCTTTGCCCGCTATCGTCTGATGTTGGCTTATGTGCTTAAGAATAACCTTGATAAAGCCCAGTCCGTCCACGACGAGCTGATTTCTCAATACGGAGCGCCGCCACCACCGCCCCCTCCTGAAGGAGAAGCCACGGCTACTCCCACTCCCTATATAGGCCAGCTTCCAGGCGTAGAATTTGCCAACATTGCCGATCTGTTTTGGCAGAACTTCGCGATCAACAGAGATGTAGCGCGCGCTTGCTCGCTGGTGAACAACTATACACATTCAAATCCCAAGATATCGGATGTGCTCAACAGCTTTGGCTATGCCAATCGCCAGTATCGACCAGAAGACATGTGCCCGTTTGGAGGATAGGACGATCAACGGCGACCATTAAGCAACATATCGTTCTTCAGAAAAGTTTTCGGTTAGCCAATCATCACACAGGACAAGCAAATATGTAAATCGTTAGGAACTATTCAGTTATTGGTGCTGGCTGCTTGACAGTTTTGAGTGATGAGTGACGAGTTTTAGTTTACAGCTAACCGCTAACCGCTGAATAGTTGCCATCGTTAAAGATGTGGAAGATGTCCATGAGCATCCACTCACAGTAGCGGTTTCTTACATATTCACATATTTACGTTTAATGGCTTACCTGCCATTCTGCCCATGGTGCAAAAACTTATCCGGATGACTATATAGGCAGCAGCATCACATCTCACAATTTCCACGATTAATGTTGATGAGGATATCCCAATGCCATTCCTGCGCACGCTTTCTCTCCCATCTGATATCCCAGGCTCTCTCTACCTCTCCGGCATGCCCGGCAGATACGGTATGTTTGAGCGTGAGCGTGACGCCATTACTGCTCAGGGTATTGATACGGTATTATGTTTGACCCCACATGAGGAGATCGAGAAGCGCTCGCCCGCCTATGCCGCTGCCATCGCATTGGGGGAAATCCCCTGGAAGCAGTGGATATTCCCCATACCTGACTTCGACGCGCCGGACGATCGGG
This sequence comes from Anaerolineae bacterium, assembly GCA_016928235.1. Classification (GTDB taxonomy): domain Bacteria; phylum Chloroflexota; class Anaerolineae; order Aggregatilineales; family UBA3940; genus JAFGMS01. The sequence continues at coordinate 3,827 of JAFGLD010000072.1, read as the reverse complement.
AAGCATTTCTGGAACAGATACGTGCCGCTGCCGATCATCTCCGGCAGGGTGGCAAGCTGCTCGCCCACTGTACCGCCGGGATTGGCCGGACGGGACTGGCGGCAACCTGTTTGCTGATGGCACTGGGAGTCAACCGACAAACCGCGCTCGACACGGTCCGGGCGGCCGGCTCACGCCCGGAAGCACCGGAGCAGCAAGCGCTGATCGAGTGGATGGCCCAACAATTTGGGAGATGAAACAACCAGAGAGCCAGAGTGCGCGACACATTGCTCACGACGATTTTCAGCGGAGGAAACCATGGCTAAGATACTGATGATCATTGCGCCGGAGAAATTCAGAGACGAAGAGTTGTTTGAGCCAAAAGAAGAATTGGAAAAGGCCGGGCATCAGACCGTGATTGCCAGCGTGAAGAAAGGCACATGCAGCGGCGCGCGTGGCGGCTCAGCTACCGCGGAGGTATCGATTACTGACGTCGACACCAGCGATTACGACGCCGTCGTGTTCGTAGGTGGGGGCGGTTCAGATGTGTACTTCGAGAACGAGACTGCCCATCAAATCGCCTGTCAAATGGCCGATCAAGGGAAAGTCGTGTCAGCTATCTGCATCGCCCCGGTAACACTGGCCAACGCCGGGCTGTTGAAAGGCAAACAGGCCACCGTCTTCGAGACAGAAATCGACACCATCAAGGGCAAAGGGGCAATCTATGCCGGCCCAGGAGTAGCCGTCGATGGGCGCATCGTGACCGGGGATGGGCCCAAAAATGCACGCCGGTTTGGGCAGGAGATTGCCAACCTACTCCAGGCTTAAGCCTCCCATCTTCTATCGTTGAGCCACAAGGGAGATGTGGCTAAAGGAGACGGATTTTCCTTCACCGCTAACCCAGATATTGATGGTAAAGGATCGGGGCTGGAGTTCAGGCTGCTGCCAATCGACAGCCTGGGTCAGGTCGATGGTCCAATCTCTCGATTGGTTGTCGATCAAGACATCGAAAGCCTTGTCTGAGCGTTTGTCCAGGACCTGAATGGTGTATCCGGCCTCCGGCTCGACGTGAGCCACGCCGATGCGCAATATGGGACAGCGGCTTACGTCGACGATCAGGGTTTCCGATTCGACCTTGCCGAAATAGTCAGTAAGGCCGGACTCTCTCACCACCATCCCCGTGCCCGTTGTGTCTTCCCGGACAGCCGATAGTTCTTCCCATTTCCGCTGTGTCAGATCGGCAAATTCGGCGCACGGATCGGGGAACGGCCGAACAAGACGGCTTGCAAGCAGTGCCACCGCCAGGACGCCGATTCCCATCATGGTCAGGCGCGCGGCCTGGTTGCTTTGCTGTAAGTCACCCTGCGAACCATCGAGTATCTTCAGCACTCTAGCCTGCCTGATCGCATCTTCCTTACAATGCACATCCAGCTCCCGGTAAATCGACTGAATATCCTTCTTTGTTGCCTCATGGCTGATCTGCAAAGCATCGGCAATTTCGTAATAGTTCAATCCCTTTGATAACAGACACAGGATCTGAATCTCCCTCTCCTTGAGGGAGATCGATTGTTTCCTCTTCAGCAGAGAGGTGAGCCATTCTACCATTCATCATCCTCCGGTCCGGCAATCGGATACGCCTATTTCCCCGATTTTCCCCACTTTTTCCCTTCTCGTTCTGTCTTAACAGTTGTATGTTAGCCGTGTTGCCAACACTCACGCAACTATTATAAACCAACCTTTCACGGAGAGGGCAGGCATGTCACACTTGAGCCGCAAAGCGTTTCTTAAAACGCTGACCTTTGCAAGCGCATCGGCCGTGTTGGGATGCACAGTATCTCCCCCGCAAGTGACACTCTCACCAACGCCAAGAACACTCCGGGGAGATAATCTGTCAGGCTGGGAGATGGCGTTAGGTGATGCGCGCTACGCCTGTCCGGGCGAGCCCGCGGTTAGCCCGGCAGACATCGAGACGATCCATACGCCGGGCTATAGCGAGCTACGCGCCAACATCCAACGCCGCGCCATCATGGCACATAACATCACCTTCAAGAGGGTGATCGACGAAACTGCCCTGCAAGCTCTCCATTCATGCCGGTATCGTTTCAGGATATCACAGATACCGCTGCCCGATATCACAACAGAGTTCAACGCACAGACTTTTGAAGGCGGTCTGTTTATTTGGGATGGACACCAGACACGCCTGGACTACGGAATGGCATTTCAGTGGAGTCTGAATCCATGGGATGCTTTTGGTGATCTCAGAACGTGGACAGGGGCACTCTGGGACACAGTAGGGCATATTCCCGTCGATACACAGTGGCACGAAGTTGAGATAGATATCAATTTTCAACAGCAAACTGGAGCACTGTTGATCGATGACATCACTTATTCAACCTCGCTGTCCCAAACACAAAAGTCGGATGACTGGGGTTCGGAGATCGCAGCCAGGCTCCAGGCAGAGATCGTCAGCATTTATCCTGGCGCTTCTTGTATGCAGGCAATGCATAAGGCTGAAGTGAAGGATTGGTTTTGGTCATGGGACTATGCAGGAGCGTAAGACGCTTCTTTTGATAGCGTAATGGGAGATCTGCCAAACAGACCAGGGAGGTAAATCGATGAAACAGTCATATCTACTGCTTGTGATGTTCCTTCTATTGTGCGCGGCCTGCCGCTCGGATGGTGAGATTACGGGCCCCCTCAGCGATCTACCCGCTGATGCGCGAAAGGCTCTCGACCGGGGCGTAAAGGACTACTTTGACGTCAACGACTATACGGTTGTGGCTGTCCAGAAATCCCAATCTGGAAAATCCTGGTGTGTCGTATTCGACCCGCCCTTGAAAGCACAATCACTCTGGTACGATTACGCCGTCGTGCAACCGGACGGCAGTGGGTGGAAAGCTGTGATGATTGAAGACCACCAGGGTGGGACGGTTCTTTCTTTCGCTGGGTGTAAGGCAGTCTACAAGCAGCCGCCGGCGCCGACTGAGTCGCTTCAACCCACTGGTATCCCTGTTGTACCAACTCAGTTGCCCGGACCTACAGCTACACCTTCCCCCACCCCAACCCCCACCGATTGCACCGGCGCGACATTTGTCTCTCCGCAGAACGACAGCGCAGTTGCAGCTGGGGATATTCCAATGACCTGGGAGCCGTCCGGATGTGTGATGGTAGTGCAATATTACCAGCAAGAAAAGCTGATCAATGAGTATCCCGACGCAAGTTCTGGGATAGTAATCAACATTCCGGAGCCTGGTCTGACGGAGTTGAAGATATGGGTACCTGGCGCATCGGGCCCCTCCGATGCAATTTGGATCACGGTGGAATGAGATGAAGCGGTCCGATTCAAGCCGGATCTGTCAATCAACCAGACGAACGAAAGGATTGAGAAATGAGCCCGATCTCCATAGTTGTGGGAGGAATACTCCTGGCTCTTGGATATTTTCTTTATACCAAAGCCCGGAAGGGAAATAAGTGGGCCAGGTGGGGGTGTACCGCTCTTGTTGTTATCCCCATTCTGATCATCCTGGTAGATGTCCTGATGATCGTTCTCACGAATAGCTAAGGAATGGCGATTAAACAACTTTCCCCGTATCTTCTCAATAAAAAGGGGTAGAGTCACGTTCTTTAACACTTTTTTATGCGTCAAAATGTCGTGACCGAGACATTGTTCCTCGATAACTATTCGGTTATTGGTGCCGGCTACTTGAAAGTTTTGAGTGATGAGTTTTAGTTTACAGCTAACAGCTAACAGCCAACAGCTAATACTCGATGATCAAGTTTTTGTTCTGTCTGGTTTAGGTGATCAGTTTTCAGTTTTCAGTGATCAGTTTTTTATCGCACAGCAACGA
>JAFGLD010000071.1 GCA_016928235.1 Anaerolineae bacterium | reverse complement strand
TGCTTCAGGTCTCCTGGAGCTTCTCTCTATGCGAGGTATCGTCCTTGTCATTACCCCCTGCCTCGTTTCAGGTGAAGGGGGATGAATATGTGAATATGTAAAAAGTGGGATGGTTCATTGAGTTGTGACAAAAGGCGAGATATTTGTGGGCTACGCTGACACAAAAGAATACTCTTCTCTTGGGCAGCATCCGGAATATTTTGAGGGAATGCTCTATGTACCGGTGGATTCTCGCCTGCGCGGGAATGACAAGCCGGTCTGGGAATGAAATGTCATTCCTCAAAATGTTCACAAATAATCTCTTTCCATATCACAGCCCCATGTACCATCCCAAAACAGTGCTATTTCAACCGGTTGCAATGACATTCCTACCAATTGCAACATCGTTTCTACCAGTTACACTATCTTTCCTACCCATCGAAATGACATTCCTACCGCCGGATTTGGCGTTATACGCCCATTTGATCCGGCAAAGCCGATGAGAAGACAGATTACCCGATCATCGTTTTCCATCAGCGAAAACAGGTCCCTCACCTGTGTACCTGTGAAATTGAGCAAGAAGGGCAACATCGAAAAGATTATGGAATGACATGTGGTTTTCTTCCATTCCAATAGGACTCTTATCACAGTGCAGAACAGGCAACAACGCCGGACTTGTGGTCGGGCAAGCAACCAAGCAACAAATACTTAGAAATCTTGTATAATCCATCTCTACGTTCTCAGAGAACTTGACAGTAAAACAGGCTTGCAAGGAACAAGAATGACAAGATCATTAGCGACTGTGGCGAGCACATCATCAAACTCTGACGTGCTATCGCGTAGTCTGAACGATAAATATCTGACATTACAAACCCTGCTGGCAGAGATGGCGAGCGTGGCGGTCGCCTATTCCGGTGGCGTTGACAGCAGCCTGTTGGCCAGGGTCGCCTTCGATGTCCTGGGCAACAACATGCTGGCGGTGATGGTGACTAGCGAGAGCTTGAGCAGCTCGGAGCGCGACGGCGCCATTGAGCTGCTGGAATCGCTTGGTATCCCCTACTCTATTGTGTCTGCCGGCGAAGTCCATGATCCACGCTATGCCGCCAACCCGGCCAACCGCTGCTACTTTTGCAGAGAGCATACCATCCGAGCCATCCAAGACCTGACCAGGGTAAAGGAACCGGTCACCATCATCGATGGGTTCAATGCGGATGATGTTGGCGATCATCGTCCAGGCCGCCAAGCCGGATATGAGCGCGGTGTACGAAGTCCACTGCATGAAGCCGGCTTCACCAAGCAGGATATCCGTGTACTGGCGCGCCATCTCGGTTTGCCGAACTGGGACAAACCTTCGATGGCATGTCTGGCAAGCCGGGTACCGTACGGCATTCCGATCACTCCCGAAGTCCTGGCGCAAATCGACCAGGCCGAAGGCGCGCTGCGAGGATTGGGGTTGACACAACTGCGCGTGCGGCACCATCGCAGCCTGGCACGCATCGAAGTGCCGCCGGAAGATATGGCGGCGGTACTGGCAAACCGCGATCGGATTGTGGCAGATTTCAAGGCGGCGGGGTACACCTACATCGCGCTGGACTTACAGGGATTTCGCAGCGGCAGCGCCAACGAAGAGTTGATCGACACCTATGAATAATCGACACCATCACACCGATCCGGCGGACGCATTTGCGCGGATAGATACTGAGCGATTGGCTCGCCAGGGAATGCCGGAATTTATCTATGCTGAGAGCAAGACTCCTGAGCAGGTGGCTGCCATTATGGAGAAACTGATCGATCAGGACGGCTGTGCGCTGGCCAGCCGTGCCACCCCGGCTCATGCTCAGGCCGCGCAGGCCCGGATAGCATCGGCGCATTACGATGCTACATCGCGGCTGCTCTCGGTCGGCTGTTTGCCTGACCAGCCTGTTGGTTTGGCGATTGTCGTCGCCGCGGGAACATCGGACTTACCGATTGCTGAAGAAGCCTGTGGCGTACTGACCTTCCTGGGCGATCGCGTTCAGCGGCTCTATGACGTTGGCATTGCCGGCGTTCACCGGCTGCTGGCCCATGTCGATACACTGAATGAGGCTGATGTGCTGATCGTAGTCGCCGGGATGGAAGGCGCGCTGCCCACACTGGTAGGCGGCCTGGTAGCAGTACCGGTGATCGCCGTACCTACCAGCGTGGGGTATGGCGCCGGCTTCGGTGGGCTGGCAGCACTATTAGGGATGCTCAACAGTTGCGCTGCCGGGATAACGGTTGTCAATATCGATAACGGCCTGGGGGCTGCCGCGGCCGCCCATCGACTACTGCTGCGGATGCGCCGGGCCCATTCTAACGATGGGAGATTGGGGTTATGACACGGATTGCTTATCTGGATTGTTTTGCCGGTATTAGCGGTGATATGCTGCTCGGCGCGCTGGTCGATGCAGGCTGGGCGCCGGAGCGGTTGCAGACAGTGGTCGATGCGCTGAAGCTGGAAGGCGTCACCATCCGGGCTGAATCTGTCTCCAAACATCACCTTGCGGGGACACAGGTTTCCGTGCTGGCGCCGGACGCGCAGCCGTTGCGCCACCCCGCTGATCTCGTCAAGCTGATCGAGCAGGCCGATCTACCGGCATCGATCCGGAGCCGCGCCACCAATGTAATCATGGCGTTGGCAAACGCCGAGGCACGAGTACATGGCGAGCCGGTTGAATCGATCCACTTTCACGAGATAGGGGCGGTCGATACACTGGTCGATGTGGTTGGCGCCGTGGCCGGTCTGGAGGCGCTGGGGGTCGAACAGGTTGTGTGTGCTCCGCTGCCATGGTCACACGGCACGATCCGGATCTCTCACGGGGACTTTCCTGTCCCACCGCCGGCTGTTGCCGCGCTACTGAAGGGAGTACCGGTGGTTGGCGTCGATGTAGAGGGCGAAATGGTCACGCCTACAGGCGCCGCCCTGGCAGTCAGCCTGGCCGGATCGTTCGGGTTGATTCCTTCCATGACCGTGACAGGAATTGGATATGGCGCCGGAATGCGTGACTGGCCGGATCGACCAAACCTGCTGCGGTTGGTACTGGGTGAGTAACCATCGGATGCTTTCGTCTGAGCATGGACGATACCCGGCATCCGTGAAGCAGCAGTGACATGCCGTGCTATGCCACGTCAAACACGCAGCGTGGTGACTTGCTATGGCGACGCGCGTATCAAGGAAGCCACCCTGGACAATGCTTTCTCACTCCTCAACTTAGGGAGCACATGGGCCGGTTGTAGCGTGAGTTGACACGAATCCAAAATTGCATTAGGCTGGTGGGTAGAACCGTATCTGGGAGGAAAATTCATGGACGATGATTTGATGTCACTGCGCAGCAACGTCTCTTCAGCCAAAAATGATGACGACGATCTGTTAGGCAGTTTCGGGAATATTGCTGGTTTGGATGATGATGTTGGCGCTGGAGATCCTTCCAATATCGATCTTGATTTTGGCTCTCTGGACGATCAGCCGGAATGGCTGCGGGATCTAGGCGTGCAACCCGAGGAATCGGCTCCTGTTGAGCAACCTGCAAAACAGGAAAAGAAAGAAAAGAAAAAGAAGAAATCTGTTCGCCGCTCACGGAAATCGAGTGGAAATTTCATGGGCTTAACCCCACAACAGCGTCTGATTCTCGCTCTTTTTTTGTTCCTGGAAGTTGCCGTCATCAGCATCTTTGTCTTGATGGCCACCGGCGCAATCAGCCTCCCCTCTTTTTGAGGCTAAGACCAAATCGATCATCACACATTACAAATCTTCAGCATACAAGGCAAGGACGGGGAAATCCCCGTCCTTGCCTTGTATGCTGCTTAATCAGGTGTTTGTAACCAGCCTACTCACCTGTGCACACAATCCTTGTGCGCCTACCAGCTTTTTCGATGACCTGATTTGTAACTATTCAGCTATGGGTGCCGTCTGCTTGATAGTTTTGAGTGACGGACGATTTGCAGTCGTTTGGGTGACGAGTTCTACAGCCTGCGGCTTGCACTGTTTGAAGTATCAAAGGCCGGTTGGTTACTGGTGTTTTGCCTTTTTGTGTGTAGATATAGATGTACTGCAAAGGCTGCTGAGATCGCAGAGAAAAAACGAACAACTCTCTGTGTGCTCTGTGATCTCGGCAGCGAGAAATTGGACATAGTCTCCATATTTTGTGTTTGCACTTTCGCTCTGTTCGAGTTGAGTCTCCTCGGCATGGCAATACCGTCGCCAACCCTGTCATTCCCACGAAAGCGGGAATCCACCTATTGTGCTCGATGACTCCTACTGACACAGAAGTCAACTACTACCGGCTAAAGCCGGTAGCTTGGGAAGCGACTGAAAGTCGCCTAAAGCCCTCCAGAGAGAAGTCTCTGTGCTATG
>JAFGLD010000070.1 GCA_016928235.1 Anaerolineae bacterium | reverse complement strand
TCTTTCACCATTCCCTATGTGTTCGAGTTGGCGCTCAACCCGAATACACCGGGAGGAACGATTGTCACCCCGCTGCTTCCTCGAATACCTCTACTTTTTGTCGCAGGGTATTTGGCTGGCCGTCAGCGCAAACTGCCCAAAGAACTGAGCGACATAGAAATACGCCAGGACCAGGGTATGGAGCTTCTCCCTGCTTGGTGGTATCCTTATAGTAAGCTTGCAGAGTGGCACATTGGAGAGACGTTACAACCACATAGCATCTTGACAAACTTTAGTTGGAGGCTAGACGATGACGAAACATCTGATCTCAAATCCAAAATCGAAACCGGCCAGCGTGCGCCAAAAATCGTCGAGTTCCTTGCGTGGCTCCAAGCAACCGATCGATCTTCCTAAGCTTGAGGTAACGATAGGCAAGGATCCGGCAGAACTTCCCGATGATGCCAGTCTGGCTTTCTTGCTGCCAGGCTGGACCGCGCCAAAGTGAGTGTTTGCCTTAACACGCTTGTCACTCCAGAACGTGACTCGCATGGTCACGTTTTGCATCTCCACCTCTATTTCGGCACGGTGAGACGCCCATCTTGAATAGCCTTAGCCATGCTCTCCAGGAGCATAGCAAAGCGGTAAAACCCTTCATATTTCGCGCAGAGCACATCCATCTCGATCTGCGTGCTTGTGTCTAGCAGTTCCTTGAAAGTGGCCATGTGATCATACATGTTCTGAAGTATGTCGGCATCACCACCTCCATGCTTCACGATGTTCTTGACATAGGCATCGATGCTATTGGCCAGCTTGAGCTGTCTGTCTGTTAATGTATCGCCAAGCCCAGACATCTTGATCCCCAATTCGACATCGCTCATCTCCATGATGCGGTTGATGGTTCCCTTCTTGACCTCCCTCAGCAGCGCCAGGATCAACCTGTCCGTTTCTCTAAGATATGATAGCTGCCTGGTCACATGCTCGACTTGCGCCCGTTGACGGTCCGTCAAATTCTCCTGGCCCCACCAGCGCTTCAACTGCCTCTCGTAAAAGCGCAGATCGCTGATTTGCTGCATGTAGACTCGGGTGACTCGATCGACAGTAGGGTCATCTAGCACGTGGGGCTTGGACTTGATCTGTAGAAAGTCCTGGTGTTGTCTCTGGCTGGTTTCCAGCATGCCATCGATCAAGGACGCCAATATGGGGAGCCGGCTAATCGGCTGCCATTGTTGGCGCGGTTGTCTGGGCATGTTCTTCCTCTGGATATGGTTGGGCTTGTGGCGCTTTGGACGCTGCCATAGCGTCTTTCAGCTCGCTTAGGCTCCAGCGCAAGGCGTCGGCTAAGGCCTCCTGTTGCAGCCTTGCGAGCTGGAGCGGGCGCACGCCTCTTTCGTAGTCTCCAAGAGTCTTGCTGGAAAGCTGCACGCCGCGGGCCTTGAGACGAAGCGACACATCGCCAAGACTTAAACCCAATTCTGCCCGTCGTCGCCTTAGCATGTTCGGAGTGAGGTTTCTTAGCATGGGATACAGATTAGCAAATCGGCGGGAAAATCACAACCTGGTTGGGTTCATTGTCGTATTGGCTGTATGGTATGCGATCGAGTAAGTCATGATATGGGCCTGTATGACCAGTGATAGCAGTCAGCCAACTAACCGTGATATTCGCAGGCATAATTGCAGCCATGCGATCTTGATGCGTAGGAAGAAAATGCGAAGGCAGACTTCAATATCGAGAAGCTCCAGGTGTCTGATGTAGGTATTCAGGCTCTCTGCGCTTTGTGCATTATCACGGTGGTTGTGTTCCATATCGAGTGCAGCTCCAGGCTTGGGTGGCTGTATCCGTTCAGGGGGTGGCGAACAAGTCGTGAGTAACAAGGCATGAGGCATGAGGGATGAGGGATGAGCCACGTGTGAACATGCAACAGCGATGCCTTTTGTTTTTCCCTAATCCCCAGCCCCTAATCCCTAACCCTTGAACGATTACGGGTGGCTTAGGGTATTGTCGATTACGGCTCATCGGTGTCCAGAAGCGCCAGGACAACTCGTATCGCAGCCTGGCGGCGATCCGGCGGCGCCTCTGCTATCCTACGCGCAATCGCTTCAATCTCGGGGTCAAGAGCGGTAGGATCGTTTTTCAGGTAGCCGGCCAGGAACATTATAGACTCTGGCGTGACATTGAATGCATGCGCGATGCCGATACAGGCCTCGATGCCGGGTAGGTCTCCATTGATGATCTGGTTGATGCGCCCGCTGGACAGCCCGGCACGAGCTGACGCTTCACGCATAGACCAACCTCGCTCCGCCATGTTTTGGTGAAGGAAATCGATTAAGCGTTTGCTGTGTATAACATAGGCTTCATTCATGTCTGATAGGGTATCCGCCTCAATGCATAATGCATGATACATCGATGATGCGTTTTCTGTCTAGAGGATTGCTTGTAATTGTTTCACTACCGGACAGTTTTTTCATCACGAATAACACGAATGGACGAATGACACGAATGCTTCTCATAAAAAACCATTCGTGATAAGAATAAGGCCTCATCAAAAAGTGTCCGGTAGTGAAGTGATTGTTTGAAGCAGTTTGAGCCTGTTTACCTGTCTGGGCTGGTGGTGGAACGGACAGGCTCATCGGGATCGATCTCTGATTTTCTTGAATGGTTATTTCCCTGTGATGGGTGTTGGGCGGCGGCTGCCTGTAGGTCGTCTGGGCTGCCGGCGGCGCTGCCGGCAGTAGCGGCACACGTCTTCGCCGCTCAGGACGGTCAGTTGGTCGCGCCGGCAGATGGGACAGTGCCCGCATTGACGCAGACAGCGGGCGGTGATGGTCAACATAATAACACGCTCCTTTTTGTGGATAGAGTGAGCCGCCGACCGTCTGGCGTGATGACGCCTGGTGATCGGCGGCCGGCAGTGTCTCGCGTTATTCTCTGTACGGTTGCGGCTGATGTTGGGTGGTCAGGCAGCGCGCTGATGATGGCGTGCTTTGACCTCGGCTAACGTGCGTGGCTTAAAGTAGATATCCCGCTCGACAGGCAGCCCAAATGCTCCCCTGGTGGCGTCGATTTCATCCAGCGAGAAAGTCCCCAATTCCGCGCAATGAGGCGCTGTATCATCAATGACCCATCCAAAGGCGAGATGTTCGCGTGGTGAGTATTCGAGCAGGTACCATGTCCATGAACCGGTGAACAGCTTGCAAATCACGATGGCCTGGTCTCCCTGGCCATCGGTGCTGGTGAGCGGCGGCAGCTGTTTTTCCAGCGCTGTTGTGATGAGCTTGTGTCTACGAATTCGGCCGGCCTTGCTGTTGAACGCCATTTTCAGTCTCCTTTGGGTAAGTGATAGGCGATTGTTGGCTCCACCTGAGCTGCCCGGCTGAGCCGCTCGAATACATCATTGGCCCGCTGGCGTGATGCCTGCCACTCGGCTGTGGCCTCGGCATCCAGCGCGCCGCGCTCATCGATCTGGTAGGCAATCTCATCCAACCATTCGCCCAAGACTTGTAATGCATCGTGTAGAAGTTCTTTGTCGACCGTCTTTGGGTTCGGGTCAATCAGCATGATCCGGTTCGCTCCTTGTGATGACCGGCAACGAATAACATCCGCCTCCCTACCCCGGTCGTGGTCGGGAGGCGAAGTGGGGGGCCTGTGAATTAGCCGGGTATGGCATCAGACGTGAGTGGTGACCGGAAGGCCGGCGGCTCAGCAGACGCGCGCGGATGGTTGGGCCGCTTGTCTGTGATCGCGATGATGCGTCCACCTAGCTGTTTCACGACGTAGCGCACCAGCTCGTCAGACTCAATGAGCTGTGTGGCCTCGGTGGGATCAGGTAAACGGGTTGCAGACGAATTGTTGTTCATCGGTGTCTCTCCTGTAAGAGTGAGGGGCGATCCCTCCATAACTGGAGGGATCGATCCCAAGTACGCGGGCGATATCTTTGGCTAACATCGATCCACACCGGAAGCAGTTTCCGTAACCACTGCACGTGTTGAAGCCGAATGAGATGCGGCTGTCATCGTGCGCGTGGCGCTGCGGGTAGATGCATGGCCCGTTGAGCCAGTCGCCGCGCCGGCGGTAACCAAGCGCCTGGAAATGTAGGGCAATGGCAGCCGTGAGCGACGGATTGGCCCCGGCAGCCGGCGCGGATATATCCGGCTTTGGCCCGGCCGCCGGGCGGACCCAGCGGGCAAGCTCCTCCAGGTTGGGTACCTGGAGAACGTCAAGCGAGTGGAGGACCTGGTAGGGTGTGCTGTTGGGGTGGACGCTGGGCGGAGCCACGACTTGAAGGCCGTTTCCTCTCAGCTCGACGCCCTGCCTGCGCCGCGATGGAGGCAACAAACCGGCCTGTAAGTAGGCATGCCGGCCGCCGCCGCCGGTGGCCACGGTGTAGGTCTGCGCCAGGTCAGGAAAGCGCCGGATGAAGGTCTCGTAGACAGCCAGGTCGTCGAAGTCCAGCACGACCAGGTTGCCCGATACCTCTCCACACACAATCCCGATATTGCGCAACAAACCACAGCGCGCCCAGCGCCGCAGCTCGTTTAGGCTGGGCTTGCGGCGCTGGTAGGTCGACCAGGTGATGGTGGGCACTTTTCCCCGCAGCGGGATGACACAGTAACCGAGCGCCAGGTAGCGCTCAGCTGCCATGAGGAGGCTGGGCGACGTGGCGGCAGAGACGAGGGTTGGAGTAGGCCCCGGGCGGGGCGCATCAGAAAAGAGCGAGCTGGCCTTGTGGAATGGCCTGTTTTGAGGCGGCAGGGATGGGTCTGTGTAGGGACGCTGCCGGTTCGGGGACCGGCTGGGGTTCCGGATGCAGTATCCGGATGCTCCCATTGGCCAGCGCAACCGTGCAGCGCGCCTTGAGCAGACGTTGGATAGTGCTTTCGTGCTCGTCGCGCTTGAGGGTGAGGACTTTCAGGGTAGGCCCATTCGGGAAATGAGCGACATTGGGCAAGCGAAACAGCCGCTGCGAAGCGGTGATAGCATCGCCGTCAAAGGTGACGAAGCTGTCCGGCATCTCGACAAAGGTCAGGACGTTGCGCTGCCGGGTCTCGCGGAAACGCTGGTAGGCCTCATCTAGCGTGGTTGGCAGGGCATGCCCGGTGGTTTGAGCTGCCGCTGCCGGTTGGAATGTGGTGGTATGCACCACCTGTCGGGGCATTACGCCCTCGATGGGTTCGCCGCCGACCTGGTCGCACACAGCCACAGGGTGGCCCTTCTCGATCAGGCGGTTGATGGTGCTTTGCGCGGCATGGCACGGCACGCCGGCCATTGGCACCCGCCGGTCGCCGATCATCCGGCTGGTCAGCACAACCTCCAGCTCACGGGCGATGGTCTCGGCATCCTGGTCAAACGTCTCGTAGAAGTCGCCCAATTGGAAGAACAGGATGGCATTGGGGTGCTGCTGTTTGAGCGACCGGTACTGCTGCCAGAGTGGGCTGCCCGTGTCCTGGAGGGGTGAGGCTGCCGGCAAGCCGGACGCCGGACGGGTTGTCTCTGGGATGAGGCTTAGCGGGGCATCAGCGGCGACGGTGGGAGCTTGCTTGACCGTTGAGGCGGCCAGCAGCTGCGCCGCTCCGCTGACCAGGTTTTTTACCTGGTAGGCGGCCTGGTCCAGCGGGCCGTAGTCGACCACCTGGTGGGCCTGACCGGCGTGGTAGAAGCGCTTGCCGACCAGGTTCTCCAGCGGGATGACCGTCATGGCGCGTTCGTCGACAGGCTTGCCGGTAGCCCAGCCGGACGTGAAGTCGGCTGAGGCCTGGGCGGTCTGGCGGAAGAGCTTGGATACATCCACCACGGCGTTATCGGCAGCGATGGACTTGGCCAGCTCGGCTTCCAGCGAGGTGGCCCCGCCGGAGAGCTGGGCCAGCCCGCCGCCATCGGCGTCGCC
>JAFGLD010000003.1 GCA_016928235.1 Anaerolineae bacterium | reverse complement strand
GGCACTTTTCCAACCGCCCCCGCCCGAACTGTGCATGAACCTTTCAGCTCACACAGCTCTCCAGTAGTCCAATATCAGGCAACCCGGTGACCGTCGTACTTGCTCTGCGTGATAAGCTGATGGCAGTCACAACAGACCACCACCGTCTTTCTTCGACGGACCAGCATAAACTGTACCCAAGCCGGTTTTTCCCGCCGCCCCTCCCATCTCTTTCTGAGATGTTTGAGCTTGTGAACGTGGTGAGCCTGCAAAGTGTCTTGACGACCACACAGCTCACACTCGCCTTTGAGAAGGCGGGTCAGCAATTCACTTGTCATTCCAGCGATGACCATCGGTGGAATGGTGTCATCGGTATAAGGGGTTGTTTGCATTAACCCCCAATTTTTCCGATTTGACTGTTTTTCAACGGATATTCTCTCGTGAACAGGGATTCTACCTCCATCATAAACACTCGAGAAAACTACCCGCCGCTAGCATATTTTGACCTAGAAAAGGCTGGAATCGGAATTTTTGAGGGGTCTTGCAAACAACCCCTACTTGGGTATGTTTTCGAAATCTCGTCTTGACCGTTGACCTGCTGCCTACCTTTACCAACTAAATCGAAATGCACCCATCTACAGGTTAACCCTACTAGAACATGGGTACCGATCTGTGGTATAATATAGTCATAACAGCTTTATTGGTAGATAAGTACTCGACGCTAAAACTGAGCGCATCGAGTCTGGATAGGAAGAGTTTGTTATGGTTATTTCTAGTGCTAGTAGAACAGATAAGCCGTTTGCTGTTATTCACTCTGGGGAATGCTACACATCGGCGGTTCTGATCAACTTGCTTCATGATACCAGCCCACCGGTACTGGCCCTACTGGCTGAGAAACACGGCTTGCAACGCATCCCTGGTCTGACAGCCAGGAATCTGATCACTCGTATTCTGGCGCGCGTTGCCGACGAGGATTTGCTCGATCTCCAAAACGAGCTCGTTGCCGCCCGCTTTGGTGCTCTGCCTATCGATGCTCTCCTGGAGATCGCGCTGATCGGCGAGCAAGACCACAAGGGCGGGGGCAGCAAGCCGCGCATGGATCAGATTTCACTCGATGAGGCCACGTTACTCCGCAGTGGGCCTCCGCGATGGGACTACACCATGAGAGGACATGATCAGGTCATCGATGTGGCGCAGCGATTGTTGGCCTGTGACTGCGAGTTCTTTTCGTTTGCCTCAAAGCGCCAGGTCCTGTGCAAGCATCTGGCAACAGCCTTCAAGCTCATTCCCAGCACCTATGCCCGTGAGGCGCTGATCGATCTGCTGGTAGTCCGCCGGTATGGTGATCGGCAAGAAGATCGCTGGGATTTCGATAGTCCGCGCGCGGCATAAAGTTCGTCTTTTCGTGACATCATGAAGACACCAGACTGCCAAAGCCTATACCGCCTCCCAAGAGTTTCCTAAGACACTTGAAATCTTGGCTTAACGCGGAAAACTGGGGGTAGGTTAAGAAACCGGGTTTTTCCGTCATCCATTGGCCATTCTCGGTGAGATAAAAACCCGGTTTCTTCGGGCTTTTCCCACTATTCCGCGTTGAGTCTGAAACTTTAAATCCTGGCTCATCAAGGCTAATGATGGAGTATCAAACACACACTCCGACTTTTACAATCTGGTTGGTTCCGCACTGAACTCGGGGTAGTATGTGATGAGCTTGCCTGATGCTGTTCGAATGTGGCTGAACAGCCTTGCAACACAGGGCAAAAGCAGCCATACCCTTCAAGCCTATCAGCGCGCCACAGATCACTTTGTCCATTGGAACCAGGCAATCTTTCATGAGGAATGCAAGCCTGCCGCGATTATTCCCCGGGATATACGCGATTGGCAGCCCTACCAACACAAGGTGGAACCGGCATCAGCCAGCACCATCAACCAGCGTTTGGTGGTGCTCCCTTGAACATGAGAGATGTAGACATCGCTGTGCAGCTGAGTGGCTACCTTGCAGCAAATTTTGCGCCAAGCTGTGGTACAATGGCCGGTAGTTCAAACACTCTTTGGGCTCCTTTGAACTACTTTTCCACAAGCCCTGTTCTTGCCTGGAGGATTGAAGATATGACAGCCTATTTGCTTACTTATGGACAGATACTCAAAACGAGGCTGGTAATAACAGCCAATCATCTGCAGGATCGCATCGATGGAGTACTCAAGGTTGAGGAAGTGCCCGACAGCCAACCTAAAAAGGGTGGACTCCCTGTCTGGGCAATCATCCTGATCATTGTGGGTGTTGTGCTTTGTCTATGCCCAGTCGTGATCTTCGTTGTCTTGGCACTGATGGGGCCACAAATAGGGAATGTCCTTTCCGATATCATTGTGGAACTTGAATAATATGAGGGACCGTGCTATTGCGGCCGGACTTGATTTAGCAGCCATACTCCAGACTATCGAAGGCATCGCCCGCTCTGCGGGCGATATTCTGTGCCGGGCCTATGACCTGCCGCGCCAGATCGACTATAAGAGTGAGGTCAATCTGGTCACCCAGGCTGACCTTGCTTCTGAGAAATACATCGTAGAGGCACTACGTAAAGCCTTCCCGACCTATAATGTGATCGCTGAAGAAGGCAGTCAGCACCACGGCAATAGCGGCCTGACATGGCTGATCGATCCGCTGGATGGCACCACTAACTTTGCGCATGGGTTCCCGGTCTTTGCCGTCTCGATGGCTCTGCGAGATGCCGGGCAAGTACTGGCCGGTGTCGTCTATGATCCCTCGCGTGACGAGTGCTTTGCAGCCGCTGCTGGCCAGGGGGCAACGCTCAATAGGCAGCCAATCCATGTTTCCGAAACGCCGGAGATGGACCGGGGATTACTGGCAACCGGTTTCCCTTATGATCGCTGGACGGCTGATGACAACAATGTCATGGCGCTCAGTACTTTTATCCGGCGTTGCCAGGGTGTTCGCCGGGCAGGCGCGGCGGCACTCGATCTGGCTTACGTAGCCTGTGGACGATTGGATGGCTACTGGGAGATGCGTGTGCAGCCTTGGGATATTGCTGCGGGTATGCTGCTGGTGCGCGAATCGGGCGGCAGGGTTACATCGTACCAGGGCGAAGATCGGATCGAGACCATTCTGTCCGGCGGAAAGATAGTGGCGAGCAACGGCTTGATTCACGATGAAATGATTGCGGCATTAGCAGATATTTACCCGTAGACGATATGTATCCATGCACGCATTGATGTTTCTGCTCTGTGGTTTGTTGCAGGAGAACAGCAAAACGTATGACAAATAAGGTCACTACTCATGACATTGAAACACAACTGCGCGATGAGCTTGGATTGACGGGGAATGTCAACCTCATTGCGCATGTTAGCCTGCCGGCCTTTGGCGTGGTCGAAGGTGAAGCAAAGGCTGTTGTCGCTGCGCTCCTGGCCACAGCCGGTACTGTCATGATGCCCGCTTTTACCTACCAGACACAAGTCATTCCCCAGGTCGGGCCACCAGACAATGCGATTCTCTACGGTACAGGCGACCGGATCAACCGGAAAGCTGAGATCTTTCGCCCTGATTCGCCGGTGCATCCTGACTGTGGATTGGTCTCCGAGACGCTGCGCCGTGACGCCGGGACGCTGCGCAGCACACATCCGATCCTCTCCTTTGTGGCACAAGGATCCCAAGCCAACAAATTACTGGCTTCGCAAACCCGGCAAAACCCACTGGCGCCAATAGCCTGGCTGGAGGCTCATGGCGGCTTCGTGTTGTTGATGGGCACCGATCAGCGCGAAAATTTCTCACTACATCTGGCCGAGCAACGTGCCGGGCGTAAGGCCTTCACTCGCTGGGCTCTCACCCTCGACGATATTGAGGAACTCCCTAATATTCCGGGCTGCTCAGAGGGATTCAATGCCATCTGGATGGAGCTGGTCGAGATGACTACCGTGACGCACATCGGCATGGCGCGCTGCGAGATCATCTCGCTAAAGCAGCTGCTGGCCTATACCGAAGAGCGCCTGCGAATCGATCCCAATTTTCTGTTATGCGATAAGCCGAGTTGTCTGAGCTGCCGGACACGCGAAATGTAACCGTAGGGATCAGATATATACAGAACCTTTTGTCTTGTGAATATGTATAGTTCTCTAGCAGTTTGACACTGTTCGGTTGTAGTTTTTGGCATCTTCCATCCACAAAAAAGTGGGGCAAATTTGCCCGTTGGGGCCACTCTTCACGGTTACTTTCTCACAGAAAGCGTCCTTTTTGCCATAGTTGCTTCGCCGGATGTCCTCCCGGCAACTAGAATCGAACAGTGTCTGATTTCATTCACGGGTATTAGGGCTAACTGACTATTTCGAAACGGGAGGACAGACCATTGTGATAGGCAATTAGCCTGGCTTCTGCATTTTCGAACGGCCCGAAACATAAGCATCGAGTCAAAGATAGTAGGGTTACTTTGACCGTCCTAAGTGCCTGCGCTATAATCTCGCGACATATTTTACTATTGTTCAGCTATGACTTGTTTGAATATATTCGCGGATTCTCCTGCCTGACAAGCAATACGATCTACGCGAGTGTTACCGGGCAAGTCTTCAGTCACCCCACAACTTGGGGCAAATAGTTGTTATATCGAAAAGGTCTATTGCTATGCCAAAACGTACTTACCAACCCAAGAAACGCCGCCGTCTACGTGTACACGGTTTCCGTAACCGTATGTCTACCCGTGGAGGTCGGGCCGTATTGAAGGCGCGCCGCGCCAAGGGACGTCATCAGTTGACCGTTCAGATTAAGCATGTCAAGAAGGTAAACTGGAAAGCCTGATCGCTGGAGGGGATTGTAGGTGCTGCCGCGCCATTTTCGCTTGAGGCACCATGAGGATTTCGATGCATCGCGGCAACGAGGCAAACGCTGGCACGACAAATTGTTGATCCTGAATACCATATCAAGCGGTTTGCCTCATAATCGGTTCGGGTTTGTGGTTAGCCGCCGGGTAGGAAAAGCAACAAGACGCAATCTGGTCAAGCGTCGTTTACGTGCTACTGCCCGGTCTTGGCTACCTTACCTGATTACCGGTTATGATATTGTGATCATTGCCCGGCCTGCCATTTCGGAGGCTTCTTATCAGGACATCGAAGCTGTGGTGGAAAAGTTGTTGAGACAGGCAGGACTGCTTGTGCCTCGGGATGTCGATGCCACACCATGAAACACATTGCGATGGTGCTTATTCGCCTTTACCAATCAACGCTCTCGCCTGTTTTGCCGCCCGCGTGTCGCTTTACGCCTACCTGTTCGAATTATGCATATGAGGCGCTTAGGCGCTTTGGTTTCTTCAAGGGTAGCTGGCTGGCCATCAAACGCATAGGACGCTGTCACCCATTCCACCCCGGCGGTTATGATCCTGTTCCTGAGGAGTTTCATTTTTGATCACCCAACGACTAAAAATTTACTTGCCACTTATTGTGTTGCTCTCCCTTGCCGCGGTATTCATGTCAGGATGCTCTGGCGCTGCTATCATGAATGACTCAAGCTGGCCTGGTATCAGTCTATCTGATGACACGATCTATATGGCTTATGCTAATCAGGTTTATGCTATTGATTCCCAAACGGGCGAGGCTCAATGGACATTTCCGGAAAAACCGGCAAACGACCAGCTTTTCTTTGCACCGCCCGCAGTGACAGACGACATGGTTGTCGTATCAGACTATCGCGATTCGCTGTTCGCGCTCAATCCCACTGATGGGAAGCAACAATGGTCATTCAAGAGCGATCGGTCTCGCTTCATTGGTAGCGCGGCAGTTGGCGAAGACCTTGTCTACGCTGCAACCGTTAATGGAACCGTCCATGCGCTGGATCGAGAGACAGGTGTTGAGGAATGGTTCTATGCTACTGATGGCAGCATCTGGTCCACGCCACTTCTGGCTGACGGAATGCTCTACGTCACTTCGCTTGACCGTCACTTATATGTACTGGATGCGAAGACTGGAAACCTGTCCTGGTCTTTCTCTGACAGCGAAGAAATCGGGGACAGCCCATCTATTGGCGCAATGGTAGGCACCCCCACACTTTACGAGGACGTGCTCTACTTTGGCAGCTTTAATAATCGAGTCTATGCTGTGAGCATCGAGAAACGTGATGTTCTATGGACCTACGACACGACCAACTGGGTATGGAGCAGCCCGGTGATTGATGAACAGAATGACCAGTTGATCGGCGCCGATTTGGACGGGCATATCTTTGCTCTCGATCTGGAAGACGGTTCTCGTACATGGGCCTACGATGCATCGGGACCGGTTGTCGGCGCGCCAGTGCTTGGCAATTTGGAAGACGACACTTCTGTTGCCTACATAACTTGCGGCGGAGAACCCAATCTGCTCATTCTGAACACGAGCGATGGCAAGGAGGCCATTAGCCCGGTGACGGTGAAGGCAGAATTTCCCACTATGTTCTTGATTGTCAATACCGGCACAAGTACACGCCCCATTCCACTCTTTGCCCCTCCCGTCGGCACAGACGAGTTACTGCTTGTTGGAGCACACCAGGGTGACGATCTCATTTATGCCCTGGAACTCGATGATTTGCAGGAAGCCTGGCGATTCAACCCCAAAGAGCATGAACAGAAGCAAAAAGAGGAACAAGGAGAGGAGGAGCCGGCTTCGTTGTTTGGCTCGCCCATGAACTTGCTCTTGATTTTTAGTCTTGCTTTATTGATATTCACTCTGTTTGGGCGAGGCCGTCGCCAGAAATAACGGATGTCCTGGAGAACCTATGTGGGATTTATTGATCCTTAAACCAATGGTAAATGCCCTACTCTGGCTTTATGGCCTGATGGGTAACAGTTATGTTTTGGCTATTCTGGGCCTTACGGTGATCATTAACCTGATCGTCTTTCCGCTCAGGTGGCAGCAGCAGAAGTCCACAGCCGGAATGCAGGAGTTGCAGCCCAAGTTAAAGAAGCTGCAAGAAAAATACAAGAGTGCTCCTGAGGAATTGCAACGCAAAACCATGGAGTTGTATCGCGAGGCGGGAATTAATCCCTTGGGCGGCTGCCTCCCAATGCTGATCCAGTTCCCGATTCTGATCGGGCTCTACCAGGCGATTACACGCTCGTTGGCAGCTTCACCCTTAAAGCTGATCGAGCTGTCCCAATATATCTATCATCCGGTACCGGATTGGCTCAGATGGCTGCCCAACGCAACATCGCTCATCCCATTAAACAGCCGATTTTTCTGGCTTAATCTGGCCAGCCCCGATCCTTACTATATTTTGCCCCTCCTGGTAGTGCTCACAACATGGATTCAGAACAAGCTGATGACACCTCCTTCCACTGACCCGCAGCAAGCGACCATGGGCCGTACCATGCAGTGGACGATGCCGCTCTTCATCGGTTATATTTCGTTGACCTTTCCCTCTGGTTTATCGATCTATTGGATCGTTGCCAATATCATTGGGGTTGTGCAATATGCGGCTATGGGTAAGAGTAGCCTGAAGAACTTCTTTGGAACAGAAGACGGTAGCTTCAGTTGGCGAGGACTGATCGGCTTGCCCATACCGGATGAGACATCAAAAGCAAAAGCCAAAGCGACCAGGGTGACGAGCAACCGACCAAAGAGTGGTAAGAACTGACGCAGTATACAGACCAGAGGTGTTAAGGAACGAAAATGTAATAACTTTTCCAGATCTACGCCCAAAGAGTAGCGATTCCGGGATGGTTATTGCGCCTCCGTTTTAATAGACTTTATCGGCAACAGGCACGCTATGCGTAACTCAGTTATTTCCGATAGAGTCTAATATCATAAGTTGGATTACTGCTCATGTTGCTTCGGCGACGGTTTCGCCGGGTTTCAAAATACGAGGATATGATGAGTCAAAGTAACATTGCACAGCCGCTTGATGTGACTGCCCAGACGCTTGAGGAGGCAATCGAGAAGGGTCTTGCCGAGCTTGGGCTTTCTCGTAATGATGTCATTATCGAGATTATAGAAGAAGGCAACAAGGGAATGCTTGGCTTTGGGGCACGTGAGGCGGTGGTAAGGCTCACCCCCCTGCGCAGTCCTCAACCTGCAGAGCAGCTATCGACCACCCCATCGAATGTTGGATTCATATCGGAACCGGTAACGGAAGAAGAACTTGAAAAAGAGGCCGAACTGGCTAAAGATGTCTTACGTGAGTTGCTCTCTAAAATGCAGATGGAAGCTACCATCAACATTCGACGTGCTGAAGACGGCTCGTTAGACGAATCACCACCCTGGGTACTGGATATCGAAGGGCCTGATCTGGGTGCCCTGATCGGCCGGCGTGGCGAGACACTGGAATCTCTCCAACATATTACTCGGATGATTATCAGCCGCGAGCTACAGCGACGCTCTACCATTGTCATCGATGTTGAGAACTACAAACAACGACGTGAGTCAACGCTTCGTATGCTGGCCGTCCGCATGGCGGCTCAAGCGAAACAGCTTGGTCGGACCATGACTCTTGAGCCAATGCCACCCAATGAGCGGCGTATCATCCATTTGACGCTGCGGGATGAACAAGGCATCAGTACTGAGAGCATTGGGGAAGGAGACCGACGCAAGGTGACGATCATTCCTCAGAGACGGTAGCGTCGACAGCCTGAATTGAATCTCTGTAAAAGCCTGTTGAATCATAAGACCATAACTGTCAACTTAAGGTCATTTTCTGCCTTTGTTGATCGACAATAGATTTGGCAAGCCAAGAAAAAGAACGAAATGTTTTTTTGAAAGAGATCAAGAAGTTTTTTGCTTAAGTTGACAGTTATGATGCATAGACGTGTAAAATACATCATCAAGATCAGAGCTACTTGCTGGTAGTTGATTGCATTTTTACGTGTCATGTAATACTGAAGATTTCTTCTTAAGGAATGGCGATTAAATAACCTTCCCATTTGAGCCTGCAATAATAGCTATGAATGGGCAAGTTAATAAATTCTCTCCTAAACACTAGTGCTTAGCGGATCGAAGCTATGCTGCAGCCCGCCCAGGAAATCGATTACCTCATCATTGGGCATGTCTGTCAGGATATCACGCCTGACGGACCTCGCTTGGGCGGGACTGCCACTTTTGGTGCGCTCACAGCACATAGGTTGGGTCTCCGGGTTGGTGTTCTGACCAGTACGTCTAGCGATATCGATCCATTGTTGGCTCCTTTGCAGACCATCCCGTTGATCTGTATCCCCGCTGAACAACCAACGACATTTAAGAATATATATACAACTAATGGGCGCGCTCAGATGCTATTAATGCGAGCCCAGGATCTGCGCTGGCATAACCTACCCGTGGAATGGCGAAATCCTGCCATTGTTCACCTTGCTCCGGTCGCTAATGAGGTTGACCCCATGCTTGCCGGCCGCTTTGATGGGGCTTTGATAGGGATAACGCCTCAAGGATGGATGCGCTGCTGGGATGAATATGGGCAGGTTTCTTTTCAACCCTGGATGAGCGCGCGCCAGGTGCTTGGCCATGCTTGGGGTGTTGTCTTCAGCATTGAAGACGTTGAAGGAGACGAGGATTTCATCCATTACCTGGCCGGGCAGACTGATATCTTGGTGGTTACACGTGGGCGCGAGGGCTGTACCCTTTATGTGCAAAGCCAGCCGATCCATATCCCCGCCCCACAAGTGTCTGAATGTGATGCAACCGGTGCTGGCGACGTCTTTGCTGCCGCTTTTTTCGTTCGGCTGAAAGCGACCAACGATCCTCTTGCAGCGGCCCGTTTTGCGACGGTGCTTGCAAGTGACTCTGTCTCGCGTTCTGGGCTGGAAAGCATTCCCAAATCGGCAACTATTCAGGCTGCGCTTAAGCAATAGATTTTATCAGCAATAGTCATGCTATGCGTGAAATCTGGCTCATTCTATGTGTGACTCTGTTATTTCCGATAAAGTCTACTATATAGCCGGTGGTTTTATGCCTGAACACATATGGTGATTGATATTGCACCTTTCGAATAGCTGATGGGCTATAGGGTGTGGACTATAAACTGTTCACTGTAAACTCATCATTCAAACTCATCATTCAAAATATGAGCGAAACATAGGACAGGCCATGACACTCAAAGCAATTCTGTTTGACCTGGGTGGTACACTCATTCATTATCACGATCCGCAGGCGGACAATCTGAAGCATCCCTTTCGGCGAGTTACAGTACTCGGCATTCGGGCCGTCATGGAGCATTTAGCCCCCAAAGGATTCACCCCTTCGCAGATCGAGCAGCTCACCGGAACCATTGGCCGGCATATAGACCAATCATATCGGGCGATGTGGATAGAGCGGCGTGGTGGTTGCATCGAAGCATCCATACAAGCCGGGTTGTCCGAGATCGATATGATTGTCGATGAAGCGAGTTGGACGGCAGCCCGTCACCATCTTTACCATCCTGTCGATCAAACTGTCTCTGCTCGCAAGGGGATCAGAGCTACACTCGATGCACTGCGTGACAAGGGATATCGATTAGGGGTGATCTCCAATACCTTCTGGGCAGCCGATCTCCATGATCGCCATCTGGCAGAGCACGGCCTGCTTGATTTCTTTCCCGTGCGAGTTTATTCCAGCGAGACGCCATATCAGAAGCCCCACCCATCGATTTTTCTCACGGCGTTGGAGCAAATGGGCATTCGCGCCGAAGAGGCTGTCTATGTCGGCGACCGGATCGATGTGGATGTAGCAGGCGCGCAGCAAGTCGGGATGCGAGGCATTCTGATCCGGTCTCCCTATCTACCTGCCGACCTGGATGGCCATGTCCCGGATGCGATTATCGAAGAGCTGCCGGATCTGATACCGGCCCTGGCAGATTTGTCGACTGCTGCAGTACTCTCGATGGATAAGACTGAGGGGTAAAATCATGCCCAGTCCAACACCCGTCGTGTATGTCTTTTCCGGCCAGGATGAACCCAGCCTACGAGAGCATTTGGCTGCCTTCTGCGCTTCTCTTGGCGATCCTACTGCGATCGAGCTGAACACAACGAAGATGGACGGCAAGACAGTCACGGCTGGCGACATCGAAGCAGCAGCGCGCGCGGCGCCTTTTCTGGCTGATGCGCGGCTGGTGCTGGTCGAAGATCTGACAACATCGGCGACCGGTCGGGCTGTGCTTGAGCAGCTTCCGGATGTGTTTACGACCTTGCCGGATTGGACACGGCTGGTGTTCGTCGAAGCTGGTTCAGAGGAAAGTGACTCGGGCAAGCGGGGTGGGCGCCAGCAGGCACTTAAAAAACTGGTTAACCTGGTCGAGAACGACCCGCGCGGCAAAGTGCTGGCCTTCGATGCCCCTCGCGATCTGCCCCGGTGGCTCCAGGAGCGCGCGTCACGCTACCAGGCAACGCTGGATGTGGCCGCGGCTCGTCTGTTGGCCGAGTGTGTCGGCAGCGATCTGGTTTTGGCTGATACTGAACTGGCCAAACTGGCGACTTACACTGCCGGAACGCGCGCTATCAGTAAGGAGGATGTTGCTCTGCTGATTCCTTATTCAACTGAAGCCAATATCTTTCAAATGGTGGACGCGCTGGGGCAGCGCAACGGGAAAACAGCCCTGGCGCTGTTGCGTAAGCTGCTTGACGCCGGGGATGAGCCGCTGCGCATTTTGGGGATGTTCACACGACAGTACCGGATGATCATCCAGATGCGCGAACAGTTGGATGGAGGCCAATCGGCACGAGGCGCTGCCCAGACGCTGGGGATGCGGGATTTCATTGCCGAAAAGATTGCCTCCCAGTCACGGCAGTATCGTATGGAGCAACTTGAGCACATTCTGGAGATGCTGCTGAAAATCGACGTGGCCGTTAAAACCGGGAAGCTCACCGGCGATCTGGCATTAGAGGAATTTGTTGTGCGGCTCTCTAAGGAATGACAAGTAGACCTTGAATGGATAGGTTAGATTCTCATTCCTAAATTGGCATGAGAATCAAAGAGAGCCAGGCACGCCTTTCCTGGCTCTCCGCTTAAAAGGAGGAGAAGAAGAGATTTTTTGTTCACCCTTCACTCTAAGAATAGTTTATTCTACTAAAGCAATCATGCCGCAAAACATACGATTACCCTACGGGAACCCTACGCTGTGGCTGGCGTATAAAGCGAACGTATGTCGATCGTATTACTCAGGTCTGGGATGCCTGGGACGCTATTGAAGTCAGCGGGGTAACAATTGTTGAGAGCAGCGGTAGCTTTCCTTCAGCATTTGCGCCACGAGAATCATCCTGACCGATAATCTGACGAAGCTAGTTTTGTAGAATGAGTAGCGCAACTCAAACATCTTTGTCATCTGCTCCATAGAGGATGTGTTTGATGGTGTGATCTTTGCTGTCCATATTGCGTTCTGCGTAGAGACGCTGATGCTCCGGTACTTCTTCATATGCAGTGCGCAAATGCTCACGGTTGGTATCGGTTGGATCAGCCTGGTATGCCAGGTATGCCTGATAGCACAGTTCTACCCGATTGGTTTTTCCATTCAGCGTCTCGATTAGATCCAGAATTTCGCGCCACCGCTCACGTGGATCAATGTACCACATAGCCTCAAACGACTGGAAGCACCCCAGGCCAGGAATTGCAACCGACGCCCCCTCTGGGATCGACGTCAGGAGCAACTTCTTTTCCAACATCTCCTTGAGTATTTCCGCAGGCAGCAGCTTGCCTTGATAACCAATTTGCGCGCACCAATCCCGGTAGACAAAGCAGTGGGTGAGCAAAAACTCACTGTCTTGCGGGACAAAGATCGGAACTTCAGAACCGGGTATCTCCTCCCCGTTCACTGTCCTTCGATAAATACCGGTATGTAGCCGTGCCTGCCAGATTTGATTCTCATCCAGGTTTTCGCGCACAGCGATATCACGACGCCGCTTATCCAAATCAAGCAGGTTCTTCTTCTCAGGGTTCAACTGGTCGAGGATATCGCGAGAGCGTTGAACGATATCGCCTGGCTGGGTCATCCATTGGCCGTGCAAAGCATGGGTATTTCCCAGATCGTGAACGCTGATCTCAGCTCCTTCGGGTGGCTGTGCGCTGATCCAACCATCCGCTACCTTTTCGTGAAGCTTATCGAGGGGAACCAGCTCCCAGCAATCTGCTACTCCGTCCGCATAAACATCCAGGGAACAGAGATGATAAGAGAAGTTGTGAATGAAGATCGGCAGGGCAACTCCGTATATGTGCTCGTGGCTATCGGGGCAACCATAGATGATGTTATAGCTGCTCATCAACCGTTACAGGGTAAATCTCATAGCAGATATCAACTATTCTCGCCTTTCTTATGAGGAGTTACCCTGGTCGGTTTCTTTTTTCGCGCCGCTCTGGTCGATAATTTTGCCGATCTGACCGGCTTTTTCTTCACATTGGGGGCAGCCTGAGGCTTCTCTTTCGTCTTGATTTGTACCCCCAGCAGAGCCTGTATGGCGTTCCCATCGATGTGGGCCAGCTTGAGCCCCATCAACGGTCGTGGCTGCCCTTTGACTGTCAATGAGCCGCGATCGAGCTCTGTCTCGGTGTAAAACTTGGTCCTCAAGTCGCGGAATCGGACTGGCAGCTCCTTCTCGACCCGCTCGGTAGCTTGCTTTCTGATCCCCAACAGGAAGTGACTGTCATTGGGATGTCCGAGGAACGAGTCGGTAGGATCGACCTCGTGTAGCAGATCGCCGATAATTTTGGCGGTGCTGCGGATGACCTGATTGGTGGCCACCGGGCCATATCCTTCCCCAAAAGCATCCAGATGCTCAATCTCTATATCCATAAAGACGCTGTAGGGATCATCCAGGAGTTTAGGTAGTCGTTCCTGGATCAAGGCGGTGCTTGGCAGGCTGGTTCGAGCATCAACCAGGGCAGCACCTCCCATACGACCGACGATATTATGAACCCGCAGCCGAAGCTCCTCGATGTCAAACGGTTTGGTCAGGAAGTCATCAGCGCCAAGTTCGAGACCAATCAACCGGTCGCGGCGATCATCCTTGCGCGTCAGGAAGATGATCGGGATATGCCTGGTGCTCTGCGCGGAACGCAATCTTTTACAGACTTCATAGCCATCGATGTCTGGTAGATTGATATCGAGAATGATCAACTTAGGTTGGTGTTCGACAGCTTGTGTGACAGCATCGCGCCCTGTCGCTGCATCGAGTACCTCATACCCAACGATCTCGAAGTAACGCCGCAGCATATCTGAGGTGATGGATTCATCCTCGACTACCAGTAGTTTGTTCATGGAATCTTGTTACCCCTATAGAAGTCTGGCCAGTTGCAGGATCGTCCGTGAAAAGAGCGAGCTGGGTCGATACATGATCAATGGCAACCCTTTGGTCACAGCCTCAACCTGGGCCGGTTCGTAAGGAATATCAGCTGCCAGAGGAGCATCCAGTGTTTGCATGACAGCCTCGTGTGTGACCCCATGAGGACGAGTATGATTCAGCGCCAGGTGCACCTCGCCGCTCAAATTCAAGTCTTTCAAGGTAGCGATAGCATGAGGAATGTTGGTCAGATTAGCCGGATTATCGCCGATCACCAATACAATGTGTCGGGCCTCGTGTAGTGTGGCGATGCTCATAGGATCCAGGCCTGCCGGAAGATCGACGATGAGACGCTTGAATCCCTCCGACAAAACACTGAAGATGTAGCGCAGTCCTTCGCTGCTCAAACGGGCTTGGGTCTGGCTGGGTGGCGCGGATAAAACAGCTACGCCCGATGGATGCTCCAGTGTCAATGTGCTCGCGATTTTGCGCTTATCTCCGCCAGGCTCAACATCAGCGAGATCGGCCCAATTGGCTTTCGCAATCATGCTCAACTGAGCCGCCACATGGCCAGACTGGTGATGGAAGTCGAGGATGCACGAACGGCCAAACTGCATCAAACCCAGGCCCAGATTGACCGTTATAGTCGTCGCTCCGACGCCGCTACCCAGCCCAACAACAGCTACAACCGGCAATGTTCTCTCGACCGGTTGGATGGGGGGCGCGGGAGCAGGGGATGAAGGTGTCTCGAAGCCGGGTGGAGGGGCAGGCGGCTCCTGCTCATCGTATTCGCTAGGTGGTTCCTCTTTCGTTTCCTCGGAAAGATCCGGGAAGTTGCGGGCGCCTGTCCGCAGCAACTCCTCGATATTGCCTACCAGATCGTCGCGCGTCACAGGCTTTGTGATAAAGCCATCAGCCCCTGATTCCTCGGCTCGCTTCCGGTATTCATGTTGGGATAGAGCAGTCAAGATCAAAAGCGGTATATCTTGTGTTTGAGGATCCTGACGCAGCATTGTGCATACTTCATAACCGCTGATGTCCGGCATCATGATATCGATAATCGCCATGTCTGGTTTTTCTTTCTTGGCAATCTCGATACCCTCGTGCCCATCGCTGGCCAAGATAGCAGTGTGGCCAGCTCGTTTGAGCATCAATCCCATCATCTGCAGCAGACTGGTATCATCATCAACAACAAGTATTCGGGACATAGTTTCACCTGGCCTTATCAATCTGATCAAATGGCAGATGGGCATGAAATAGCCCAATATTAATTGTACAATTCCTCTCTCCTATTGTACGCAATTTCTAAATGAAGGCCAGAAGTAAATTTTAGTTAGCATGACCTTTGACCGGAGTCTCAATAATGACACAACTAGAATTTGCAAGGAGGCTAATGGTGTTCGATATAAGCAGGCATG
>JAFGLD010000069.1 GCA_016928235.1 Anaerolineae bacterium | reverse complement strand
TCGACACTGGCAAGAATTTGGTCGACGCAATGAAACATCAACTCTCCCGCTTATGGTCTGGCGCTGACTTGGTCACCAGCGGCCACTCGCGTTATACTGGAATTATGATCATGTACGTAAAACACCTCCTCGTGCGATGGATGGGCATTCTGGCTCTGCTGATTGTTGTTGTCAGTACGCTTGCTGCCTGCACTCTACCAGGCAGCGACGTATCGACTACTGCCTCCGGCGTGACCGATATCAACGGTCTGGCACGCATCGAAGCCACAGGAGGAGCGGTCGATTTCCAGGTTTCATCTGGCCTGACTGGGGAAAAGCTACCGGGCATACGTATCAATATAGCAATCCAAAAGGGCAGGCGATTCGCCTATGCTGACGATCCGACCGGGTTACACCTGCCAATTGCAGTTCCCCTTATCGGCGACACGACTGTCCGACGGTTGAGCATGCCGCCTAAATCACTCCAGGGATACAACATCGCTACTGCCGCAGGTGTTTTGAATGTAGATGCGCTTGATCCACTAGGAGTTCTTAACGAGGAAGCAATACGCACCCGGCTAAAAAACAGCGAAGACGTAGCCGTGCTTCTTTACCTGTACAACCCTGCGCGTCCATTGGCATTGACCGGTGCGGCCCTCGATGCGTATGCGATGCCCTTCAGTAATGTAACCGTATTAAAAGCCGGCGCCGAGCCATCCGATACACAACTTGCTTTAGTTGTAGTTGGAATGCGACGAGAGGCCTATGACACATGGAGCAATCTGGCTATCGATCGCTATCTGGCATCACGGATTGGCCAGCAGCCTGACATCGACTTGCGTGACAGCCTTGCCCTGCACTGGACTTACCCGGTCTTTGAAATCTACCCGTCAAAAGAAATAATCGAAGTCGGGGAAGAGGCCAGCGCAACCTTACGGTTCAACTGGCGCTCCAGCAATCCCGATCCGCCGCCGCCCTGGAGTTTCTTTGTCTCATCAGACAACCCTGCTGTAACTGTCAGCCCTGAAAACTTTCTTCTCGGTCCGGATATACCGCCACAAGAAGTGACTATCTATGTCGATCGGGCTGAGCTTGAGGCAGGCGATTATTCTGCCACGATTGTCATCCAGCCATTCAGCGACACCGCCGGTCTGATCGAGCAGCAGATCGAGCGCAAAGTAACATTTACGCTTGAACAGAAGCCGCCAACACCTACTCCGGGACCTGCGCCTGATTCGATGACGATTGTGCCCGACGATCCACGCATTGGGGATATCTTGAAGATCTCTGCATCAGGGTTCAATGCCGGGGAAAGTATCGTTGTTGATCTTGTCGGCGATGAGCATAGCCTGCACGACGCGCTCCCATTGGCTGATGCGCTTGGTGCGTTCTCCTATCAAGTCGATTTGTCGACCTTCAAGGCAGGCACTTATGATCTGCGCATTACCGGATCGGAGAGCGGTATCACAGGGAGCAAGACGATTACCATCCAGGAGCCTTTACCGGATGCCCTTGTAGCGTCTGACGAGCTCAACATACGCTATCAACCCTTCTCCGATTCGCCGGTAGTGGAAGTGTTGGTCAGAGGTGATCCGCTCCAGGTGATCGCGGTCAATGGCGACGACTCGTGGCTCGAAGTCATCACAGCAAACGGTACGCGAGGTTGGGTCATGACCCGTTTTGTCCAGTTGAACATCGATCTGTCAACTGTGCCCTGGAATTCAGCTTATCCCGCGCCGTAAGCGTCTTGTTGGAATGTCAACCAAAATCGACAGCAGGACGACGGCATTTGCAGGCAGAGGTAGATATCCCATCAGTCATGGTGCCTTGCTGCATCCCTCCGGCCCAATCTTCATACCCGGCTTATAGACAACTGATAGATCATCCACCAGTACAGCCGGCTTACCGTCAGCAGGCGAGACACTGATCGCCAGGATGAGATTTGTCCAGCGATAACCAGCCATGCCGCGCAAAAAGTAGGTTGTCAGAGATGTGTCCGGCTGTAGAGCAAAGGCACATCGGGTATAACCAATCGTAGGGTCCTGTGCGCTACGCAGGCTGACATCCACATATTTGGTTACATCACTGGTATTGCCTAAATTGAGGGACACCTCAAACGGGGAACCTGCATCCAGCGCGTAAGGGATGTACTGTTCAAGGGCTGTCCAGCCGGCAGATCCGGACGTCCGGTGAAGATGCAGAACACCTTTGTCGATGATGGCTTCCGTGCCTTGCAATGTGAGCCAGGGAGACAGATCGCCGGTGCCAAGGCCACCGTTGAGTAACAGGTTCTCTCTTTCCGGTGCATGAGCCAACACGCTTGGCGCCGGGTCTGGATACCGGTTGAAATCATCATCGATCCATAAATAGACCGGTCCATAAGGATTCAGGATACAGGGCGACCAGCAATCCCACAATCCCTCAACCCCAAAATGAAGATGGGTATTGGATTTGCGGTCGGCCACATAACCAATCAACTGCCCTTCCCTCACCGGGCCGCTCTTGACCGGGAAGAAGTTACGGAGGTGCAGATAACGTGCCTCCCAATTGTAATCGACCCCATCTACAATGCGGTGATGGGCAATGACCACCTGGCCATTTGCGCCCTCTTCGTCATCCCCCTCTGCGGCCAGATGCACAACACCATCGGCAACAGCGTAAACAGGCGCGCCAGGCTGCGTGGCAACATCTGTCCCTCGATGATTGAGATAGCAGCGGACAAACTCGCGCCCCTGGCTGGCTTGTAACCAATCCTCTTCCTCGGGAATGATGGGGTCTCGCCAGTATTTTTGCGAGTTTTCCCGCAAGCGCATCCGGTATGGAGGGCAGGTCTGCCCTTCATTGATACCAAGAAAGCTCCACGTCCAGGCCGAGTCAGGGTAAGCAATGACAAAAGGGTATTTTTCATCGAGTGGCCAGTAGTTGATGTTAACATAGTTCTGCACTGGCTGGGCGCCGGCAGCACGGAATGTCAAACAGAGTGCAGCGAGGAGAAAGACAATCGACAAAACAAAAGATATTGCCGGCAGCCTGGCTATCAATGAAGGATTAGTTGATATAGCTCGATCTCGGATTTTGGGTGCCGGGTGACAACATAATCGGGTAGCAGATACTACAGGCTGGTCACAGTTGGGCTTCCGGTGCATAGATATTTCCTTGAGAATGCCGTGCCTGCCCGTGATTGTAACACGAAACACGGAATGCCTGCCTGCGAGATCATATAGAAACCAGCGACAACCATATAGTTATGGTATCCGGGCTAATCCATGCTGTAGCGATAGGGCCAATCATACTGCTCAATCAAGTCGCGCTCGGCATCGAGTGCGTGGTAGGCACGGTCGATGCTCCAGTGATAGGCCGGCCAGGCCATACGCTCACGGCGACTGTCAATCCGATCAAGATGGTAGCGCAGATGAGGCGCAATCGTTTCCTGAGTGTCGATTCCGTAGTCATACAGCAGCGGCATCAGATCGGGAATGGCATCCTCCGACAGCGTACCCAGGTAGTCCGCATCGAGCTTCTCACCATTGTGGTAGCGCTGAATATTCTGTCTGACGATGAAAACGTCAGGGTTGAGAATATCAAGCGTGATAACAAATCCCAGACAGGCAATTAACGCAGCGGTAGCAAACAGCCTGACCCGCCGGATGAGAAGAGTGATCAGCAACGCTGCCATGAGAATGGCCAGCCAGACCATGAAAACATGTGGGTATACGCGCAATCGAGTAAAACCGTAAGCCCATTCGTACAACTGCATGCGCTGGAAGGCTGAGACCAGGATGATAATGGTCAGGCTAATCATCAGGCTGCTGCCTAACATAAACACAACCTGCTGCCTGCCTTTCTCTCGATGGGTGATGAAGTCAATCACCAATATCAGCCCCAATGTTATAAGGGAGACAGCCAGCAACTCGAAGAAGCCGCGCCGGGCGTATTCAGAGTAAGTCAGGTTCTGGCTACGAAGAAAGGCCTCCCCGCCAAAGAGGGCGGCAAATTGTATCGCTACGAAAACCAGGAAAAGCAGGTCGATACTAAAGAGCACGGTCGATGACTCGACCGGGTGAAGCAATGATCGGATGGTACGACGTGGTTCGCGGATCTCCTGGGGTGCGTCTTCCGGCGCGTCGACCTTCTTGCCGGCTTCAGCCTGATCCGAGTTAGAGAATAACTGCCAACCCGGCTTACGTGTCAAGGCATATGCGAGACCACCGATGATGGGCCAGGCCAGAAATGCCGTCAGGAAGATGTGGCCGAAAATATCGGGGAGGTGGATCGATTTGAAGGCGTTTTCGATCAGCTTACCAAAAACCAGGTCAGCTGAAGCAAAGAGAGCGGTAAAAACCAGCAAGAAAGGAACTGCGATAAGCAGTCCGACAGCTACTCGACGGATCACTTGTTTGCCCTGTGGGCTGTCGGCCTGTCGTTTGCTGACCACCTGGCCCAACAGAGGAATAGCGATGATCATGCTGAACAAACCGGTCTCGAACATGACACCGATGTACTCACCCAGGTTGAGTTTTATGTGTGGTTGGGTAGCCAGCCGGTTAGACAGCAACAACATCAGGCCCAATGTGCCCGCAATGTTGAGAAAGCGCAGTGTCGGCTCGGCGCGCACCGCCGACATAGCCGCGAGGAATAACAGCGGCAGGATCAGCCATAAATTGGCCCAGACAATCGGCGTCTCCTCCGCCAGAGCCAGCCCAACCAGTGCTGCTGCTGTTACCAGCACCAGGATCGGCACCGAGATACCTAATGGCTGGGAATAGAACATCAAATCGCCCATCAGGCCAATCGCCAGTCCAATCACGGCAACTGCTGCCGGGAATTTGATCTGCGAGACATTCATAGAGATTCCTCCGTGAAAACAGTAGAGGCGGTCTGAGACCCGCCCAATTGGTATCTTCTCAAGTAACATTCAGTTGTTAGCTGTAAACTAAAACTCGACACTCAAACGACCGCAAGTTGTCCATCACTCAAAACTGTCATGCAGCTGGCACCAATAACTGAATAGTTACCGAGGAACAATGTCTCTGTCACGACGTTTTGACGCATAAAAAGGTGTTGAAGAACATGACTCTCCCCCTTCTTATTGAGAAGATATCCCGATTGATGAGGTCGAGACTATATTCACCAACAGCATCTTGCCAATCCTACAATCAAACACCTTTGGGAGACAAATGATGACGGTATGCTCTCAGTATGCAGCTTTTTGCGTACTGGGGAAAGTGGTTCAAGAGAAGCTAAGGTGCTGACAACTGGTTGCTCTTTTTCTATTCAGCTTATCAAGTCTGCCAGCGCGCAGCGACAGTCTGTGTGGTCAATTTGACACACTTGAGTGCTTGACAACACTGATCAGTGAAGAGGCTGTTTTTTCTGAGCAATGTGACGCCGGCATTGGTTGCATCCGGAAATAACAGGGTCAGACTTGCCGGGCCTATATTTTCTCGATATCCCATTGGGTGCGAGTCCTATTGGTCTTCATTGCGGTACAACCTCAAAAACGCCGCCCATCACCTCGATATTACCATCGATATCTTGGAGCTGGGCAAAGCTGCCATCCTCAAGCTGCCGGTAGACGACAACCGTCCACAGGTAGCGGCCTGGAGGCATCTCGCGCGGGATGGCAAGCTCGTGGTAGTCCGTGACGATCTCGCCGGGCACCCAGCGCGAGGTCGGGTACATCCCCAGCACCGGCGCAGCGATATCTGCCGACCACACCGGCTGCCAGTCCTCGGTCAGGATGCGCAGCGAGATCGAGTAATCTTTGGGGTGAGCGATCGGCGCACGCCAGGCGAGAACAAGCGGCACATATTGCCCGGCAGAGATGGTCGACTGATCGAGGCGGTAGGCCGCCAGTTCCAACTGCGGATCACCATCAGGGGTAAGCAGCAACTTATCGAGCGGCATGAAGTCTTTGGGGATTGTCACCACCGGCTTATGGTTCAGACAAACCAATGGTCCAATATTGGTCGGGTGCCATTCTTCGCCAATCGGCAGCATCCGCGCCAGGCAGATCGGGCGATCATCGGCGTCGAAATCGCCCAACCGCTCGATGGGATAGATCAGCGTCAGGTCAGGGCGTACCCCTTCAACCTTTTGTTTGTACCACAAGGATGTCAGCTGTTCCCAATCGGCCAGAACAACAGCATCCTGAGGCAGATCGATCATTCGTGCCACCAAACGGTCGCCCATGTCGCCGCTCTTCAATGTTTGTCGATAGACGTCAAGTGTCTGGCCATAAGTCGATTCGCCGCGCAGCAGAGGGTAGGCCCGCATGATTTGTGTCAGCACCACGCCGGCTATCAGCACAAACCCGATCGTGTATTCCAGGATGCGTACCCGGGTAAATCTAATTTCGATCCGCTCACGCATAAATCGCTTGCATTCACCCAACCCGATCCCGTAGACATATCCCAAGACCACAAACGATGGGAGATAGTAGGTGAACTGCCGCACATTCCCACGATAGTTGGCACCCAGCGCGCCAACCAGCGCATAGGTCACCAGTAAAAACACCACCGTCATCATCCGTCGACGCACCAGGAGCGCCAGGCCAAAGACGGCAAAGATGACCGTCACAAGCGTGTAATCCTGGCGCAGGGTTTCCAGGTAGATTAACAGCTGTCTGGCCCAGGTCATACCTGAATCGAAGACCAGCACTTCGCCTGTCAGGACATGCCGCTCCAGCCACCAGTTGATCCAGCCGGACAAGCTGGATGGTTGCCACAGAAACGGCGAGAGATCACGTGCTTGAACGAGCGGCAGAAACAGTGGGTAGATGATCAATGGAGGCAGCAGCACCAGCGCCGTGCCGATTAGCGTCCGTTGTCTATCTTGCCACAACTTCCCGCGCTCGATCCCCCCCACCAGCAATCCTAATCCCGGCGCAAAGACGAACATGCTGCGATGGTGCAGCAGGCTCAATCCGTAAGCCAGCGCCAGCGCGTAAAGAAGCCTATCCCCATAAGGTTGGTCATGATCTTGCATCCACCACAGCGCCAATCCGGTTACCAACGAGGCAAAAAAGGCGCTGAATGCGTATTTGTCAGCAATAACGGCCTGTCCCCATAAGGTAGCACCCAGCCCCAGAGTCAGCCCGGCAGCCGAGGCGATGACCGGGCCACGATAGAGCCGGTAGATCGTCCCGGTCAGGATAGCACCGGCAGCAGCGGCAGAAATGGCTGCCAGTAGATTCATGCGCCAGGCAAATGTGCCGATGGGGAAGAGGTGTGACCAGAGAAAGCCAAGTAAAACGTACAACGGCTGGCCGGTGGGATGTGTGAGTGCCAGCAGCGGCCCGGCATATTGAAGCTCTCCTGCGTCACCACCCACTACTCCAGGTAGCAGCGTACGAACGTAGAGAGTCAGTAACAGGGTAAAGACAAGCAGCGACCAGGTCCAACCCTGCCGGAGGAAATCACGGACTCTGAGAAACAGGTTGCGCATCGAGCAATCCTCGGTAAGTGACGAGCGAAAAGTGACGGGTGATCAATTCTCTATGCGTGTTTTTCTCTTATTTACTGCCGAATTCCGGCTATGTTCTCGTTGAGGCTATTTGCATCTAACTGCGCCAGACAATGTCGGGCTGAAACCCGATTGACGATTGTTGCCGACAAGACTGCTGTTTAGGAATGAGGATTGATTAACTTACCCATCCATAATCCTTATTGCAGTCTCAAACGGGAAAGTTGTTTAATCGCCATTCCTT
>JAFGLD010000068.1 GCA_016928235.1 Anaerolineae bacterium | reverse complement strand
CATCTATTTTGACTCGTCACTCATCACTCATAACTCATCACTTGTTACTATTTTCAAAGAAGACAATGATTTTATTCACGGGTATTAGCCCTAAACCCAATCCCCCAATCCCCAACCCCTGTTTTTGGTGAGTGGGCTCAATATGATATGATTGTTTTCAACTTATGAAGCTGAAAACGATGTTCGTCCGTCGACAAGTCGAGTTAATCGGTAGTGGCACCCTACTGCCGGTTGTGCTGGGGCTTGCCGTTTTATTTTTTCCCCATCACTGTGATCGCAGTTATATCATTTATCGCTATGCCTTCAATCTAGCCAACGGCTTTGGCTTACTTTACAATCCTGGTCAGGCCCCCATTCTCAGTGAGGCCGTGGCTCCCCTTTACGCACTTGTTTTGGGTATCTGCGCGCTATTCTTCTCAAATTTACCTGCCTTGAGCAATGTGTTAAGCGTCATAGCCATTGCAACTGGCGGACTGATGCTATATGGTCTGGCACAGCCGGCAGGTAAAGTAACAGCCATGCTTGCTGCCGGCGCTTACATGACGTTTCCACTCCTATGGATCACACTTGGGCTGGAGACAACAACCTGGATGGCATTATGCTTGGGCGCAATCTGGCTGCATCAGCATCAGCGAGGTGCCGGCGTGGCAGCGTTGCTGGCATTAGCAACGCTGATGCGCCTTGAGGCCGGCATCCTGGCTGTTATTTTGCTCTCCGATTCCCTGGCCAGTGGGCGCTCCTTCCATTTCTTGCCCGTCTGCATTTATGTGGGCAGCATCACATTGGGAGGATTATGGGCATTGGCAGCCTATCAGCCAGGTGGACAGTTGCTTGGCCTGCCGCCGGTGCAGATGGCAGCCATTCTGCCTGATAGTATTGGCAAGGATGTATGGGCAGGGATGGCCGCATTGGGTCGTGTATTTCTCTCTCCTATCTGGCTCTGGCCTGCTTTAACATGCGCCTGGGGATTGACCCGTCTCAAAGAACAACGATGGGCCATCTTGTTGATCGGCTGGGGCATCTTCCACATTTTGAGTCTGGCTGTTCTGAAGGCCAGTGTTTACGCATGGTCATTCGTTCCATTGCTCCCTGCTTTGGCTGCGTTGAGTGGAATGGGGATTGAGGATGTATCGAGCCACGTGAGGGCTCACCGACACATTGCGGCCGGTGTCGCGATCGCGCTCTACATCATCCCTGTCCTCTTTCTCGATTATAGAATCGCAACACCCACATCCGAGCAGAATCTGGCATGGCAGACGCTTTCCCCGGCTCCTGTAGATGATCGGTATGTTCAAGCCGGGCACTGGCTGCATGATCACACACCAGTCGATGCCCAGATTGGGGCAACACATATTGGCGTGCTCGGCTACCTCTCTCATCGCCAACTGCTCGATTATCATGGCTCGATTCAACCCGATATAGCCGAGGCGTTGGTGCGTGGAGATAGTCAGTGGTGGCTGGCAAGCACCGAGCCGGAATATGTCGTCATCACCGCCACGGAGTTTTCTTCGTTGGGAGACTACAGCTTCGAGCAAGATACCTGGTTTGCTTCCCGTTATACCGAGATCACACACTTCATTGATCCGGCAAACGAGTCCGACCCGTTGCTGGTTTTCCAGCGCACATCATCGCCGACCAGCCTATCGGAGCTTCTGATCAACTATGTCGTCTATCCCAATGGTCTGACAGTCAACGGCATCGCGGCCGATTTTTCATTGTTCCCCCTTGCAAGTGGCTGTAAAGGGTTGGTAAAACTAGAGTGGTTGGTCAATCAGGTTGTAGATGAGCCACAACATATCGTCATCCGGATTCAAGCTCGCGGTGAGGGGGCTGTGGCGGGATTGTCCAACCGTGTGATGGATTTCTCGGCATGGCCCCAGCGCCGTTTGATCACCACTTACCATCCTATTGAAATCGCGGCCGGGCTTCCTCCCGGAGTCTATGATATTCAAATCGGCATTGGGCCAGGTGCCTTCGATCTGGACTGGCAGACAGTTGGACAGGCCAAAGTTCCCTTCCAGGGCGCCGATCTACTGGGGGGGATTTCTGGTGCCAAGACTGAGTTTGGCGACATTGCCCTGTTAGGATATCGGCTGGCACGTACCGAGCATGGACTTGAACTGCTTCTATTGTGGGAAGCCATCCACAGGCCACAGGCCGATTACCGTGTCTTCGTCCAGGTGCGTGACCCAATGGGCATCATCATCACTCAAGACGAATTTGAGCCGCATGAGGGTTCCTATCCCACATCGATCTGGTCAGCAGGCGAACAGGTTCCCGATGTCTACATCCTGGATATCAGTGACGTTCCTTCAGGAAGCTACCAGGTCTACATCGGGCTTCTCAACCCTGACAATACTCGTATCATCACGTTAGACGATCAGGATGCATTGTTTGTCGGACAGGTAGATGTGAACCCATAGGAATCGCTCCTGGGCTATAGTGATTGCGCAGATCGCTCATACGGGCCTAAAATAGCCGGCATGTGTCGGCTCATGGGCAGCTTTTCTGTTCTTGTGAGGGAAACAAATCCATGTGGGAAACCGGCCGGACATCTTGTATATCAATGTCGTCCTGGAGGTGTTGGCGCCGGCGTTTCCGTGCTGGTGTGCGAGATACCGTCGTGCTGGTGCGCGAGTTCAGCGTTCCGTTGATGCTGTTCCTGGCCACATTGTTCTTTGGTTCCTGGAGCTTTCAGGCACTTTGGAATCGTTCGCAGCCGGAGACAATCAGCTACATCGAAGCTCTCTATGACACCTTGACAATGATCTTTTTTCAATCGGCTGTCGAGTTTCCAGGCGAATGGTATCTCGATATTTACTTTTTCGTTATGCCAACCATTGGGTTGATATTTCTTGCTCTGGGCGCGGCTGATTTTGTCACCCTGGCCTTTAATCGTAGTTTGAGACAGGCAAAGTGGGAGGAAGCGGTGACGTCAACTTTGAACGATCATATCATTGTATGCGGATTGGGACGTTTGGGCTTACGGGTAGTCCGTGAGTTAGTGAGTCTGGATGAGGACATTGTTGGGATAGAATACAAAGCCGATTCTCCCAATTTTACTGAGATACGTTCCCACAACATTCCTATTCTGGTCGGGGATGCGCGCAACGCCGAAATACTGGATAAGGCAGGCCTTGCCCGTGCCAAAGCCATCATTGTTTGTACCAACGATGACCTGATGAACCTGCAAATGGCGGCACGTATCCGGGAGCGCAACAAAACCGTTCGCCTGATTATGCGAATGTTCGATGAAGAATTCGCGCGGAGCATCGCCGACCGATTCGATATCAGCGCGGCATTGAGCGCATCACTGCTGGCAGCACCTGCTTTTGCAGGCGCCGCGATTGGTGCCGAGATTATCCAAACCTTCAAAGTGGAAAATAGGGTACTGGTGATGGGTCGTCTGCAGGTACAACCGGGATCGAAATTGGAGGGTGTCACTGTACAGGCACTCGAGATTGAGTTGGATTTATCTGTCATTCTTCTCCAATCCGGCGGAACAGTCGATGTCCACCCCGGGCCTGACGTTACAATTCGAGCAGGTGACGTGATGGCCGTAGTAGCTGATCTGCCGGCCATCAAACGGCTTGCCTCCCAATGGAACCGAGCTAATGGATGAGAAATCTATATCGGTCATCATCAGTTGCTCAGCGACAATCCAATGGTTGTCCTTTTATCAACGATGCTTTGCGCTTTGGCCCGCTGTAGAATCGCGAATTGTTTGTGATTGGTTTGACTGTTCTCGCCGAACTTGCGGTTTCAATTAAACCATTGCATAATCACACCAGTTACCATAACTTAACCTCAGCTTTGCGCCCTATTGGACTTACTGGGATATGTAATGGCAGAGATTAGTCTTCGGGCATACATCGAGTATCTTGATGATCGGCTTGACCGTGATGCATACGGCGAAGTTATTGCGCAGTGTCGCCATATCCTTGAGACTTACCCCAAGTACGTTGCAATCTATAAGCAGTTGGCGCGTGCGTTAGCCGCTCAAGAAAACTACACAGATGCTCTAGACCTGTTCCAACGTGTATTGAGCGCCGATCCAACTGATTTTGTTGCACATATTGGGATGAGTGAATGCTATAAAGAGGATGGCGCATTAGACCCGGCTATATGGCATCTGGAACGTGCTTTCGAGCAGGTGCCCAGCAACTCCGAGCTACAGGAAGCACTCAAACAGCTCTACGAACAACGTGACCGCAAAGCTCCCCGAAAGATTCAAATGTCCGGCGGTGCTCTTGCTCGGATGTATATCCGGGGCAAGCTTTACCCTCAGGCCATTTCAGAGCTGACTAAAGCTATTGCCCATGATCCGGAGCGTCTGGATTTGCAAGTTTTGATGGCCGAAGCCCTATGGCACGATCATCAATTTGTGGCTGCCGGCAAAGTCGCTGCAGAAGTTCTCCGAAAGCTTCCTTACAGCATTGCAGCTAATCGCATTCTGGTTCAATTGTGGCTTCATGCCGGCCAAAGGAGAGAGGCTCGCCCCTTCCTGGAGCGTGTCAAGGAGCTCGATCCCTACCTGGGCTACGAGTTTGAACATGATGGTCAGGCAGCGCCAACAGATGCGTTTCGGCTTCTCATGCTGGATTACACAGCCACTCAGGTTTCGGGGCAGGCTGGTGTAGCAGACTGGGTCTCCGAAATTGACGGCCTGGAAAAAAGACGTGATGTGACAGGACCATTGGAAGCCCCTGCTCCATCACTGTCGGATATTTTTGCCCCGCCGGCCGAAGCACCTGCCCGATCGGCGCCAGAAGCGGCTGCGCCTGATTGGTTGCAGGAGGCCCTTAACGCAACCGGATCGACGCCCGCCGGGGCAGCCGCGACCCCTGGCGCATTGGCCGGCGCAGAGCCGGATTGGTTAAAAGATGCACTGACCGGGACAGGATCGCCGCCTCCCGCGAGCGGAACATCAACTACTGCCGTACCGGACTGGCTGGCGGATGTGACCGGTGAACAGCCTGCTAAACCAATGCCTTCGTCCGGAGATGAGCCGGATTGGCTGAAAGATGTTCTCGCCCAGGAACCGGCGACCCAGCCTGCCGAGACGGTTGCTCCCACCAATGCTCCATTATGGCTCCCGGATGCTTTAGGCCAAGAACCGGCGGCCCAGCCTGCCGAGACACCTCCTGCCGAGCCGGTCTCTCCCACTGAGGCCCCATCGTGGCTTCAGGATGCGCTGGAACAGGAACCGGCGGCCCAGCCTGCCGAGACACCTCCTGCCGAGCCGGTTTCTCCCACTGAGACCCCAGCGTGGCTTCAGGATGCGCTGGAACAGGAACCGGCGGCC
Source organism: Anaerolineae bacterium (assembly GCA_016928235.1). GTDB lineage: Bacteria > Chloroflexota > Anaerolineae > Aggregatilineales > UBA3940 > JAFGMS01. The sequence continues at coordinate 5,980 of JAFGLD010000068.1, read as the reverse complement.
CAGCCTGCCGAGACACCTCCTGCCGAGCCGGTTTCTGCTGACGAGACCCCGGCGTGGTTTCAGAATGCTTTTGCCCAGGAACCTTCGAGCGATCTGGAACCAGTGGAAGATGTTGATCAATTACATCAGCCTGCTGAGGCTACTTCACCAGAAAATGCCCCTGAATGGCTTTCGAAAGTCTTAAGCGAAAAAACACCTCCCTCTTTAGAGCCCGTGCCGGACGACTGGGGACAACCTGCGAGTGTTGATGAACGAGTTGCGCCAGAGTGGTTAGACAATATTGTGTCTGGCGAACGGGCTCCATCATCCCCATCACAGCCCGACATGCCTTCAGTCGTTTCGGATGAATGGCTCGATGCGTTTATTGCCGGTGGTCCTGGTGATATGACTGAAGAGGCGGCCCCGTTATCGTCCGATGTGGGTGCCGATTCGTTAGAGTTAGATGCACTGGGGGATATGGAGACATGGGACACCTCGCAAAAAGATGATGTACCGTCTCCGCCGGAGGATTGGCTGACACAAGATACCGGGTTAGGATCACCCAGTGTGAAGGAAGCAGAAGACAGAGCACAAGAATTGCCAGACTGGTTAGCCGCCGGCGCGTTGGCGGAAATTGGTGAATCTGAAGGGCAACCCAAACATCCTGTATCGGAAGAGGCAGCAGAGAAAGAATTACCAGACTGGCTCCAGGTAAAACCTGAGTTGACACCTGAACCAGTACCCGTACTTGAGGAGGAGAATTACGTGGCACCACCAGATGAAGAATTAAGAAATGATGACACCTCCCCAGAAGATGATATACCCGATTGGTTAGCATCGGGCGATCTGGATAGTGATGATGCGCTTAAATGGATTGAAGAGCTTGCGGCTAAAGTAGATCCAAATTTCAAGCCAAGCACTACAGAAGAGGAAGAACCGGCACCTGTGGAGTCTGAGCCGGAGCCTGTCAAGGCTGAAGCTGAAGAAGAGTCTGAGCTTCCAGCGTGGTTGAAAGAGGAAGCCGCATCACCTGCTGCACCGGAGCCGGCTGCTGCCGAAGAACTACCGTCCTGGCTGAAGGGTGAAGTCCAGCCGGCAGCGCCAGTTGAAGCGGCTGTGCCCGGTGGCTCCGACCTGGAATGGCTCAGAGAGCCAATCGAAACGGCTGCATCTGCTGAAGCAGAAGAGGAGCTTCCGACATGGTTGCAAGCTGAAGAGAAGGAGGAGCCCAAAGAGGCTGCACCAGAGCCTGCCGGGGCTCTGTCATGGCTCGAGCAGCAAGCGGCAGAACAGGGTGTTAGCTCTGAGGAAGTGGTCTCAGAGGCCTTAACACCAGATCATCCTCCGGTTGCCGCGCCGAGCCTGCCGGACAAGGAGGCAGAAGCCAAACCTATCACGACCGGTGAGCTACCGAGCTGGCTGAAAGAAGCCGAAGCTCGGGAAGAGATGGCCAGGGCGCTGGAATCACCGGCCGGCGCGGAAGAACCTGAAATGGCCGAGTTGCCTGATTTGCCTGTCGAAGCAGACGAGTTGGCCTGGCTGAACGAGACATTGAAGGCTGAAGAACAGGCTGCCTCGATTGATTTGGACGATATTTTAGGAGAGAGCGCCGAGCCGGCTGTCTCCGCGGAAGTAAAAGAGGAAAAAGAAGAATTACCCGAGTGGCTCAAGGAGCCTGAGCCGGCTGCTGCCGTTAAGGAAGAGGCTGAAGAAGAGGAATTGCCCGACTGGCTCAAAGAGCCTGCGCCTGTCTCCGAAGCAAAAGATGAAGAGAAAGAGGCAGTTCCTGAGTGGCTGAAGGAGCCTGAGCCGACTGCTGCCGTTAAGGAAGAGGCTGAAGAAGAGGAATTGCCCGATTGGCTCAAAGAGCCCGCGCCCATCTCTGAAGAGAAGGAAACAATACTCGATAGCCTCAAGGAACCTGAGCCGGCTGCCGCCGTTAAGGAAGAGGCTGAAGAAGAGGAATTGCCCGACTGGCTCAAAGAGCCCGCGCCCATCTCTGAAGAGAAGGAAGAAATACCAGATTGGCTCAAGGAGCCTGAGCCGGTTTCGGAAGCTAAGCCGATTGAGAAGGGTGAGGATGTCCCGCCGTGGCTTAAGGAGCCTGAGCCGGTTGCTGAAGTCAAGGCCGAAGAGAAGGAAGAAGAACTGCCTGTTGCTGAAGCGGCAAAGGGAGAAGAACTACCCGATTGGCTCAAGGAGCCAGAGGAAGCGCCGGTCGCCAAGATCGAGGAGGGCGCCGAGGAGTTGCCTGACTGGCTCACGAAGCCGGAACCGGAACCCGAGGTCGCTGAACCTGCGCCGGTGGCTGAACCCACTCCTGCGCCAGTTCTCGAGATCGAGGAAGAGGAGGAACTGCCAAGCTGGCTGACTACTCCGGAGCCTGTCGGTGCTGAGGCAGCGGAAAAAGGCCTGGCCGATTTCTTGAAGGCGGTAGAGCCGGCTGCTGTGCCATCAGCTCCGGAGCCGGAACCGGAGCCGGTACCTGTGGCGGCTGCCGCGCCGCCATCTCCACCTGCGGCTGAAGCTATTGCCCCACCTGTTATCTCAGCAGGTGAGGCGACGGCACAGTTACAGTCAGCGCGGGATCAGATGGGAGATGGAGAGCTTCAGATGGCATTATCCACCTATGAAGGCCTTGTCAATGCAGGCCAGCAACTTGATGAAACGATTGCTGACCTCACCGAGGTTGCCAAATCTCAGGTCGTGGTGAACCCGAGGGTGTACCGGGTGATGGGTGATGCAATGATGGGGCTGGGACGAATGCAAGATGCACTCGAAATGTACCGTAAGGCTCTCGATCAATTCTGATCGCAAAGGCGAGGTTGATAGAAGGTAATTGAAAGGCGGGCCTCTAGAGGCCCGCCTTTTTTAGCCCCCTCACAACTATGATGGGTTTCAAGGGTTCCAACAGGCATATAAAGAGATTCGACACCTGGCACAGTCAGAATAGCTGTGACTAATCCTCAAACAATCTGGCGATCTCGTCACGGGACGGGCGAGGCAGCGGCTGAAGCTCCTTTCCGGCATCGAGCACTGCCGGTGGGCCATCATCGACGTGGCCAATGACGTAGGCGCCGATTCCCTCGGCCTGCAAGGCATCGATGATCGCGGATGTATCGTCCGGGTGGACGGCCATCAGCAACGCACCGCTGGCAATCGCCCCCAGCGGGTCGATCCCGACAGCCTCGCACAACAGGCACCCATCTTCCAAAACTGCCGCCGATGGGTCAACTGTCAGACAATGTCCAGACGCATCGGCCATCTCCCACAACCCGGTTGCCAGACCGCCCTCAGTCGGGTCGTGCATGGCGAGCACACGGCCGGCGCCGGTCGCGATGGCTGCATCGCGCATCACGCTGATCCCCGGCGTATGGAGATAATCGGCGCACCGGGCGAGGAACGCCGCGTCGAATTTGCCCCGCAGCCTCTCCGCCCGCTCTCGCGCGATGATGGCAGTCGCTTCGACCGGCACGCCTTTGGTGACGATCAGTGTGTCACCCACCCGGGCACCCGCCGTCGTGACCAGACGATCTTTATCGACCAACCCCAGCATAACGCCAACAACGATGGGGCGGTCGATGCCATGGGCGATCTCGCTGTGCCCACCCACCAGGCTGATCTCCAACGATGCACAGGCCGCGTTGATCTGCTCAAAGATCGTATCGACCATCTCCGAGGTGGTCAGATTCTCCGGGAAGAGCAGCGTTGCCATAAACCAGGCCGGCACCCCCCCCATCGCAGCGATGTCATTGGCGTTGACATGTACTGCATACCAGCCGATTTCGTCGGTGGCGAAGGTGATCGGATCGGTCTTGGCAATCATGTATTGAGTGCCGATATCGATGACGGCGGCATCTTCGCCGGGTCGCGGACCGATGACCACACGCGGATCGCGGACCGGGCTGCGCGAGAGCAGCGCAGCCAACATATCAGGCGGAAGCTTGCCAAGCGGGAATGGTTGGGTCATGAGCAATCCTTCAATGAAGGTTGAATTTGAACAGAGGCCGGCCGTGACTTTCTACACCAGAACAGTGTACCGATAACCACCAGGCCTGTTCCGAGCAGCGTCGCTGTCTTCATCAGCCGCACCGAGCGTCCGATGTCACCGGCTGTCGGAGCGCGGCCGCCGGCGCCGAGGACATACTGTCCATTCTTTGCCAGCTCGATGCCCAGCGCGCCTGCGGCAGCACTCATCGGGTGCCCGGCATTGGGACTGGCTGTTTTGTTCCAATCTCGTTGCCAGACCGCCAGTGTCATCCGGACATCTTCCCCGGTCAGGGCGGCAGCAGCCATCAGCAGCAGCGCCGTCAATCGGGCGGGAAGCAGATTGAGCACATCATCGAGCCGGGCGGGTATCTTGCCCAGCCACTCACGAGCAGTATCACGATATCCCAACATGGCATCGGCCGTGTTGGCAAATCGATAAGCCAGTGCCCCAGGCAATCCCACTATGATGAAATAAAGCAACGGCGCGATGATCCCGTCGGAGGTGTTCTCGGCCACCGATTCGATTGTGGCAGCGGCCAGCTGCGCCTCGTTGAGCATCGATGTGTCCCGACTGACCAGATGCCAGCTAACCAGGCGGCGCGCCTGCTCTAAATTGCCGCTTGCCAGAGCCCGGTAGACCTCATCGGCGGCATCGGCCAACCCGCGTAAGGAAAACGTCATCTTGACGATCAGGCCACCGATCAGCCAGTTCAGTGGACGGGGAAGGTTGGCGATCAGGCGCGCCAACAGCCAGCCAATCCCAGCTGCGACGCTCATCCCGCCGCACGCGATCAGGCCACCAGCGACAAGCTGCCGGCTCGAATGATTGGCTGGCGCGCGGCGCCGCAGCGCATCGATGGCGCTGCCCATCCAGGCTACAGGATGCAGCCGGTTGGGTGGATCTCCCAGGGCATCAAGCAGCAAGGCAACCAAAAGAATGGCGATTTTATCAAGCATAGAGACATAACCTTACCAAAACCGCTGGAGAGCATTCAATCATCTGCCCAGGAGTATACCCTCTCGTCACTTGATCCTCATTGGGATGCCGGCTACCAACAGATAGACTTCATCGGCGTTCCCGGCTGCGATCTGGTTGGCTCGTCCGAGCAGATCGCGGTAAGCGCGACCCAGGTCGTAGGGCGGTACCAGACCCATCCCAACCTCGTTGGAGACCACTACGACTTCAGCGGCAAGCTGCCGGGCACAATCAACGATGCTCTCGACCTCAGACTGTACATCAGCCTCGATGGCCGGTTGGAAGGGATCATCGCTGGGAGCATCGAAGGGCTTGTCTTCTGGCCCAGCTACAGCCAGCAAGCGGTTGGCGACCAGCACGGTGAGGCAATCGACCAGGACAGCTTTAGCGTCTCCCGCTGCTTCTAAAACGGCTGTACCAACGTTCTCCGGCGCCTCCAGTGTCCGCCAGGCAGCCGGACGGCTCTGCCGGTGCTTCCGGATGCGCTCGCGCATCTCGTCGTCCTCCGCGCCGGCTGTTGCCACGTAAAGCACATGGTCGCCCCCGCGCTCACGGACGATCTGTTCAGCGTAGTTGCTCTTCCCGCTGCGCGCGCCGCCTAATATCACGATCAATTTTCCCATGGATGCCTCTGAAAAGCAGTGTATAGTTTACAGGCGATTGTGTAAGCTATGTCCAATACATTGTTGACTTCTTGCTCGGATAAGGTGAGCATGGCACCACGCTAAAATGCCGTGGTCGACATTCTAGTACAGCTGGGCGGAGATAGCCTAGCAGTAAAGAAGCCATTCACACCCAACTGTTTAAGTGTTTCGCAGGTAGCCATAACCGACAGCTTACTTATGCCACAAAACACGAGTCCTTGTTTGGTGGGGATTTTGCAAGATATGGACTTGCCCTGGAAGCCATTTTGCGCTTGTGCCACCACCCAACAGGACATCGTTCTTACTGTTTAGGAATGAGGATTGATTAACTTACCCATCCATAATCCTTATTGCAGTCTCAAACGGGAAAGTTGTTTAATCGCCATTCCTT
>JAFGLD010000067.1 GCA_016928235.1 Anaerolineae bacterium | reverse complement strand
GACGCCGACCTTCGATTGGAGTGATGGTGTCGATGTGTCCTACTACCGGCTACAGGTGGATGACAACGCTAATTTCTCCAGCCCGGTCTTGGATGTCTGGGTCAGGACATCGACCTACTCGCCCAGCACGGCGTTGAGCAACGGTACTTATGTCTGGCGGGTGCGGATACAGGATACGATGGGTACATGGAGTGACTGGAGCACGCCCTGGACGCTAGAAGTTGATGGTCAGATGCCGGCCACGCCGACCCTACTGTCACCGGCTGATGGTTCAACGACCAACGACCTGACACCGGCTTTTGATTGGAGTGATGGCATCGATGTGTCCTACTACCGTCTACAGGTGGATGACAATGCTAATTTCTCCAGCCCGATCTTGGATGTCTGGGTCAGAGCATCGACCCACTCACCCCGCACGGCGTTGAGCAACAACACTTACACCTGGCGGGTGCGGATACAGGATACGATGGGTACCTGGAGTGACTGGAGCACGCCCTGGACACTGATCGTTTTGAATGACAGCGAGGCGCCAAGCGTACCAGCCGATCTGATAGCAACACCCATATCTGCTTCACAGATCGACCTGAGCTGGACTGCCTCATCAGACAATATTGGGGTTGCCGGCTACCGCATCTACCGCAATGGTGGCGCGACAGCTATCGGCGTCTCGACTTCGACCAGCTATCAAGATACCTGGCTGGCTGCATCGACCGAATATACCTATACCATGACTGCCTACGATGCGGCTGGGAATGAAAGTGCTCCATCGGCGCCAACCTCTGCCACAACTGGCGAGAACTATCCGAGTTTTCTCAGCGAACCCAACAGCACTTCAATGATCGGAAAATTCACCCTGGAACTATTCGGCCCTAGGAACACCCCAGACTCCGGGGATCCCTTTACGCCAATTTATCTCAATTATGACAAGCATACCGACCAGTATTTACCTGTAGATAACCCGACGTTCAATCCATGGTGGGAGGAACTGCAAGGGGCCTACACCTACCGTATTAATATCCCATCAGATTATGCTTATGACAAAATCCGCGTCGAGCTGTTTGACCCCGATTCGGCAAACACCTCGGGGACAACATTTAGATACTACGATTTTAATACGGGAAATAGTGCAGAAAAGAACTGCGGTGACGAGTTAACGGCTCGGAATGATACCTGTTTGGCTGACATAGAGGCAAACTATCCTGATTCAGAAGAGAACCCCTTCTGGCTCATACGGATCGATGAGAACCGCAGCCCTGGTGGAGGTAGCCCAGTCCCCGACGAGTACGTAGAAAGCCGGAACACCACGACGCTCTACCGTCTTTTCTACTATGCAGAGCAGGTTGACGGCTCGCTGGCACCGGTCGATCTGGCCTATTACATAGGCAAGCCTTCTGGTCCTGAGGCAGAGGCAACCGACCTGACCTGGGTCTCGCCGGGCGTGACCGATGTGAATGAGTTGATGCCAGCTTTTAGTAATGTTGCTGGGGGCAGTTCCCATCCACTCGATGCTACCGCAGAGCCTTCTGTGGCCACTGAGAACTGTGACACAGTCAGGATGAATGGTGCACCCGCCTACACCTGGAGCGCCGTCACCTGGGCCGGCAGCGGGGCTGCTGCTTGTACCGGGAACGGTGATTTTGTGGTTGACCTCAGATCAGAAGTGCCTGATATCTACAAAGCACCCGGCGAGAGTTCGCCGACCATCCTCTACCTGGAAGTCAGAGGACTCGATGGCAGTTCTGAGAATGGCTATGCCATCTGGGCTGGCCCATCACGCACTGAGGATGTGGATGCCGCCGTACCAGCCAATCTTAATGCCCGGCAGGTGTATATGCAGCGCCAGATGCTTGTCAATAACAAAACCTACCATTCATCCAAAGGTGTCAGTGTTTATGGCATTGGGCATCTGCCCATGAAATCAACTGATGAAGGCCCAAGCCTATTCCCTGCTGCTTATCTTGGCGCGGAATTGGGCGGCCAGGATATTCTGCTCGATCTCTTCGATAAGGATATGGGTACGTGTCAGAGCAAACCATGCCTGCCGTTGATCGTTTATTTCGAGAATATACCACGTACAGATTGGGCTGTGTGTTTTGGCAGCAATTCCGATTGTGCAGGCAAGGAATATACGATACAGATGGATGAGACCCAATGGGCCTATGACAATTGGGGAGATAGTAAGAAATGGGTAAGTTTCAGATTTACTGTTCCGAGCGACGTGATTGGTGTGCCATTCTATGGAGGTCGGCTGATAGTCCAGTATGACAACGGCAAAACAGATACCTTTGGACTGAAGCTCTCAGTTGAGACCAATCCGGTAATTGTTGATTAAACTGGCATTATATAAAGGAGAAGAAAGGCGGGGGGGCGATTGCCAGGCCCCCCTGTTATATTTATCTCATCTACACCGAGCATGGGAATGCCTGAATAGATGTTCTGTGGACAGAGAACTGCCCTGTCACCAGAATAGTAAATAGCTGTTTTTACATTGACGAGAAGGGCGAGGTACACTCACTGACACCGTACCCCAAGGATTTGGTGATCGAGATGAAATGAGCGATAGGGGCGCGCGGCCATACGCGCCTACGGAATAACCCATTATGACAACAATACTTGGCATCGAAAGCTCCTGTGACGAGACATCGGCGGCTGTGATCGTCGATGGCCGGATGATCCGTTCGAGCGTCGTGGCATCGCAGGTAGATATCCACGCCCAATACGGCGGCGTCTTCCCGGAGATCGCCTCGCGCATCCACATCGAGAGCATCTACCCGGTCGTCGAGCAGGCGCTTCAGCAGGCCGAGGTGACACTGGGGGAGATCGACGCCATCGCGGTAACAAAAGGTCCCGGCCTGGCCGGTTCGCTGGTGGTTGGAGCGAGTATGGCCAAGGGCCTGGCGCTGGGGCACGGTCTACCGCTGGTGACCATCAATCACCTGGAGGGGCACATCTACGCCCTGTGGCTGGCTGGGCCGGAGTATCGCTACGTGCCGGGCCAACCGCCCGCCGAGCAGTCAGGCCCCTTCATCCCCATCGAGTTCCCGGTAGTGGTGCTGGTGGTCTCCGGCGGACATACCGAGCTGATCCTGATGACCGGCCACGGCCAGTACCAGCGGCTGGGCGGCACCTTCGACGATGCTGCCGGCGAGGCCTTTGACAAGGTGGGACGATTGCTGAGGCTGCCGTACCCGGGCGGCCCATCGATCCAGAAAGCCGCGCAGAATGGTCGCGCAGACGCCTTCGATTTCCCGCGCGTCCATCTGCGCAGCAACCAGGGCCAGGAGAATTACGATTTCAGCTTCTCCGGCCTCAAGACAGCGGTGCTGAGGATGCTCCAGACCCTCCAGCCTGGCTACAAGCCCGATGATCCGCTGGAGCCTGGTGTGCCGGTCGATGATCTGGCGGCCAGCTTCCAGGCCGCAGTGGTCGATGTGCTGGTCGAGAAGGCTGCACGCGCTGCCCGCGAGTTCGAGGCCCGCGAGGTCTTCGTCGCCGGGGGTGTCTCGGCTAACGCGGCGCTGCGCAAGGCCATGATCGCAGGAGCCGGAGTGCCGGTGCGCATCCCGCCGCTCTCGCTGTGCACCGATAACGCCGCCATGATCGCCGCCGCCGGGCACCATCGCTTCCTGGCCGGCCAGCGCGATTCGCTTGACTTCGATATCCGGGCGACATGGCCATTGGCATGAACCAGGTAGTTAGTGCTCCAATGCTTTCTTGACTGCCGCAAAAGCATCGACCCGGCCATAGCCGTACACATTATTGGCCCGTCCCTCATCACCACCGCACAGATCGGACGCGGAGACATAATGGGCAGTATCTCGGATAATCTGCTCCGTACGGTCGATGTCGCCGATCAGCGACGGATCGGCCGACCACAATAGAGCAACCAGACCGGCAACATGTGGACCGGACATCGAGGTACCGCTGCCATGCGCATAGCCGCCGCCCGGCACGCTGGAAAGGATATCCCACCCAGGCGCCACAACATCCGGCTTGAGTCGCCCACTGCCGTCAGACAGGATCGGCCCCCGGCTGCTAAAGAAGGTGATCGAGCCGTCTTCGGCATAGGCTCCCACACTGAAAGCCGCGTCGGCGTTGGCGGGTGGCGAGACAGTATTGCAGGTCGGCCCATCATTTCCGGCGCTGACCACAACCATCTGCCCTGCGTGACGCAAATGCTCGACCGCCAGGGAAAACGTAGTCGCATCGCAGCCTTCCTCAGGCGGACAGCCCCACGAGTTGTTGACAACATGAGCCCCGCGTGTCGGTTTACCATCAGTGAAGGGGTTGCTTTGCTGAGGATATGGAGCAAACAGGAACTGCATACAGTCCAGATAGTAAGCCGGATTGCCCAAATTGCGGGCCAAATTGCGACAGGCGATCCATTGGGCCCCCGGCGCGACACCGATTCCGTCTTGTCCCAACACAGTTCCCAAGGTGTGTGTCCCGTGGCCTGATTGGTCTACCGGCTCATTCTCGCCGGACCAGGCATCAAGCCAGGTGTAATCGTGATGCCCCTCCGAGCCACGATACCTGCTTCTCAGCGCGGGATGTGTCCAATCGACGCCTGCGTCGGCACCTCCGACGAGGATGCCCTCGCCGGTTATGTTGAGCTGCTCCCATACCAGCTCAGCATCTATTTGATCGATACCCCACGGCAGCTTATCAATCGAGTCTACTGTGGCCGGCATGGACATAGGCTCGACGAAGGGAGGCAAAGGACGAGTGTATGGATTATCGAGAATGCGATCAACATCAGGCCGGGCAGCTATTTGCGCGCGCAGAATGGGATCGCCAACGACTTTGATGCCGTTGATCAGATAGTAAGGAGTATAGTCAACCCCACGACTGTCCAGCATAGCGCGCAGATCGGCCTGGGTGGTTTGGGCGTGTCCGGTCAGAGTCTCGTAAACAGCCGATACCCGCTCATCCCGATCGGTTATATCGGCTGCAAAAGAGGTGTCGGCCTGTTCGGCCAGGATGACAAAGAAAGTTTCCGGCTGTATTCCTCCTTGTCCGAAGCTGACGTGTAAGACTGCGCAGACTGCCAGCACGCCGACATTGAAAATGGCCGGTATGGCGGGCTGCTCGATGATCTTGTTCAGCCGGCGGTGGGCCAGCAGCATCGACGCGCCTGCCGCCAACCCCAACAACAGACCTGCCGGGATTGTCAGCCCCCAGGCTATTCCCATCTCATCGATCATAAATGCCCCTTCAACTGCATCGGTCAAAACAAGGGGTAACAGGAAAACAACGAAGAAAAAAGCCAACGCCGACCACCATGAGCGAGATGTGTCCGGCTGTTTACCAAGCCCGAGCAGCCCGCCGGCTATCACGCCAAACAGGAGCATACCGGCGGAAAGCATGAAACTGTGCAACCAGTACCCTCGTACAGCCAGCACACCATACTGGACAGCACAGAAGACTCCACCGGCCAACAATGCCGACCAGGTTGGATGGCGGGCGAGAACCTCGTGGTCATAGAAGAAGATCGATGCCAACAGAACAGAGCAGATAAGCGCCATCGAGAAGGCATCGAGCAGCCCTAGAGAGATTTCGCCCAGGGTGCCTGCCGCGCCAACAACTAACCAGCTCGCCGAGACGACCAGACCCAGTGACAGTCCCAACAGGACCGGGCCGGCAGCAGGTTTATTCAGAAAACGACTGCGCCCGGTAGCGATAATCGCAAGGCTGTAGAGGATCGAGAGTAGAGATGGCAGCCAGTTGGGTAAGCCCGGTTCCGGCAGAGCGCGATCAGCCGACAACACCAGCCCCATCAGGCCGGCATGCCCACCTGCCAGGGTTAGCGCCAACGCGATACCACGCCATAGCGCGAAGCGTTCCTGTTTCAGAAAAACGGCGATCAAACCGAAGGGGATCAGCAAGACCAATGCATAAAAACTCGCATAGCCAAGATCGACAATCAGACTTCTGCCGAATGAATCTCCCAGCATTGAGGCAACAAGACCTAGAAATCCCATCGAGCCGGTCAGTACAAGCACAACGGCGGATAGAAAGATGGTCAGGCAGCCATTTGGGCGATCAACCTGGTTTTGCTCGACAGTTTGTTGATGTAGAGGTGTTTCCATGGCTATCTCCAAAGGTTAACGTAGCACAACATCCATCGCTTCATCCAGTGAGCGGACGAGTATAGCCTCGATGCCCTCCGGCAGCGGATCGCTGTTGCGTCGAACCGTCTTGGGGATCAAGACTCGCCGGAAGCCGAGCTTGGCCGCTTCGTTGAGACGGGCGGGGAGCTGACTGACAGTCCGCAGCTCACCACTCAAACCGACCTCGCCGACCACGGCCAGATCGGCAGGGATGGGGCGATCCTTGACGCTGGAGGCGATTGCCAGCGCGACTGCCAGATCGACAGCCGGCTCATCGATCTTCAATCCACCGATCACGTTGACGAAGACATCCTCCTCCGACAGGCGAATGCCCACTCGACGGGTTAGAACAGCCGTCACGAGCAGCAGGCGGTTTGAATCGATGCCGTTGGCGGTGCGGCGCGGGTTGGTAAAGCTGGTATGAGTGGCGAGGGCCTGCACCTCAGCCAACAGCGGGCGTGTGCCTTCCATCGTCACGACAATAGCCGAGCCGGGCGCGTTCACCATGCGCTCGGCAAGGAATGCCTCTGACGGGTTGAGAACCTCAACCATGCCATCGCCCTGCATCTCGAAGACGCCCACCTCGGAAGTCGCGCCAAAACGATTTTTGACACTGCGAAGAAGACGGAAAGCCTGAAAAGCATCGCCCTCCAGGTAAAGAACAGTATCAACGATATGTTCCAGGACACGCGGCCCGGCAATGCTGCCTTCTTTGGTCACATGACCGACCAGGAAGACCGCGATCCCCGTCTCTTTGGCGAGATGCTGGAAAGCCATCGCGCAATCCTTGACCTGGCTAACATTGCCCGGGGAGGAATCGAGTGTGTCGTTATAGGTCGTTTGGACCGAGTCGACGACCAATACCCGCGGCTGGACGGTCTGGACATGTTCAATGATAGCAGTCAGGTTGGTCTCGGTGACCAGGAACAGGTTATCGGTGGTAATGCCAAGCCGATCGGCGCGCATCTTGATCTGGCGAGCCGATTCTTCGCCGGAGACATACAAGGCAGGGCCGGCATAATCAGCCATCAGAGCAGTGACCTGAAGGAGCAATGTCGACTTGCCGATTCCCGGATCGCCGGCCATCAGGATCAGGCTGCCGGGGACGATGCCGCCGCCGAGCACGCGGGAGAACTCTTCCATTGGCAGCGGGAGGCGCTCCCAGGGATCTCCTCCGATCTCGGAGAGGCGGCGTGGCTCGGAACGGGCTCCTGCCGTCTGGTGGCCGGCAGGCCGGGTCGGGGCAACCACTTCCTCGACCATCGTATTCCACTCGCCGCAACCGGGACAGCGTCCCATTTCACGCGAAGTGGTTTTTCCACAACTTTGGCAGACGTAAACGGTTCGACTTTTTGCCATAATGCTCTCATGTAATGTTTAGGAATGAGAATTTATTAACTTTCCCCTCCATGGTTCTTACTTTCAGGCTCAACTGGGAAAGTTGTTTAATTACCATTCCTT